>JANXMC010000551.1 GCA_025354825.1 Myxococcales bacterium
TCGACAAGACCTTCATCGCGAGCAACTCCTCCGCGCGCGCCACGGGGATTTCGCCGACTTCGGCGATGGCGACGGGTCCCGCGCGCTCGACAATCTCTCTCTCGATACCGGAGCTCGCGGCGATGAGATCCACAACCGTTCCCCGCGCGTCGGTCAGCCGCGCAATCGAGAGGCGCGCGCGCGACGTGTGCTCGACGGCCGCACTGAGCGTGAAGCCCGAGTCACGGAGCCGCCTCACGAGCGCCTCCGTGCTCGCGTCGCTGTCGACATTCACCGCGAGATCGATGTCCGCCGTGAAGCGAGGCTCGCCCCGAATCGCAATGGCAAGCCCCCCAACAAGGGCAAATTCGACGTCGACGAGGCGAAGCGCTTGCGTCGCCTGGAGGAGACCGCGGAGCGGAGACTCAAAGGCCACGATGGATAAGCCACGTCATCAAAGCGCGGTCGACTTCGTCTTCCGTGGCCTCTGGCTTTCGCGCGCGAATACCGGCACGGCGGAGCGCGATTCCGGCGCGCATCAGCTCGAGAGCCTGGAGCGCCTTCTCGCCGGGCGGCGTGCGACGCGCACGCTCGATGTCGTCACGCCGGAGTGAGTCCATTCGACGCCGTAAGCCTAGCAGCTTTTCGCGCCCACTGTTTCGCCCAACGCGACGCGTCGCCCGCGCCCGTTCCCCTACGCTCCCGTTATCTTCCCCGCCCCCTCGCGCGCTTCCGCGGGTACCTTCGTGGCGTGTCCGACTCCGCGAACGATCTCTCCTCTCCGCCGAGCGGGTTCACGCCGATCTCGTCGTCGGCCTCTGCAACCGTCCCTTCTCCCGCGTCGGAGCCGCAGACGGTGCGTTGGTATGCGGCCCACGTTCTCATTGCGCAGAAGTTCCGCGACGGCCTCCCCCAAGCGACGATTGGCGTTTATGAAAACGTCTATCTCGTCTCCGCCTCCGACTATGCGGAGGCGACGGAGAAGGCCGCCGTCATCGGCCGCAAACAAGAGAGCCGCACCGACGGCTCGGACGACGATGAGTCGTGGAACGGCCGCGCGACACGTTGGGAGTTCGCCGGCGTTCGCAAGATCATCGAATGCCGAAAACCGTCCGCACAACCGGGCGATGGTGACGAGCTCACGTATTCGATCTTGGTCGTACGCAACGAAGAGGACTTGAAGAGCCTCGCGGCGGGCGAGCCCGCGCCGACCGTTTACGAGGAGTAGACACCGCACGCGCCCGAGCGCCTGGGAGGCCTCCGTGAAGTCTCTCACCTTGACGCAGCGGGTGGCGCGGAACAGGGTGCCCCGCGCGAGAATTCTCGCGTATCGCTTGCCCTACGCCCGCCGGTTCCATGTCCAACGGTCCTCCCCAACGTCGTGAGCACGCGCCCACGGGCGACGCCCCGCTCGGCGGCGTTCGATCGGACGTGGCGTTCGCAGAGACCGAAGAGGCCACCGGCCCCGCCGCGAGCGATCACGAGGCGCCCAAGACCGAGCCGCTCCCTTCGAGCGACGCGGCGGACGACGGTCTCACACTTCCGCGCGCGCGGTCACTCGCTCCGCCGCTCCTGGCGACCGGCTCGGCGTTCGCGCGGTACCGAATCGAAGAGCGCATCGGCCAGGGGGGAATGGGAGAGGCCTACCGAGCGTGGGATCCGTCGCTCCATCGTGAGGTCGCCATCAAAGTGATGCTCGAGCCCGCGGGGCCTGCAGCGCCATCGAGGCACACAGCGAGAGCGCGGGTCATCAACCGCTTTCGCATGCGCTGATGGCAAGGGTGCTTCGCGCACGCGCCAGTGCGATGGCGTCGCGATTCGACGCTGCGAAAGCGCTTCTCGCGAAGGATCCGCGCCCGGATGCGGCGGAGGATGCGTACGTTCGCGAGGCCGCGGCCGACGTCGAGAGAATGCTCCGCGCGGGCGAGACCCCGGCACGCCGCTAGCCGCGCACGCCCTTCACAGAACCGGCTTCGCGACAATCTCCATGCACGCGTGGTAGCGCTGACTGATGCCGTAGCGACACGGCTCGAAGCCGGTCTCACGGAGGAGCGCGTGGAGACGCGATCTCCCAAAGTTGTGGAAGTGCTCGAGCTCTCCCCAGTATGGGTTCTTCTTCTGGCGTTCGAGCTCCTGCCACGCGAACGCGTCCATGTTCGGCATCGAGAGAAACAGCGCGCCGCCCGGGCGCAGAAGCTTGCGCGCGTGCACGAGGGCAGGCTTGGGATAGGGCATGTGCTCGAGGACGTCGGCCATCGACACCACGTCGAAACCAGCGTCTTCGTCACACGCCAATAAGTCTGCACGGCGCGCGTCGAAGCCGAGCTCGCGCATTTTCACGACGCTCTGCTCGCGCAGATCTAAGCCGACGACGTCGTATCCAAACTCTGCGGCGGTCGTGAGGAGCGCGCCGCTCCCAAAGCCGACCTCGAGCCATCGACCTTCCCAACGCCCACGCGCGTGGGAGACGTCTTCGACGATCTTCGCGGCGACGCCTCGCCCGTGAAGCGTCTCGCGCCCTGGGAGCTGTAAGGCGTGCGCGTTGCCGAAGACGATCGCCAGCGCCGCGTCGCTAAAGTAGCCGTCGGCGAAGACGTGGCCGCAGCCGTCGCAGCGAATCCAACGAATCGTCGGGGGGAGCTCGGCGCGGTAGAGCGGGTGGCTCGTGCACGACGCGACGCCGATCTCTTCGGCGTCGGCAACGCCGCAGAGAGGGCACGCTTCGAAGGGGATACGCGCGTCGGCGATCGCCGTAACTTGGGAGGTTTGCATGGTAGATCGCCCTCAGCGGTTCACGTGAAAGTCGAAGCGACCGTAACGGGAGACGGCGGTGCCTGCGTCCTCCCAGGAGTAGCCATAGCGGCCAACGTGGAAGAGACGAATCGAGGTATCCGCCAGAATGCGATGCCCCGCGCGCGTCGCACGCTCGGAGAAGGCGAAGTCCTCGCCGAGATACCAATGCCCGTCGCCGTCTTCGACGAGCATCGGAAGAAAGTACGGGACCATCCCGCGCCCGAAGCGCTGGTTGCACGGTGGTAGCTTGCCGACGCGCGCGACGTCCTCGTACACGGAGCGCTTGGTGTAGAGGAAGCCCGTCGCCGCGAAGCCGATCTCGAGGAGACCCCCTCCCTGCCCGAACGTCACGCGATCGGTCTCTGCGAGCAGATTGCACGCGAGCTCGCGCTTCCCTTTTTTGGGATAGATGCCACACACCATCGGCAAGCCGTGGGCACGCAACGTACCTACGGCGTCGGGGTCGAAGCCCACGTCCGAGTCGATCCACATAAGCTCGTCGAAGCCATCGGCGAGTGCGTCGCTCGCCATTTGACTTCGCGCCTGATCGATCGCGGCGAAGCCGAAGACGCGCCGCACGGCGTAGCCGCGCAGCTCGAGCTCCACGAGGCTGCGTTCACAGTCAGGCTCGATGTGCGTCGCTACGGGGACGAGGACGACGCAGTTTCCGGGCGACGCGCTACCGATGGCTCCGACGATGCTCATGGGATCAGCCTACGACGACTGTGAGGGGGCTGAACCCGCGTAGCGAGGCGCAGCTGCCCGACGCGGCACCGCTCCCCGAGCCGCTGCCCGAACCGCTGCCGACGCCCGAGCCGGAGCCCGACCCGCTGCCAACGCCCGACCCCGACCCGCTGCCATAGCCCGAGCCCGAACCCGAACCACTCCCAACGCCGGAGCCCGACCCGCTGCCGTGGCCCGAGCCACTACCAACTGCGGAACCCGAACCACTACCAACTCCCGAGCCACTCCCAATTCCGGAGCCCGACCCGGAGCCACTCCCAACTCCGGAGCCCGATCCCGACGCGCTGCCGCATCCCGTGCCCGATCCGGAATCGGCATCGTCGCCGCTCGCGGCGAGCGCTGATTCCGAGCCACTTGCGACGCCGTTGGCGTCCACCGCTCCGGAGCAAGCCGTGATGAGCCCGAGCATGACCAATGGGAAAGTCTGACGAATACGCATGATGATTCTCCTGTCGTTCCGAGGTCTGAGCGACACGGTCTCGCGCCCCTCACCTCCTATTGGTGTGAGCCTTGGAGACTGATCACCAAAAGTGTGAGATCGCTACGACGTGCAGCCGCCGTCGAGCCCAGCGCCGGAGCCGCTGTCGCAGCCGCCGTCGAGCCCGCTGCCGGAGCCGCTGCCCGATCCACTTCCAGATCCCGAGCCGCTGCCCGATCCCGCGTCCGAGCCGCTGCCCGATCCGCTTCCAGATCCCGAGCCGCTGCCGGACCCCGCGTCCGAGCCGCTGCCGCTCGCACCGCTGTCGCCGCATCCCACGCCCGTCGCGGCGTCGCCGTCGCATGCCGAGTCGAGCGGCCCGCCGATCGGCACGCGCGCGCCGCACGCGAGCGTCGCGAGGGTCACGCACCACGGGGCGACGCGCGCAGCGCTACGGATTCGCATCCGCTCAGCGTGCGCCGACGGCGTCGGGAAGCGAAGCGAGGAGCGCACGCACGCGGCGCGCGAGGGGGCCGTGCCCTTCGCGCGCGAGGAGGCGCTCGGCACGCGCTCTCGCCGTCACGACGTCGCCGAGCTGCGCGAGGGTCTCGATGCGGAGCAGCTCCGCTTCGTAGGCGAGGGCGCCTTTTGGGAACGCTCGATCGTAGGCGGCGAGCTCCGCCAGCGCCGACGCGTGATGCCCTTCGGCGACGTTCGCGCGCGCGCGATCGAGCCGCAGCACTTCGTCGCCGAGCGTCGCATCGGTCACGTCGCGCGAGGCGGCGGCGTGAGGCGTCTGGCGCAACGCGCTCCGCGCGGTGTGGGCGAGGGGTGCTGGAACAAAAGTCGTCGTGGGCTCGACGATCACGGAGGGCGCGGCCTCGGCCTCGACCTGCGGAGGCGTCGTCGCCGCGGGCGCGGGCAAGGGCACGGGCATGGACGGGCGCGCGCGCACGACCGCCGCAGCTGCCACGACCTGCGTGCTCGGCGCCGACACGGGCGCCCGAAGCTGACGCTGCTCGTGCACCGCGCCCACGACGACGGCGGTGGTCACCACCGTGGCGCCAACGAGCTTTAGTAGGCCGAGCCCGCCGAGCCATTTCGACGCAACGGCCGTCCCCGTTGCGGTCCCTGCCGCGGCGCCGCCGGCGGCGGCCGTGGTCGCCAAACCTGCTGCGACGCCGACGGCGATCGCGGCGGCTGCGCGCGCGTCGGGGCTCGGCGCGTCGTCGCGACCTGCGGCGAGAAGCGCACGGGTGAGCGGGTTGGGGCTCTCGCTCCCGAGAGGTCGTAGCTCTTTCATCGCGCACCTCCCCGATCACTGCGTGCGTTGAGTCGCGCCACGATCGCTTCGAACTCTTGCCGCGCCCGGCGAAGACGCGACGCGACGGTGCCGCTCGGGACGCCCACGAGCTCGGCGATCTCGCTCATGGCCAGATCCTCGAGCTCGTGAAGGACGAAGACGACGCGCAGATCGAGCGGCAGCTTTTCGAGAGCGGCATCGAGAAGCGCGCGGGCGCGGTGCCGATCGAGCGACTCCTCGGCGAGCGGCCCAGGATCGACCGGATCGCCCGCGTGCTCGAGGGGGCGCTCGCGACGTCGCATCGACGCACGCCGCGAATCGGATGCGACGCGGAGCGCGATGCCGAACAGGTAGCCGCGCTCGCCCCCTTCGCGAATGCCATCGAGCTTTCGCGATGCCGTGAGGAAGACGTTCTGCGCAGCGTCGTCGGCGTGGCCCGAATCGAGCCCGAGGCGGCGGAGCGTTCGCCAAATGAAGTCGTAGTGGGCATGGAAGAGTGCGCGTAGCCGGGACTCTGAGCTCGCTGTCGACGTCGTAGCCGCGGGCAGCTGCTCGCAGACGGACTCGGCGGCGAGGAGAGTGAGGCTACCCACAGACGGGTGTTGGCCGAGGGGGACCGTTTTGATCACGGAAACGTTACCCCCCCGGCGATTCCTCCCCAGCCGACCACGGCCGGGGCCTCGTAAACGTCGGTCGCGGGGAGGAAATAGAAGGTGTCACGCACGAGCGGCAGCGCCACGCCGCCGCGGGCCTCGAGGAAGAATCGCTCGCCAAGAGGCACGTCGACGCGAGCGAGGGCGCCGACCGAAAACCATGGGCGGGCGGGTGTCGTCGCGCTCGGCACATTGGCGCCCCCCCCCACGAGAAGCGCGCCCCCCTCGCCTGCGAGGCACGGCGAGACGAAGAGCGAGCGCGCGACGGCCCAGCGGAAAGGGCACGCTTCGACGGTCGCCGTCGCCCAAAGAAGGTGCGCGCTCCCCACGTCGATCGTGCGGTTCCCGCTTGCGAGAGAGAGCGCGACGCCGAGGGATGCGCCGCTTTGCCAGGCGTGTCGTAGGTGCAGACCCGCCCGCGGGAGCGGCGTCGTCCCGGCGACGACCACGTCGACCGCCGCGGCGAGCGCCCACCGGTGGAGAGCTGCCGCGGGCCGAAGCGACAACGGCGCAGGCGTGCTCTCGCGCGCCCCCGGGCCTGCGGTCGCGGGCGGCGTGGCGGCGGGCGGTGTGGCGGCGGGCGTGGCGGCCGCGCGCGGTGGCGGTGCGTCCGTCGCCGACGGAGCGGGCATGGCCGCGGCGGCGGGCGGCGGCGACGCTTGCACCGCGGGAGGCGGCGCGGTCGTCGAGGGTGCGGGCGGGGGCGTCGAGGCCGATGCGGACGCCACCGGCGTCGTCACGGCGTTCGGATCGATCGCCAACGCCGCGACCAACGCGAGGGCGGACAGGACGTCGTCGCACCCCTTGGCCGAAACCTCGCGTGGACGGCTTACGTGGCCGCGCTCCTCGATCGTCAACCGACCGACGTAGCGCGCGCCCTCGACGGTCACGGCGACGCGGAAGACGCGCGCCTCCTCGCCCGGATCTGCAGGCCGCACGTTGGCCGTGCGCGCGCGCACGCGGGCGAAAAACGGCACGCCGTTCGAACAGGTCGCCACGGCGCGAACCTCGGTGCGAATCGGCTCGGGGGGTGCCTGTCCTGCCGCCCGCGTGCTGACGAGCGTCACGGCGAGAAGAGGAACCGCGAGCCACGCGTTGGCGCCGAACCCCATCGAACGTGCATAGCCGTCGCGAGTCCCGTGGCAACCTAATCTCGATGTCGGCGCGCGCTCGGCGGGGAACCCAAGCCACGATGGCGCGCCCCGCACACTTACGATGCAAACAGTAACGTCGCCGATCCACGCGGCGCGGTGTCCGCCCCCTCCGCCTCCAGCCGCGACCCTTGAATCCCAGCCTTAACACCGCTCCTGACGCGCATGGACGACTCCCGCCCCTCTCGCGAGGGCACAGCGACGGACGTGCGAGGTCCGCGTGTGGAGCGCGGCGAATCACGAGGCTTTTAGGCAGCCTCGGGTCGCATCGCTCTCGGGCCTCGTGCCGCTGAAGAGGCACGTGGCTCGGTGAGTCTTCCTGAAATTCGACCGCCGCTAAAGGCGCTCGATCACGTTCACGTCGCGTGGTCCTCGTCGCGCTTCGTCTTCTCGCTCTCGGCGCTCTTCTCGGTTTTCTCTGCGTCGATGCGCTCTTCGGCAATCTCCACGGCGATGGCCGCCGCCTTCTTCGCGGGGACGCCGTCGACCCGTCGCTCGTACTCGGCCTCGTCGCGCGCATCCTCCGCGCGCACGGCGCTGTCGTCGACGTCCTCGCCCGGCAACGCGACGCGCAGCTCTTCGACCAACATCCGAATACCGGCGGCGACCGGAAGCGCAATCAGCGCGCCGGGAATGCCCATGAGCGTGCCGCCGACGAGCAGTGAAAAGAGCACGACGGACGACGGCAGCCGCAACGTGTTGCCGTAAACTTTGGGCACCAAATACCGACTTTCGAGCTCTTCGTAGGCCATCATCGCGACGAAGACGACCGTCACAATCACAGGCCCGCGCGCGGCGGCCGCGGCGAGCGCAGGCCCCACCGAGAGGAACACACCAATGTAGGGGAATACGTCGGCAATGCCGGCGAAGAGGGCAATGGCGAGCGCGTTCCGAACGCCGCAGGCCACGAGCAGCACGAAGGTGAATACCATCATGAACGCGCACGTCAGCGCCTGGCCACGAATGTAGCCGCCGACGATCGTCTCCAAATTCAAGAGAATCCGCGACAGCTCGATGTGATGTGTCCGCGGCACGAGGGCGAACATCCCGCCGCGCAGGCGGTCGCGGTCGATCATAATGTAGAGCGCCAAAAACACGGCACTCGCGACGTACGCCATGGTTTCGGCGGCGCGCGACGAATACTCCAAGGCCGTCGCGGCGGAGGACTTGACCAGCTCGTCGTAATGCACATTACGAATCGCATCTCCCAATTGCGCCGTGATCTTCGATTTGCCCAGCCAGTCCGCCGCCTGGCCGCGCACGGCCGCCTCTTTCTCCACCAGCGACGACACCTGCTCGATGAGCGACGGCACCGTCAGCGCCATGAGCGCCAGCGTGAACAGCAGCACGCTTCCGAAGACGACGCCGATCGCCCAGCCGCGCTTCCACCGCTTTCTCTCGAGCCACTCGACAGCCGGCCCCAACGTGCCGACGAGAAACATCGCCACCACGAGAACGAAGACGACCGGCAAGAGCTTCAGCGCGACCCACGCCACCGCGAGCGCGACGCCCACGAGGAGTAAACCCTTGGGTGTCGGCTCGACACGAAGGAGCGACGACCGCGGCGCGGGAGGCGGGGACTTCATGGCCATTTCAAGCGACGCTAACCGCCTTTGCGCCGCATCGCGCAGATCGAAACTGGGATATTGATCTCATCCGCACCGGACGATGCCGGTTCCACGGGCTAGTCTCTACGCGCCGCCGTGAGCATGCCCCCTATCAACCCCTACGCGGCGCCCGGCGCGACCTACGAGGCGCAGAATGCGTCTGCTCCCTACGGCGCCAGCGGGCCCGGCGCGCCTGCGCCCCTCGGGTTACGCCTCGTCGCGCAAGGGGTGAACGCCTTCGCCTACGCCGTGACGTGGCTCGCGACGTTCGTCGTTCTCTGCGGCATCAATGGCGTCTATCTCGGCGCGCGCGATCTCCCCGTCGAGGTCGACGACAGGATGCTCGCGGTCATCCTGACGTCGTGCGCCCTCGCCGGTGTCATCCCCCACGCGATCTTCCTCGCAGTGTGGCGGCAGTCGATGGGCAAGTGGGTAGCCCATACGCGCGTCGTTTCGCGCGACGGCCGTGACGCCTCGATGCGCGCTCTCTTCGCCCGCGCGATCGCGTTGCAGCTGTCGCTCTTCGCCCTTCTCGGCTGCCCTCCGTTCGGAATCGTCGCGCTGCTCTTCCTGCTGTCCGACGAGCATCGCGGGCTCCACGAGCGACTCACGAATACCGCCGTCGTGCGCGCCCCTCGCTGACGCGGGCACGAAGGCTCCTCGACTCGGAGATAGCGTGAAGACGCTTCCTTTCCGCGGATTCGTGGATTCCGTCAGCTGTTCACGGGCGCGCTATGCTGTGGTCCGTGAACGACCTCGTCCTCCGCACTTTCCCGCTCGGCTTCCCTTGGGAGACCGTCGACCCGTTCCTCTTTTGCGTCCACCACGACGACGCCTACCCGGCGGGGAACGAGAAAATGGGCCCCGCCGCCTCCCTCGCGGGGCGCAACCTCGGGCAGGACTTCGTCGTGAAAGACGGATATCGCATGTACCACGGTGACGTCGTGCCAGGCTTCCCCCAGCACCCGCACCGTGGCTTCGAGACGGTGACGATCGTTCGTCGTGGGCATATCGATCATTCGGATTCCCTCGGCGCAGCCGCTCGCTTCGGCGGCGGCGACACGCAGTGGCTCACAGCGGGGCGCGGCGTCGTTCACTCCGAGATGTTCCCGCTTCTCGAGCGCGAAAAGCCGAACCCCCTCGAGCTCTTTCAGATTTGGCTAAACCTCCCAAGCGAGGACAAGTTCGTCGATCCGCACTTCACCATGCTCTGGCGCGAAGACATTCCCCACGTCGCCTTCGCCGACGAGTCTGGGCGCAACGCCCACGTCACCGTGATCGCGGGCGCCCTCGGCGAGGTACGCGCCCCGACGCCGCCTCCCAAGTCGTGGGCCGCGCGCCCCGATACCGACGTTGCAATCTACGCCCTTCGCCTCGAGCCCGGCGCCGCGTACACGCTTCCCGCCGCCAAGGCCGGCACCCGCCGCGTGCTGTACTTTTTCCGCGGGAGCGCCATGCGCATCGGCACGCGCGATCTCAACGGATCGCTCGCCGTCGAAGTGCGCGCGAACGAGGCGTGCCCGCTCGTCGCCGGTGCCGACGAGTGCGAGATTTTGGTGCTTCAAGGTCGCCCCATCGCCCAGCCCGTGGCGCAACACGGCCCGTTCGTGATGAACAGTCGCGCCGAGATCCAGCAGGCCTTTTCGGATTACCAACAAACTCGTTTCGGCGGTTGGCCATGGCCGTCGGACGATCCGGTGCACGGACGCGACGAGCCGCGATTCGCGCGCCACGCCGACGGGCGCATCGAAACGCGCGAGCGTTAGTCCCGCGAGCGGCGCCTCGCGCTCTTGGCGCCTGTCGGCCAAATGCCACTTACGAATTACATCTCTCAAAGCGTCATTTGCACCTTCCTGTTCTACGGCTGGGGGCTCGGCCTCCTTGGGCACGTCGGCACGGCCGCGTGCATCCCGCTCACCGTGGCGATCTACGCCGCGCAGTGCGTGGTGAGCCACGCGTGGTTGGCGCGGTATCGCCTCGGCCCCCTCGAATGGGTCTGGCGATCGCTGAGCTACGCGCGCCTTCAACCGCTGCGGCGGTAGCGCGCGCGGTAGTGGCCCCTATCGCCCTATCTTCCGAAGCGCGTCGACCCGCGGCCCGCGGCTCTTCGGGCTGTCGAGGCTGAAGGAGCGCGCGTCGCCCAGCTCGTCGCGCACGAACGCCTCCGTCGCCTTCACCGCCGCAGCCAGGGCCTTCGGATCGGCGGCTTTACGAAATAGGGCGAACACGATCGCCTGCGCGTCGACGTCGTATTCCCAAAGCCCGACGAGGCGACCGCGATCGAAAATCGCGTGGCTCGGAAGCTCGGAGAGCGCCGCGACTCTGTTCGCCCCTTTCACGAGGGCAACGTTGCAGTCGAGATCCTCCGGCGCGACGAGGCACGCGACATCGCCGCGTAAGAGCGCCATCGAATCGAGACTACCGACGAGCGCATACGACGCCGCTTTGGGGAGCGTGAACGCGTCGAACGCCGCGCGCTCGTCGGGGAGCAGAAGGCGCGTCGCCCCATGGCCAACATCGCCCGCCGCCACGAGGCCGAGAGGTTTCACGGCCGCCGCGCTCGCCTTCACGCCAAGCCCCATGAACGTTTGAAGCTCGCCCATGGTCGCGGGGCCGGCCCATTCGAAGAAGGGGCGTGCGAGCTCGGTAGCGTCGTCGGCGGCATTTGCGGCGGTCGCGTTCGCGAGGGGGCTCGGCTCCCAAAGCTCGTAGTCGTACCGCTGCTGATCGAGTCTGCCGTTTTTGGGGATCCGCCGAATACGGCCTTCGGCTTGAAGGCGACCGGTGGCCAAGGGCATCGTCGTCGAGACACCCTTCTTTTTCCCCTCGTCACCGAGGCTCCGCGACAGATCGCCGGTGGCCTCGCGAAGCTCGTCGGACCCTTTGGGCCCCTTCGCGAGAGCCTTCAGTACTCCTTTGCAGAGTGCATCAATCTCGCGATCGGTCACGCCCAAGGCGCGCGCGGGGCGCATCGGCGCGTCGGCCGTCGAAGCCGCGCGTCTTCGAGATCACTCAATGGTGCGCTCTTCGCCATACTCACTTCAGCCTTCGGAGGAGGCGGCCGGTGTCGTGCTCGCTCCAGTAAATGTACGTGTCGTCGACCGCGACATCGCTCACGCCAAACGCGCTTGGCGCTTCGTAGATCTTCTCGGGAGTCGTAGAGTTTCTCGGCAATCGGTAAATGCGCTGATTGCCTGCGATGAAATAGGCGACCTTGTTCGCATCGACCGCAACACCCGTGACGGCGCCACCGGGTGAAGGCACCGTCGTGATGACCGCGTTCCCCGTATCGGGGCCGAAAACGAGGGCGTCGGGGTTCGATCGCCCCCAAAAGACCGTCGCATTGAGGACACCAATGCCCGCGGCGTGGGTGACGCCGGGGTAGATGACCATCGAGCTTGTGCCTATTGGGCCGTAAACGATGTTGCCGGCGGCGGCCGTGGGTGAATCGAGAAAATCGGTCGCGAAGATGGTTGTTCCGCGCATGACGATGTACGCGAGGCGGGAGCCGCCCGAGAAGTACTGCGCAGGCAAGCCGCCCGCGATGGCCCGCTTGACGACTTGGTTGTTCTTCCCGTTGCTCCAGTAAATATAGGTGTCGTCGAGGGCGATATCGAACGCGTCGTCCAGGAACGAATTGTCGCTGTCGACATCGAGATTGCGAACGGCGCCACCGCCTGAATTTCGCGCGCACAAGAGGCCGCGAGGCTGCGGCCCGCCAACCCAGCAGACGTCGGTGCCGTGGAGCGCGATTCCCGTGGGAGCGAGGAGGCCGGTGTACAGAACGACAGGCCCCGTCGCGGCGTCGGACGCGTCGACCGTCGCGGTCGTCGAGCTGTCGGCCGCGGCGTTTGCGTCGCGCGCTATCGTCGTCGCCGCATCTTCAGCGTCGCCGGTGCCGTTGCCGTCGCCAGGCGGCGAAAGCCTGTCGTTGCCCCCTCCGTCGTCACGAGTCGTGACGGACCCGTCGGCCCCTCCCGTCGGCACGGCGGCGAGCGGATCGCTCGACCCCACCAGGCCGTCGCGCGATTCGAGCAGTGTGCACGCTGGCACGAACGCCGCGGCGAGGACGAGTACGAGGCGCCTACCCATCGTTAAAACCTCGCATCCCAAACGACGCCGCCGCCGCGCAGCGTGGGGACGACGCGCAGGGTGCCGACCGACGCTGGGGCCGCTTCGGGCGCGTCGGACGACGACCCCCGAGTGCCGAAGAAGAGCCACGTGGCGATTCCCGTCGCGAGAATCCCAACTCCAAGCGATACGTCCGCGAATACCAACTTGCGCCAGGCCGCGTCGACGTCGCTCTGGGCGCAGCGACTTGCGACACCACACCCACTTCGCAACGTGCGAAGATCGGAATCGCCCGTCGCCGCAAAGTAGGCAAAGCCGGCGAAGGCCGTCACGGCAACGCCACCCACGACCCACGTCGCCGCGCTCGGCCCGTGGTGCGACGCGCGATGCTCGTCGGGGCGCGAGGCTGCGGCCGCCGCGGTGTCCGGCGCGGGCGCCGGCGAGAGAGAGACGGCCGTGGGGACTGCCGCGAGCGTGACCGCGAGAACGCGGTTCTTCTCGCCGGTCCCCAGGAGAACGCGCGCCTTCTGCGTTACGTTGCCCGGCCGCGAATACTGAAATGCGTGCTCGCCCGGATCGAGCGGAAGCGGCATTCCACTTCGCCAATTCGCAAGCGGCGCGCCGTCAGCCGTGACCGTCGCATCGGGCAGGTCGACCCCCGAGTCGTCGCGCACGCGCACGACGACGGACGGCAGCGCCGCGTCGACCTCTTCGAACCACTTCGTGCAGTGAGACTTAATCACCGCCGGGCAGGCGGCCCGTAGACAGACGTGCAGCTCTTTTTGCGAGCTTAGTAGCTTGCCGTCCAACCGGTACTGTTGGGCGCGCTCGGCCGCGTGCGTGCACTGCTGTTTAACACTCTCGGCGGCACCTGCAGGGGCGCCCACGAAGGCTGTCGCGAGGGCAAGCGTCCACGCAATTACCGTAGGACGCACTACCACCGCCTCGCACCCATACGCCCGCCCTTCCGCCGATTTCCCGGCGCAGTCTACCATGCTGGGGCAAAGAAGAAGCCAGCGTCACTGTGCGAGACGTCGACTGTTCGCAGCTCCATCGCCCGCCTCGCGAGGTGGAGGCGAGCGCTTCAGCAGGATTGGCAACTTGGCGTTGTCGGCGGGTGTCTAGGCGACGAATGCGCGTTTCGAGCGCGCGCTCAGACGCAGCCGTCGGGCCCGCAGGCCGCACCTTCGGCGAGCGCCGGCTCCAGGCTGATGCCGGCCTTTTTCGCGACCTCGGGCCAGACTTTGGTGAGCACTTCGAGGAGCGCCTCGGCAGGCTGCGCGCCAGAGACCCCGTACCGCTCGTCGATTACGAAGAACGGAACGCCCGAGATGCCGAGCGCACGGGCCTGCGCTTCGTCGGCGCGAACCTCACTCGCGTACGTGTCGCTCGCGAGAACGCTCTCGACCTCTTTGGCGTCGAGCCCCGCTTCGGTGCCCAGCCGTTGAAGCACGGCCGGCTCGCCGATCGCCTCGCCCTCAGTCATGTACGCGTGCAGCAGGCGCTCTTTCACCGCGTCTTGAACGCCCCGCTCACCGGCGAGGTGAATCAACCGGTGGGCGTCGAACGTGTTGCCCGATTGCACCTTCTCGAAGTGGAAATCGAGGCCGTCCGTCGCAGCGACGGCGGTCATGTTCTCGAGCATCCCCTCGGCCCGCGCGAGGCCTGTTCCGTATTTCGCAGCGAGGCGCGACGCGTAGGAGCCGCTCGCATCGCGCACGCGCGGCGCCGACGGATCGAGCTCGAACGCGCGCCATACGATCTCGACCGCGTCGCGTTGGGGGAACTTCTCGAGCGCGGCTTCGAGCCTGCGCTTGCCGACATAGCACCAGGGGCACGCAATATCGGACCATACATCTACGCGCAATTTGGGAGTCTTGTTCACGGCCGTGGTCATGGCGGGGAACATAAGTCGCGATTTGGCAGCGTCAAAGGTGGGTTGGCGACGAGCGCTTCGTCACGGCGCCGAAGGGTCTTTCTTCAGCTCGTCGATCATCTGCGTGCGCTCGGCGTCGGTGATCGTGTGGAAGAGCGGCGGCGGCATCGTGAGGCGGCTCGTCTGCTGAACGTTCAGCCGCATGATGGCGAGATCGCGCTCCTCGCGCGTCATCTTCGCCAGCTCGTCGGTACGGAACAGATCGCGCGAGACCGTCGGGTCGAGGTTTGCGTTGTGGCACTCCTGGCACATTTGAACGAGAAGGCCGCGCCCGGAGAGTCCTGCCTTCGGAGCAAACCCCATATCGCGTAATGCGGTATCGAGGAACACGTCACGAATTTCGGGCAGGTCCGCGCCTCCAGGGGACCACGATTTGTAGGCGTTGGTCATCGCCGCGAGCTTCGTCGGATCGGTCGCTTTCACGTCGTGATAGGGCGGCGCAATGAAGAGACCTTCGGCAGCTTTGTCGTAAAGCGATTGCCATGTAGCGCTCGTCCCCGGCGGATCGTTCACGACGGGCTGCCCCGGCGCCGACGCCTTCAGCTCGGCCTCGATGATGGCCGACGGGAATGCATTCGGCTGGGCGCCGGCGCCCGCCTGCGTGACGAGCGCCGCGAGCTTGCTCGGGTCGGATTTATCGAGGAGCGTCGCTGGAATGCCGCCGTAGTCCTCCGTGGGGTGCGCCTCGTGGAAGTCGGCGAGAAGCGCGCGCCCCCCTTCGGTCTGGGGGCTCATCCAGTGCGTGAACGGCGCCGCGATCTCCTGCATTCGAAGAAACGGCTCGCCGCTGTCCTTCGGCTGATGGCATACGTGGCAATCGAAAATCGTATTGTTGAGAGCGGTCGTGTCTTCGTAGACGCGAACGTTGCTCCACCCCGTCGTAAGGGTATTGGTGAGAAGGTCACCGTTCGAACAGCCCGCTTTCGTGCAGTCCTTGTCGAAGAAGACGACATAAAAGTTCATCTTCATTGCGGTCGGATCGTACGACGCGACCTCGACGAACTGCTCTCCCGGGTCGAACGCGAGCACGGAATACTGCCCCGTCGGTTTGCTACCGTCCGGGGGCGGCGGCGTGAAGACGAAGGTCGTAGGCGTAATGGTCGAAACGCGTCGCGCCGTGAGGGCCGACGAGTGGGCTAGAACGGCGAATGCGGGGTTGCCTCCCACGCCATTTCCGCCGTTGGGGTCTTTGAAATCGAGGCCGAGCTGCTTCTGCAAATCGAGCAGCTCTTTGGGAGTTGGCATCACACCACCCGGCTTTTTGTCCTGGCAGAACGACCGGGTGATCATGTCGGCGTCGTCGGGAAACGCCGTGTGAAGCTCATCGGCGGTACAAAGTTCTTCGTGGGCGGCGGCGGGCGGAAGCAGCGTCTCGAGGCCGTCGATTGGCAAAATGGGCTGCATGATGCTCGACGGCGCCGACGTCGATTGCGCGGTGACGCCGCCATCCGTGCTTCCTGCGCCGCCGCCACGCCCACCACTACTTCGTAATCCCGAAAGGCCGGGCGATTCTAAATTGCACGCGCCCGCAAAGGGTGTCATGGTCAGGATGATTACCAGCCAACGGGTCATACAAACCCATTGAGCAAGCTACGCGCCGCCTTGATTTAGGCTCCGGCGACGTTCCGAATTGCACGGCGCCGCGATGTTTCCACTCCGCGTGTTCGCCATTGGCAACTGCGACGTCGCCAGTCGATTTGTGAGGGAGCCTCTGCCAAATCACGCGGGGGTCCAAAGGCCCATCTGCGTGACTTGGCTACATCGCCAAGCGCGCCGCGCTCGCACTAGTTCTTCGACGGATCGGTCACGTGCCCCGCGAAGAGAACGGTCTTCGTCGGCGCGTCGTAGACGGCGATGAAGAACGGGCGATCGACCGAAGGGGACGGGCGGCGGCGGGTTTGCGGAGTATCCCGCGTTGATGACGGCGGTCGCCGCGGCAGCCTCGAGGCCGTACTCGTCGTAGGCGAGCGTCTTCTCGCCCCAAAGCGAATGGACGATATGCAGTCGCAATTCCGAGGCGACGGGGGACTGCATGACGACGGCTGCCGAGACTTCCGGCTTCCCAAGGCCGGCCGAGTGCGGCAGAGAGGGCCACGATGACCGAACGCG
Organism: Myxococcales bacterium; assembly: GCA_025354825.1. Taxonomy (GTDB): domain Bacteria; phylum Myxococcota_A; class Polyangia; order Polyangiales; family Polyangiaceae; genus JANXMC01. Next base: position 16,765 of record JANXMC010000551.1, read on the forward strand.
CCGCCCTCCGCGACAAGCTCACCTCTGAAATCGCCACCGCGACCGCGGCCGATCTCATCGCCCATCACAAGCGCGGCGCGCTTCTCCTGTTGGAGGAAACGCTGTCGCTCATCGATGTCGGCATCGCCTTCGCGCTCGACGATACCGCCCAGGTGAAATCACTTCTCGAGAGCGGCGCGCTCGCCCGCCCAACGCCCGCGGAGCTCGCCGATGCGTGCATGCATAGTGCAGAGTTTCGATTCGTGATTTTGCAGCCGTTCGTACTTCTTCAGCGCGAGACGTTGGCGCCTGCATCGCCCGTGGCGAACCGCTAAACCTTCTGTACGCGCGCGCGGACCAGCGCTCGCAAGGCCGACGTGTCGAACGGTTTTTCCATTTGGGGATTCGTGACCGACGTGAGAAACGCCTTGGCCTTATCGGTAAATGCGCCGCCGGTGAGAAACACCATGCGCGACGCCTGATCCGGGGCGCCGCTCTGGAGCGCGGCGTGGAGATCCATCCCCGTCATCTCGGGCATCATGAGATCGCAAACGATGACGTCGAAGCGCTCGCCCGCTTTGATGCGGTCGTGGGCGTCGCGCGCGCTCGTGAGGGCGACCACGTCGTGCTCACCCGCGAGAATGCGGCGAAGCGCGTTCCCCACGGAGAGCTCGTCGTCGACGACGAGAACACGGCCTCGGCGCGCCTTTTCGGCGGTGTCGATGCGCGCAGGCTCTCGGCGGACAACGCTCGCGGCGCGCGCCGGCGGGAGTCGCACGCGAAAGACCGTCCCCTTGCCTTGCTCGGTCTCGAACGTGATCTCGCCGCCGAGCCCGTGAACGACGTTCCGGCAAATCGAGAGGCCGAGGCCCGTCCCAACGCCCATCGGCTTCGTGGTGAAGAACGGATCGAAGACACGGCTCGCGAGATCGTGGCGAATGCCAGAGCCGGTGTCGTGCACTTCGACGACGGCACGACCAACGTCGTCGGTGCTCGTGACGACGCGGATCTCGTTGGCGTCGGCCGCGCCTTCGCGAATGGCGTGGGCCGCGTTGATCAACAGGTTGAGAAATACCTGTCCGAGGCGCCCCTCGTCGGCGAGCACGAGGGGCGCGACGCCATAGTCGCAAACGAGGCGTGCGCGGTGCTTGATCTCGAAGGCGGCCATGCTCACGGACGTATCGAGAACCTTCTCGAGATTGAGCTCGGTGCGCGTCTCGGCGTCGGCTCGCGAGAACGATTTGAGCTCGTTGACGACGTGCTTCACGCGAGCCGACCCCGCGCGCGCCTCGACGAGGGCTTGGGTCACCTCGCGAAGTTGAGGCGCGGGGATGAGCGGCGCGAGCTCGCGGAGCGTCTCGTCGACGAACTCGATGGCCGCCGTCATGAAGGCCAAGGGGTTGTTGATCTCGTGGCCGACGCCGCCGGCGAGAAGGCCGACCGAGGCGAGCCGGTCTGATTGCATGAGCTTCGCCTGCATAACGCGAAGCTCGGTGAGGTCGCGCACCGTCCAGAGGACCGACTGCTTGCCATCGAGCTCGATTTCCCGCGTGCCCGACGACTCGATCGTCACCACCTGCCCGTCGCGGCGCCGGACGCGCCACTCGCGGCCAGGCAGTGCGCGCGTCGGCCTATCGGCGGACTGCACGTATGCGCGCCCCGCCTCGTGCTCGTCGGCGACCAGCATTTCCTCAGGCCCCATTCCGACGATCTCGCCGGGGGAGTCGTAGCCAAGCAGCTGCGTGAATGCGTGGTTGGCGTAAATGACCTTGCCCGCGCGGCTCACGAAAATGCCAATAGGCAGCTTTTCGATGAGCTCGAGAAGCTCTGCGCGCGACGATTCTAACCGGCGCTCGACGTCCACGAGGTACTCTCTCTCGGCCGCCAGACGTTGTTCGGTCCTCTTTCGGGACGTGATGTCGAGGGACGTACTGACAATTGTGTTCGCGTCGATTCGGAAGATGCGAACGATGAACTCGGCACTCTTGAAGCTCGCCTCGTATTCGCACGGCTGCCCCGTCGCGACGACGCGAGACCACATTTCAGAGACGCGCGCTGCCCCATCTGGATAAAGCTCACTGAGGCGCGTCGAGAGCATTGTCTCGCGCGTGAGCCCGAAGACTTCGAGATTCTGCCCGTTCGCTTCTCGGTAGATCCAGTCGACGATGACTCCGCTCGCATCGCGCTCGGCTTCCAGAACGGCAACGAGGTCGCGAACGTTTTCGAACGCGAGGCGGTAAACGGTATCGCCCCGTGACGGAGGTGGCTCGGCGCTACGAGGCGAGGGCCGCACCGACAGTAGATAGGCGCGCCCGCCGCCGAACGGCACGGGGTCGATGCGGCCTTCCCAGGCCTCCGCGCGAAGCTCGTGGCGCGCAATCGGAACGACGCGCTCGGGGCGACGGTGCACCTGCTCGAGCGCAGCTCGCACTACGCCGGGATCGGCGGCACTCGTCCATCGCTGCCAATCGGTGTTCGAGCGGACGACTCGCCCGTTCGAATCGACGAGGCACAGCGCCGCGCCCGCCGCTCCGAAGACCGCGTCGAGAAGCGCATCGTGCGTTGTCGCCGAATCCCCCGCCATCCCTCCCCCTGTGCGTCGCCCGTCGCGTCGACAGCGAGGGTACACGGGCGCGCGCGCGGGAACGAAGGTGCACGTTTCGCGAGGGCTCGCTTTCACGAAAGGCTCTCCCACACCGACCGCCATCGCGGCACGGAGGCTCACCCGCCGGTGGGTGCGCCGCCGCGATTGGTATATTCCCCAAGGCCTGGAATGCCGTCGATGCTGAGTCCATTCTTCTCCTCGCGGTACTTCGCGAGGGTCTCCTCGATGGGCAATCGTCTCGACGCCGCTCCCCGTGAGATCGAGATAGGCCACGCGCGTCGGGCCGAGAACACGAAACGTGTCATACCCCTTCGGCGAGACGTTGACGTGTCCACCTTCACCCGATGGGGCGGTGGCGCGCCCATCGCAAACCCATGAAACGGCGGCGTGGCGGACGCCAGTCTGGAGGCCGAAGATTCGCGACTTGGATAGGGCGGCGGCGAGCCCCTTCATCCACTAGGATGTCGAGGCGCATGCCTCCGAACGACTCACCCAAGCGGCCGCCGGTTCGTGCTGCACGTGCCGAAGACGGCCACTTGCTACGCGAGCTTCACGGCGTGACGCTTGCGCAAATTCTCGACTACCTCGTGGCCAAGCTCGGGTTTCCCGGGCTCGCCGCACGCATTTCGATCAACTGCTTTTCGATCGACCCGTCGACTAAGTCGAGCCTCACATTTTTGCGCCGAACGCCTTGGGCTCGCGCGAAAGTCGAAGAGCTCTACGTCGAGCTCCGCGCGGCCGAAAGGACTTGACGTCACGCCGGCTCGAACGCACTCATGCCGGCGTTCGCTCACGGATTCCCTGAAAACTGAATAGACGATGGGGTGCCCGCAAGGGCGTAACAGGGAAGCCGGTGAAATGCCGGCGCGGTCCCGCCACTGTATGTGAGGCGTCACTCTCGCAAGCCACTCGGTAGCTTCTGTCATGGAAGCCCGCCGGGGAAGGAAGAGAGCGACGACGCAGCTCGATACCGAGCCGCACCGAACGAGCCAGGAGACCTACCCGCATCGCCGTAAGAAAGGAGGCTTTCCGCCTTCGTCTCTCATCGGCGTCCGGGTGCGGATTTCACCCGAGCCAATTCGTTCGCTCTGTGTCCCATCGCGCTCGTCGTGCGCGCTTTTTCTCGAGGAAGCCTCCCAAGGCTCTCTCGAAGCGCGCCGGCGCGCTCTCGGAAGGTGCTCCCCATGCGCTCCATCTCGCTCGCCCTCTCGGCCGTCGCCACGCTCACGTCTCTCGTTTCTATCGCCTCCCTCACCGGCTGTTCCGACAAGGCCCAAGGGCCCGACGGCCCGGGCGCGCCAAACGGCTGCGTCCCCTCGGCGACGCTCGTCGCCGCGAACGCGAGCACGCCGCTCGAGCACCGCGCCTACGTCGTGAGCCGCGACAGCGACACCATGACCGTCATCGATCTCGACTCGATGACGATCATGGGCTCCATGACGACGTGCGGCCTCGGCGATCACATGGCCGAGCTCAATGCCGACTTCTCGAAGGTCTATGTCGACTCCCCAGGCACGCGCGAGAGCATCGTCATCGACGCGAAAACGCTCACGGTGAAAAAGCGCATTCAGCTCGGCGTGGAGACGACACACATCTCCCTCAGCCGAGACGGCAAGATGTTCGGCATCGTCAACGAGTTCGACAACAGCGTTTCGTTCGTCGACCCCGTGACCGACACCGAGATCAAACGCCTCGACGGCTTCTACACGCCGCACTTCGTTCGCTGGGCGCCCGACGGCAAGTACGCCTACGTCGCCAACATCGGCGCGCACCACATCACACGGGTCAATCTCACGACGATGGCGATCGACGGCACCATCGTTCTCGACGGCTTCGACGGCCCTCCCCACCCGACCGAGGCTCCTGACGAGAGCGGCTTCGCCGACGCGCAGATTGACAAGGACGGCATCCTCTACGCGGCCCACGCGCACACCGGCCGCGTGCTCGTTTACGACACCAAGACGCTCACGAAGCTTCCGGAGCTGAAGGTCGGCGCATCGCCCTGGATCGTCTACGCCGAGCACCCCTTCGCGAACATCAAGCGTCACGTCGTTCCGAACTTCGGCGACAAGACGGTGTCGCTCATCGCGCGCAACCCCATGGCCATTTCCGCGGTCGTCGAGGGTGCGGACTCGGAGTCGTTCGGCGTGAACTACTCGCCCCTCGTTCCCGAGACGGCCT
>JANXMC010000584.1 GCA_025354825.1 Myxococcales bacterium
GATCGTTGGCGCCATCGTCGCCATCGCGGCCTCCAAGGCCGGCGACATCGCACAAGATCTCAAAACCGGCCAGCTCGTCGGCGCAACGCCCTCGGCGCAGCAGCTTGGGCAGTACATCGGCGCGGCGACGGCGTGCTGGACGGTGGCGGCGACGCTGCTCTTCCTCGGCAAGGCGTACGGCTTCGGCTCTCCGGAGCTCCCCGCGCCGCAGGCGACCCTGATGAAGACGATCATCGAAGGCGTGCTTGCCGGGACGCTTCCGGTGCAGCTCGTTCTCGCGGGCGTCGGCATCAGTCTCACGGCCATGCTTGCGGGGGTGAGCGGGCTCGCTTTCGCCATCGGCGTCTATCTCCCGCTCGCGTCGATGGCGCCGATTTTTCTTGGCGGCTGCGTGCGCGCGCTCGCCGACGCCCGCGGGGCGCGTGGAGCCGCCGGGGGCGACCACGGCAATTGCGGCGTGCTCGCCGCGTCGGGCCTCGTCGCAGGCGAAGGTCTCGCCGGCGTGCTCGTCGCGGCGCTGGTGGGCGCGTTCCATGTCGCCCACCGGTCCGCGCCTCGCGTCGGCGGCGGCGCTGGTGACGCTCTCGCCCTCGGACTCATCATGATCGTCTGCGCGTTCTTATGGCGCGCGGGGCGTGGGCAACCGGCGCTAAGCCTTGCGCGTTGAGCCGAAGATCTTGGGCTCGGACGTGAGCGTTACGGGTCGCGCGACCCTCCCCGTCGTGCCGCAGCGCGTACCGAGTCGTGACGCAACGCGACCCCATTTGCGCAGCCGACGACGACTGCGTGCGCCATTGCGCGCATAGGCGAGACTCGCGGTGTACGTTGGTCTCTGACCCGCGGACGAGGGTGCTGGGCCGCATCGCCGCTGCTATCTAACTAGGCTGGAGGAATCGCGTGCTGCTCCGCCCGGGCGACTATGCGAACGACTACGAGCTCGTCTGCCCGCTATCGCAGGGCGGGATGGGTGCCGTATGGGTTGCGCGCCTTCGCCGACAGAACAGTTTCGAGCGGCTCGTCGCGCTCAAGATGAGCCTGCCGCACCTCGCCGACGATGAGCGAATGAAGCGCATGATGATCGACGAGGCGCGAATCGCGTCCCGGATCCACCACCCCAGCGTCGCGGCTACGATCGATCTGGGTGAGCGCCAAGGCATTCCCTATTTCGTTATGGAATGGGTTAATGGCTGCTCGCTTCGTGAGCTCGATCGGGCGGCCCGCAAGCTAGGCGAGGTGGTGCCGCTCGCCGTGCTCGTTCGGTCGATCGTAGATGCGGCCGCGGGCATTCACGCGGCTCACGAGCTGCGCGACGCGGAGGGGCGCGCTCTGGGCGTCGTGCACCGCGACGTCTCTCCGCAGAACGTGCTGTTCACGCGGGCGGGCACAACGAAGGTGATCGACTTCGGTGTCGCGAAGGCGCGCGGGCGCCTTGCCGAAGAGACCGCGTCCGGAAGCATCAAGGGGAAGATCCGTTTCATGTCGCCAGAGCAGGCGGTGGGCGCCCCAGGGGATCGCCGCGTCGACGTCTGGGGCCTCGCCGCGGTGCTCTACTTCATGGTGACCGGGGCGCACGTCCACGAGCGCGACACCGACCTCGCGGTCCTCCAGGCGCTCGCGTCGGGCACCGCCGTGCCTCCGCTTCCCGACGCCGTCCCTGAGGCGATCCGGCGCGTCGTCGCGAACGCGCTCGCGCCGCGCGCGGAGGACCGAACGCCTACGGCGAAAGCGTTCGGCGACGCGCTCGAGGAGGCGTGCGAGGGCGCGCGCGTCCTCGCGAGCCCCGGCGACGTCGCGCGGTGCATCGAAGCGCTGCTCGGTCCGAAGCTGGACGCCCGCGACGAGGCGCTCCGGCAAGAGCTCGCGCGCCTCGACGCGGTAGGCCCTCCGCCGACTCGCGCGGTGGAGCCTATCGCCGTCGCGGTGGAGCTCTCCGCGACGGCAAGGGTGCTTGTCCGACCCGAGGCCACCGCCGGGAGCGCGCGTGCGTCCGACCGGCCCGAGCCCGGAACGCTGACGGTCGCGGCGCAGGTCACGCGGACCGTTCATCCACCGGTGAGCGCGAGGCGGAGCACACGCGCCGCGGTTCTCCTCTCGGTTCTCGGCGCCGCGGTCCTCCTCGCCACCGCCGGAGCGCTCGGCGTTGCGATCGGGCGCACGGCGTCGCGCGATGCCGCGGGCCGCACGAGCGAGCGCGCGCCCATCCTGTCGCCCGGGTCGCCGTCCACTCCTGCGCCGGTACCCGTACCCGCACCCGAGGTGCCTCCAGCGCCCGCGCTTGCGGACGTCGCGGTTGCAACGTCGGTGGGTCCGACGACGCGTGAAGCTGCCGGCCAATTCCGCGATGCCGCGGCTGCGCCCGCGCCCCGTCGCGTCGCCTTGCCGGCCCCCCGCCGAGCCGCCCAGAGCCGCGAGCCCTCGAGCCGCCCGCCCACGACGATTGAGAGCGCGACAGAGGATCGAAAATAGATGGGTGCGCGCGGGCATCGAGCCTCTGGGGTCGCCGTGATCCTCGTCGCCGCGGGCTGCGCCGCGGGGTGCGGGGCGCTCGTCGGCATCGAAGCGATCGACTTCCGTGACCGCGTCGCCGAGGACGCTGGAGCGATCGACGCGGGCGCGGGCGCAGACGCGGGCGCCGTTGACGCGAACGCGCGCGACGACGTCGGGGCTCTGGTTGACGCGGCGGACGGCCGCGGGCCGATCGTCGATACCGTTTCCAACGCCTACGGCCTCGGGAACGGTCGCGACGGCGCGCGCACGATCACGACCAGCGGCGTCGTGGTGAACAGCTACACGAGCCTCACCGCAGCCGCCGCCGCGGGCGCGAGAGCTCTCAGCCTCGCAAACGCGACGGTCGTTCCCATCGGAGCCCTCGTGCTCGTCCTCCCGACCGTCGGGCTCGATGCTGCGCTCGGACGTGGTGCCAGCGTGAGTCTCCCGCAGGCGTCGGTCGGCGGCTTTCAGCTCGCGCGCGTCGTCAGCGCGAACGGCGCCGACGTCACGCTCGACGCCGCGCTGTCGCGCGCCTTCCAAGCCGGGACGCAAATCATCCGCGTCCCCGAGTACACCGACCTCACGATCGCGAAGGGGGCGAGCATCGTCCCCGCACCCTGGGACGGCACGAAAGGCGGCGTCGTCATCGCGTTTGCGACGGGGACGATCGACGTGGAGGGGGCGATCGACGCGAGTGGCGCCGGCTTCCGCGGAGGCGGGCTCGTCGCGGCCGAGAAGAACGGCTGTCCCGCCGGCACGATCGACGGCGCTCCTGCCGATGGCTTTGCGCCCAAAGGGGAGGGTCTCGCCGTGGTCGGTGCGGGCGGACGGGGCCGCAACGCGAACGGTGGGGGCGGAGGCAACTGCAGCCAATCCGGCGGCGGCGGAGGAGGTCACGCGGGCCTCGGCGGAGGCGGAGGGCAGTCCTACGACGGCGCCCGACCCGTTGGCGGCGTCGGCGGCGCCGCGCTCGCGTACTCGCTTGCGGACGCGCTCGCGTTGGGCGGGGGAGGGGGCGCAGGCCACGTCGACGTCTACGCGCGTGACATGCACGGCGGCGCGGGCGGCGGCGCCATCGTCGTACGCGCGGCCAGCGTGCGTGGCGCGGGCACGTGGAGCGCGCGCGGCGCGGGAGCGCAGGTCGACACCGACAACGGCGGGAGCGGCGGCGGCGCGGGCGGAGCGGTGCTGATCCGCGCCACCGGCGACGTCACGTGCGGCGGCGTCAGCGTGCGCGGAGGCGACGGCTCGACGTCCTTCGCCGGACCCGGCGGCGGCGGTGGGGGTGGGCGCACGCTCGTCCAGGGGCGCACGACGAGCTGCCCGGTCGACGTCGGCGGCGGTGCCGCGGGCGTCCAGACGAGCAACGGTTCCACCGCGGGGCAGGACGGCGAGGTCGAGCTGTCGCTCGGTGGGGCCTTCTGCGCGAGCACGGCTCCCTGCGCCCAGGGGACCTGCCGCGCGCCCGGGGTCTGCGAGCCATGACGCGCACGGTGCTTTTGCGGGTCGCTCTGGGCGCCTCGCTCGTTCTGCTCCCTGGGGCGGCGTTGGCAGACGGCGGTGCGCGCGACCCTGCGGCCGCCGAGATGCTTTTCCGAGACGCGAAAGCGCTCCTTCAGGCAGGCGACTTCCACCACGCATGCCCGAAGCTCGCGGAGAGCCAACGCCTCGATCCGGGGACCGGGACGCAGCTCCTCCTCGCGCACTGTCTGGAGAAGGACGGCGCGATCGCCTCCGCGTGGGCCACCTATCGAACCGTCATCGCGGAGGCGCGCGCCGCGGGGCGTGACGACCGCGAGAGGCTCGCGCGCGAGGGGGCGGCGCGACTCGAGCCCAGGCTTCCTCTCTTGAGGGTCACGCTCTCGCCGGGCGCGACGTCGATTGTCGGCTTGGCGATCCACCGTGACGGCGTTCTGCTCGGCGAGCCCGCGTGGGGAACAGCGATGCCGGTCGACCCGGGCGAGCACCGCCTCGTCGTGACCGCGCCGCAGCGCGCGCCGTGGACGCTCGTCGTGACCGTGCGCGAGGCCGGCGCGCGCGTCGACGTCGAGGTCCCCGAGCTCCCCCCGGAGCCGGCTGCGACGCCGCACCTCACGGGCGAGGTTCCGCCTCCGCTCGTGCAACCGGGCACGCCCTCCGTAGCGCGCACGGCTGCGTCGTGGACCGTGCTCGCCGCGGGCGGCGCGGCCCTCGCGGTGGGCGGCTATTTCGGTATCTCCGCGCGTTCTACGTGGGACGACGTCCGCACGAAGTGTCCGGCATCTACCTGCACGGATCGGTCTGCCGAGAGCTCGCTTTCGGACGCGCGACGAGCGGCGACGCTGTCTACGGTTCTCGTCGCGTCGGGCCTCGTCCTGGCGGGCGGGGGCATCGTCCTTCTTGCAACGCGACCGCGCGGGCCGGCCACCGCGGTCGGTTCGCCGCCCGCCGCGCGCGTGACGGCGACGCTTCGCGCGCACGTCGCGCCGGGTGGCGGTGGCCTCGTCGCCGAGGGTTCATTTTAGGACATGAGCGGCGGGTCGCCGAGACCCCTGGTCACGCTCGACACGTACTGGCGGGGGTTCGCTTCGTCACGGGGCGCCTCGATGCGCGCCGAGACCTGCCCGAAGCGCTGAGAATCGCGACCTCGGGGGCGCTCGCGCTCGCGCGCGTAGCCACGTCCATCGCGGGGTGGGAGGACGCCGCCGCGGCGTGGACCGAGCCTGCAACGAAGCTCGTGAACCGCCGCTGAGAAGCCAACCCCGATGAGAACACTCAGCCTTCTGACGTAGGGCGATAGCCCAACGTGACGGCGCTACGGCTCCTGAGTGCTTGGCGTCGGGATCCTCTGCTTTTGCACTCGGAGTAGCCCTCGGGCGCGTTACCCTCGCTCTCGAGTGAAGGACGCCGACCCCATGGCGCTAATCGTCGATGCGCTCGCGACCGATCTCGGCCGAACGATGGCGCGAGCCTCGGTCGAGGGCATCGCGGCGCGCCTTGGGTTGAAAGCGCCCCTTACCCGTGACGAGCAGGCGACATTGCTTCGCGCGCTGTCGCCGGGCTTGGCTGTATTCGTGGGAAAGGCCGCCGCTGAGCAAACCTTGTTCGAGGTTCACGTTCGACTTGGGCTCGGAGGTGTGAAGTGACGGCGAGAATCCGAAAAGGAGCCCTCGGCGCCCTCGGACTTATGCTCACTGCCGTCCTCTTGGGGCGAGCTGTCGTTCCAACCGCGGCAATCTACCAGTTCGTAAGCGACTACGCGTTACGTTGGGTATCGAGTCTCGTAGAGTTTCCGGCGCTCATCGCAGGTTTCGTTTACGCGCGCCGAGCGGCGGAACGGTTCGGGGATGGCAACCCCGCCGCCCGAGCGTGGCGGGGATTCGCGGCGTGGCTCGCACTCATTGCATTGGGGCAGGTCGTCTTCTCGACGTACGGTCTAATCCTTCGCCGCGCGGCGCCACTCCCCTCGCTGGGCGACGCGTTTTACCTCGCGGGCTACGTGGTGATGATCGGCAGCCTCATCGCGATTCAGCGTGCCCACGCGCAGAGCGGGTTCACCGTCGGGACAACGTCGAAGAAGGGCGTCGTCGCGTTCGCGCTTGGCGTCAGTCTCGCCATCGCCGCACTTGTCACGCCGATCGCCAGCATGCCCGGCTCGGTTCTCGTTCGCGCACTCAACGCCGTTTACCCACTTCTCGATGGCATCGCGATGATTGCGCTTTTCGTGCTCGCGCGGACTGTGAGGGTGCTGCGCGGCGGTCGCGCGTGGCGCGTTTGGGCGACCTTGCTCTTGTCGATCACACTCTCTTGCGTGGGCGATATCGTGTTCGCCCAGTTCTATTTCCACGCGAAGCTGTCGCGACTCGAAGCCCTCGTCGACCTCGCCTTTATGGCGAGCTACTTACTCGCTGCTCGGGCGGCGTATTTGCAATGCTCACTCATGCAGGGAGTCACCCCAACCCGCGCCCGGAACGAAGGCGGCTAAGGGCGCGTTCGGCGATCCCCGCTAACTCCGCCGCGCCGGTGAGAAGATGTTCGCCGCGGAGCGCGCGTCTGTAACGCCTTCCTGCTCGAACATGCGGCGCGCGCCTTCGTCCGAGGCGCCATCGCCTTCCGCACCTCTCATGATCGCCACCGCCTCGTGCAGGCGCAGCCCGTGCGCACGCGCCTGGGTCTCGGCATCTTTGAACGCCTCGCGTGCCTCACGCGGGCGCTGGAGCGCCGTGTACGCCGCGCCGCGAACAAGCGCTCCCGCGACGTGCGCGTAGGGCAGCCGGAGGCGCGACAACTTTCGCGAAAGCGATAGCGCACGTCGCAGATGCCTCTCGCTTTGCATTTCGAGTCCGTACGCCACGAGGCTGCACCCGAGCAGATAGAGCGCCCGGGCGCGCGCGTACGCGATGAGCGGGTACAGCATTGATCGTCGGTACTCGGCAAGAAGCGACTCGGAGGCGCGGAGGGCCTCCGCGCTATGGCGCTCATAGAGATGGATAGCGATCTCGGCGAGGAGACCCATGAGATGGTGCATGGTGAACGAGCCCGTGAGCCAGTAGGGCCGTGCGCGCTCAAGACGGTCCCACGCAGCCGCGGGGCCCGCAGTGAGAAGGTAGTATGTATTCGTTTCGCCGCCGTTCAGCATGGCGCTCAGCGACACGTCGCGCCGCTCTTCCGCGTCGCGATGCCACCCCTCCAGGCGCGGTCCAAGCTCTGTGAGCTCACCGCGATGAAGCAGTGCGATGCTCTGCCACAATATGGAGAGATCGTACATGCGTTGATCCATGAGGCCACCCTCCAAGCTCGCCGCCCGGAGGGAGTCGAAGCGCTGCATCGAGGTCGCGAAGTCGCCCGCGAAAAAGAGGAGGAACGCGTCGACCATATCGAGCCATGCCAGCGCGTCCCGGCGCGGCGGCGTCGTGACCAGGGCCCGCGCCACACGCAACGTGTGCCGTGCGAACGTGAGGAATGGGCCCCCCAACGTCCCAAGAAACGCCGCCTCGAGACCGATCGCTCGCGAAAGGAGATACGGCTCGCCGATCTGCAAGCAGAGGAGGAGCTGCCGCGCCGAGAACTCGGAGGCGGCTACCGTATCGACGTGCGACAGCGCTGCGGACACCGTCCAGTACGCCTCCGCTCTGGAAATGTTCCTGTCGCTTGCGTCCCGGTGCGCGAGCTTCGCGCGAGGGTAATCTCGAAGCAGAAAGAGCACGAACCAGCGGACACGAAAAAGAAGCCCCACCAACATCGACTGCAAGGGCCGCGGCGATATCGGCGCGTCGAGGGCGTCGGTGACGCGGCGTAGGTAGACCATGCCCTCGTCGAAAAGACCCGCGTGAGTCAACTCCTCGCCCGCTCGCCTTTCGAGCTCGATGCGACGATCGGAGCTGGCCGAGGAGGAAGCCTCGATGAAGCAGCGTGCTGCTTCGCCCCCGCGGCGCGCGCCGGAAAGGGCGTCGCCGAGATGGGGCAGCAACGCGGTGCGCGCCGACGACTCCCCCGGGCCTGCGAGGCGCATTGCGGTCTCGTAGAGCGTAACGGCTTTCCCGTACGCGAAGGCGTGGCTGGCGCGCTCCGCGGCGCGCAATGCGCTCGCGAGCGCTCGCTCGGTTTCCCCGGCGCCAAGGTAATGGCGAAGCAGTCGCTCGGCATCCGCGCCACGTCCTTCGAGCGCGCGGCCCAGACGCAGGTGCGCTTCGGCAAGCGCATCGGCCGGCAGCGACGCGACGACCGGCTCACGAACTCGATCGTGGTAGGGCAAGACGTCCGGCCTTTCGCGCTCCCCGATGGTGCGTGCCAGACTCGCGCGCTCGAGATCGTCGAGCGCACGTCGGGCCTGTGGAAGCGACAGGTCGCACGCTTCGGCAAGGGCGTCGATGCCCGTGGGAAGCTCGGCAACGGCGATTCGTTCGAGGAGCCGCTGGGCGGAGGGGTGCAGGCGACGGACTCGGGCGCGCACGAGGTCATCGAGGCTTTCGACTTCTTCGCCGTCCTCTTCTTGAGCGCGGACGAGCGCGCGGAGGAAAAACGGATGACCCTGGGCCTGATGGAGCACCGCGGCGATGCGGCCCGGTTCGCAGCCCATGGCGCGCGCCACGGTCGCTGCCGCGTCCGCCGATAACTCACCGAGTGTGAGCACCTCGAAAGGGATGGGCCACTCCGGCGTTTCTGAAGGACGGGGGCGGCGCGTGGCGAGGAGGAACAGCTGCATCGGGCCGGGCGTCGCAAACAGGCGCACGAACGCCTCGAGGCTGTCCGAATCGATCCACTGCATGTCGTCGAGAAAAAGAATCAGGGTGCCGCGCGAAGCGAGTGTGGAGATGACATTCGTAAACGCCTGCAGAAGCTGCTCGCGACCGCGCGCCCTCTCCGCCATGACTTCCGTCGACGCGGGGCCGCGAGCGTTTCGTAGGGCGGGAAAAACCTGTCCGAGGACATCGAGTGCGACCATCCCGCGGACGCACGCGACGCGTGGGTCTTCAGACTCGAGGAGGGTCGCGAGGTCGTCGAGGATCGGATCGAGCCCCTTGTAGGGTACGGACTCGCTCTCGTGGCAAGCCGCTCGCAAGAGGAGAGTCTCTCCCGCGTCGGTGGCGGTCTTTAGGAACCGTGTGGCGAGCGCTGTCTTGCCGAGGCCCGACGCCCCCTCGACGAGCAGCGCGCGTGCCCCTCCCGCTTCGCACGCGGCGAGCCCCGCGCGCAGCCTTTCGAGCTCGCGCTCACGCCCCACGAGCGCGTCCACCGCGAGGCGCGGGCGCCGGGCATGTCCTGTGAGCACAGCGAGGACGGCAGCGCCGGTCGGCCTCTCACACGGCTCGAGGCGAATCAGCTCCTCGCAAAGCGACGCCAGATCCTCTGGCACCTCGGGACTGTTCCCGCGCGGGAAGGTGACCTTCTCCGTTATTTTCCGCTCCAGGACGGCATGGGTGGTCCCCGTGAAGGGGGGCGCTCCCGTGAGCGCCGCGTGGAGCATCGCGCCCACGGCATACCAGTCCGTTGCCGGCGTGATGGGCTCGTCCAGCGTCTGCTCTGGGGACATGTATTCGGGTGTCCCCACCATCCCGGAGCGGTCCATTCGATCTAGATCGGCGGCGATGCCGAAATCGAGCAGCACCACGCGGCCGTCGTGCCCCACGCGCACGTTGCTCGGTTTGATGTCCCGATGAACCTTGCGCGCGCCGTGGACGAACGAGACGGCCTCGGCCACCTGGCGGAACGCGTCTCGGACGCGAGCGTCGCGCGCCTTGGACCAGGTCAGCTCGGCGCCGAGGTGAGCAAGCAAATCCTCCCCCGGAATAAGCTCCATCGTGAAGAAGAACCGGCCGCCGTGCTCGAAGAGCTCTTCGAGACGCACCAGGTTGGGGTGATGGAGCGAACGAAAAAAGCGGAACTCGCGCTTGAAGGCGACGATGTCCATCCGGTCGTCGCGCCGGAGAGCCTTGAGGGCGAGCTGCATACCCGATTTGACGTCCGTGACCGCGTAGACGACGCCAGAGGCACCCTCGCCGAGAACGGACGCGACCTCGAACCTGGAGGGGAGGACCAGCGGCGCATCCCTCATCGCGGACATGGCGGGAGTGTACCCGGCGTAGAAGCTCGCGTCTCCGGTGCCAAGTCCCCAAACGGCGGGCTCGCGATTCTGGCGAGACGGCCTGCCTGCATTTGCCAATCGTGCATCGCCTCAATGAACTTCGGCTCGTCGCCAGAAGTACGAACGAGCACACATGACTCTTTCGACAAGGAGAGCTGGTTTAGGCCGCGAGGCCATGAGGCGGCGCAGCGTCGCGCTTAATCGCACGAGCCTTCGGCGCCGAATCGCCGTTGTGTCGTGAGGTCGAATTACGAGCGCGCGTTCGCTCCGTGTTTTTGCCCGGTTGAGCACGCAATCGGCCAATGCGCTCTATACGTCTTTATCGCGTCCCTCGTTAGCCACCGATATGCCAACGACAGGCGAGGCACCAAGGAATGTGAGTCTGCGTAGCGCGTGAGTTGAGAGGCCTCGTTTATTTGTCTTGTCCAAAGGCACGATTGTGAGAATCTCGGCGCCACGGGGGGTATGCGAGCGTCGCGCTTTCGCGACGACGCGTGTCGTTCAACGAGCGGGGGGCGCGTGGGGACAAGAGAACGAGCGGGCGGGATCCGTGCGAAAATCGCGGCGGGCGCGGTGCTGCTTTGGGCGGCCACGGCGAGCGCCGACGCGAGGACGGAGGCCCGGGCGCACTTCAGGAAAGGAATGGGGCTCGTCGCAAGTGCCCACTACGAAGAAGCTATTTCAGAGCTTCAGCGCGCCTACGAAATTCTGCCGCACCCGAGCGTTCTCTACAACATTGGTCGCGCGTGCTTGGAGCTTGGTGATCTCGAAGCAGCGATTGCCAACTTTCGTAAGTACATGGAGAGCGACCCGGCTGACCGGGATGAGACCGCTCGGCTCGTAGAGAATCTCGAGTCGCGATTAAAGCGCGCGCAGGCGGCCATCGCCGCGCAGCCGCAACCGACGCCTCTCGGGCAGGGGGCTGGGGTTGTCCCAGACCCGACGAAGGGTCCGGTCGTTCAGCCCACGGGTCCCACGCAGCGGGCGAAACCCGCAGAGGGCGCGGCGGCCGCTGCCGGTGATCCAGAGGTGCACGACGCGGTTCGCATCGAGCGCGGCAAGGGCGAGGACGTCTTCGAGGAGACTGTCGTCACCGCCTCACGCGCCGCGCAGAGCCCCCTCGATGCACCGAGCTCCACGTCGATCATCACCGAGCAGGACATCCGACTCTCGGGGATCGTGAAGATTCCTGAGCTTCTCCGAAGGCTCGCGGGCGTCGATATTCTAGAGTCTACGGGGGCGCAGACCGAAGTATCGCTCCGCGGCTTTAACCAACGCCTGTCCAACAAGATTCTCGTCCTGGTCGACGGGCGCAGTGTCTACATCGACAATCTCGGTTCAACTATTTGGAGCGCGCTGTCCGTGGGCGTCGAAGACATCGAACGCATCGAGGTCGTGCGCGGTCCCGGCTCGGCTCTTTACGGCGCCGACGCGTTCAACGGCGTCGTCAACATCATCACGAAGGCTCCGGGCGAGGGGCCGTCGGGGGCGAGCGTGGCGTACGGCGATCGCAACACCACCCACGGCAGCTTCTGGGCTACCGGTCGCGAAGGCCAATTCGCGTGGCGCTTCGGGGCCGGGTACGACTACGTTGCACGCTGGTCGCGCGACGTTTCGCCCGCCCGGGTCGACGTCACCCTGCCGTCGGGGTCGGAGACCACGTCGCAGCGAACGGTGCGGCTCGACTTTCGTGGCGTGCGACGGCTCGGAAAAACCGTGAGCGTCGCGCTCGGCGGGAGCCTCGTGAAGGGCGACACGGAGCTCCTCGGTATTGGACCTGTGAGTGACGTTGTCTTGCGCGACCTGACGGTCACGGACCTGACGGCCAAGCTCGACTCCGAGCACATCAAGCTACGGACGTTCTGGAACCACTACGAATCGCCCGACCAACGGAACAACGTCGCCTACGTTGGCCAGCTGGCACTGCAGGCATCGCCGCGGGTCGACGTAGCCGACGCCGAGCTCCAGTACGTGTCGAAGCTCACGCTGGGGCCGAGCGTGGCAAACGATCTCCACATCGGCGTCTCGTACCGTTTCAAGTCCGTGGAGTGGGAGTTTTTGGATCGAACACGAACAGAGCACCACGAGGCGGCCTTTCTGCACGACGAGATAAAGCTCGGCCGCTTTTTGGCGCTCGTGGCCGACCTCCGCCTCGACTACGTGCCTTTTCTCGAGCGCGTCATCCCCTCTCCCCGCGGATCGATCCTCGTCCACCCGAGCGCGCGCTCGACGGTGCGCGGCGTCGTGGCCACCGCGTTTCGCAAGCCGACGTTCCTCGAATCGTACTTGCATCTCGATATCCCGCTTCCGGTCAGTGCGGTCGGCGCGTTCGCGGGGAGCTTTGCCGGTCGCGACGAGAGCTCCCACGTTCGGGAAGAGCGCGTCCTCACGTTCGAGCTTGGATACAGCAATCTCGAGAGCGATCTCGTCTCCTTCGACTCAGCGGCCTTTTACAATCGCGTCGACGGCATCATCGAGCTCGAGCCGAACAGGCCTCTCACACTCGGAGACATCGCGCGCGGCTTCGACGCCTTCGACGCGCCGTCCAACAGGTATGCCGCTTTCTTCACGGGTTTCAACAACGCGTGTCAGGGCTTCGACGTGGCGGGCGGCGAATTGGGGTTGCGCTTCTTTCCCACGGAAGGTCTCGACATCTACGGCAACTACACGCTCAACGTGGTTCGTCAGGACAATTCAAAGTGCGGAGCCTCCGAGCTTGCTCTCCTCCAACAAGACGCGCGCACGAGCACGCATAAAGTTAACGTCGGCGTACAGGTTCGTACCAAGGCAGGAATCGATGGATCCATCGATTTTCACTACGTTTCGCCTCAAACCTGGGCCGAGCAGGTCATCAACGCCGAGCGCCAGCGCCTCGAGTACTCCGCGCTCAAACTGAGCCCGTACTCTCTTTTGAACGCCCGCGTTGGCTATCGTTTTTCGGGCGACCACGCCGAGGTCTCGGCCATGGCCTACAACGCAATTGGCACGCCTCATCGTGAGCACCCCTTCGGCCAGGTCATCGACCGGCGGACGATGCTGATGTTCACCTACAAGCTTTAGATAGCGAGACACAGAATGCACCGCCTCAAGACCGCAACCGAGCTGGCCTATGCCTCGCTGTTCCTCGTCGTGCCCGCGCTGTTCGTGCCGGCGTGCGGCGATCTACGCGTCGACGAATCGGCGAGCGATCGGCCGCCATCGGGCGTCATCCGCGGGACTGTTCTTTATCAAGGGCCACGGCCCTGTACACGCGACGGGCACGTCGTCGGCAACGCTGTCTTGCTGCTCTTCGACCGCGCGAACCCGCCGCCGCCGCTCGGTATTGCGACGACCGCCTTGAACCTCGGCGTCGTTGCGGGCGACGTGCTCTTCGCCAACGAGCCGCGCGTTACCGGCGAAGCCATCGACTGCCCCGCCGACCGAAACGACACGACCATCGTTCGCGCGTCGGCGCCGTTCACCGTGTCGCCGGCAGCCGCCGGCTCCTACGTCGTCCAGGCGTTCTTCGATCTGCACGGCGAGTTTCTCCCAACCTTCAAGATTCGCAATCTGCCGCGCGCCGGAGACGTCGCGGGCGGCGCGCTCGACACCGCCGACGCCCTCGCGCACGCCGCCGACCCGAGCTACGCGCCCAAGTTCCTCCCGGTCGACGTCGGGCTCGCCCAGCCCCTCGCCGAGGGGGCGCCGGCGGATACCATCCCAACGTTCACGATGCCGCCCGCGGGATTCGTTCGCGACAACGTCTCCGTGACGCTGGGCGCCGTTCTGGGGCTTCCGCGACCGTATTTCTATGCTGCTGGAAGCGAAGCGCCCGCGGTGGCGCCGGCACCGACGCCCCAGAACCCGGAGACGTCCTTCGACCCCGAGCTCGTGCCGGTTCTTACGATGCCGCAAGATCTCCAGCTTCTGGCGCCGCCAGACGTACAGACGCCCGACAACGTTGCTGCATACCAGGCGCGCTTTCCTGGCCTACGGCTCATCGCGGGCGTGCCCGACGCCGAGCGCGCGGTCGCCGCCGACCCTGCGCAGCCATTTCACTTCGACGTCGCCTCGAAGGACTCCACGGCTTTCGCCGTCTTCCGCGACGGCATGCGCGAGATCCCTGAAGGCCAAGGCGTGCCAAAGCTTTGGCCCACCGTCGTACTTACGAAGCTCGTCGACGACCCAGGGCACGCGGCCGATCGACAGTCCCTCGCTGTGCAAGGCAGCAGCGACGCGCGCAAAGTCAGCAGCGCAGCAGCGCAGCCTATCGTCGTCGTGCAAGGGCTCACGCTCGCGCAAGACAGCCTGCTCACGAGCGTGCTCTCTCCACCGTCGTCATCGCCTACTACGGAGAACCGCGCCGACCACGTGACGGTGCTCGTGCGTCCGGCCGTCGTCTGCTTCGATCCGCGCCACGTCGACCGCGGTGGCGTCCTCGTCACGCCCCACCTCACAGGTCCGAGCGCCGACCCCTCTGAAGCGGTTCCCAAAGAGGGCAAACCGCTGTTCGACGTAGCTGCCGTCAAGATGGGCATGGGCAAGCTCGTTCGCGATGTGCAGCGCGGCTGCCTCCCGCTCGGGCGCTACGCGATCAACGCAGTCTACCCGTCGGGACAGGCGTGGACCGTTCCCAACGAGGCTGGGAGCTGCGAAGACGCGGAGGGGCGCGTCGACGACAGCACGAATCCAGGCGCGTGCCTTGGTCGCCCGCGTCCGGTGCTTCGGTCTCAAGGGACTCGCGCGGTCGTGGAGATCGTACCCGCTGCGGATCCCACAACGTGCTCCGCCCTCGCGGCGGCGGACCCATCCCTCGGCGCGGACGGCGTACCACGCGCATGCGTTGCGTTGAGTGTCGAATAGCCGGTATTGCGTCGACTCTCCAGTAGGCGTGGGAGCAGCGGCGGGGCGACCATCGCGTCACCTGCCCCGGTTTGCATTCCCAGACAAGACCCCGATTACCTGCTTGCTGGTGGGAGACGGGCCAGGCGGTAACGCCGAATGCGTCGTCAAGCGAGCCCGCTTTTTTGGGTTGCCCTACCGGGGTGCGCGTCACCAACTACAACGCGCTCGACTGGTTTATTTGGGACTCCTACTTCGAGAAGAACACCGTTGGTCTTAAGAACGAGGCGGGGAATTTTCACGTTTATCATTCGGTGTTCGATCACTCGGCCAAGGCCGACGTCGAAATCGGCAACAAGTCCTTCTTCGCATTCCGCCACAATTGGTCCTTTGGTTCGGCTCGCGTTCGGGTCGCCGAAGGCCCCACGGGCAACCCGGACTACGTTGCGTTTCAAGGCAACACAATCCTCGACCCCGTAAGCGCCGACGCGATTCAAGTAAACGCGTTCGGGCCGATCCATTTGATGGACAACGTTCTTCGCAGTCTCGATGGGCAGACCGGCGGCGTCGTTCCACTTTCCACGTTTTCTGTGTTTTCTGCGCATCGATGCCTGCAAGACCGCGGTCACGATCTCTCCCTAGGGCAGCAGGGCAGCCCTAAGCCGGCGCAGGCACCCTATCGGGCGGTGACGCAAAGGACCGCCGTGTTCCAACCGAGCTTCGGCGTTCCGAAGTGAGCGCCGAAGAGGGCGGTCGACACACAGCTCGATAGCGCGGGCGTCACGGGGTGCTGCGGCGCCACGCTCAACGCGAAGCCGCGGTCGTCGATTGTCGCGACGTAACACGCCCCAAGGTCCATCGACGGGTCGAGGGGCGCGCGCGTATAGCACTCGCTCAGCCGACCGCGCCTCGTCTCGGCCGCCGCGACGACATCCGCGGCGCTCAGGAACTTTGCCGACATCGGACTCGTGAACGTCAGCGCCGGAGGGCCCATAGGCCTCGCCCGCGCGGCCGTAGGGGTCGGCGCGATCGTACCGCCGTCGCGCGTCGCGAGACGGCGTTCCACTGCGTTGTGGGCCGAGGGCGCCATCGGAAGGGCAGGCTCGGTAAGCGGCGGCACGGCGGGGGCGGCGGAGGCGGCGGAGGCGGCGGAGGGTGCGGGGCCCAGAGCACGCGCGCTGCCGCTGGGCGCGCTCGCCGTGCGGCCTCGGACGAACAAGAAGACTCCGAGTCCGACGATTGCCGCCACGGCGAGAAGAGCGCCGCGGGGCACGACAACCGTGGCCGGCGCCGTGCGTCGCGCCGACGCCGACCTGTTCGAAACCAGTGTTCGCCCGCCCTCGGGCGCGGAGAGCAATGGCGGCGTGCTCGACGGCTCGCGCGTGACGGCCCCCCGCGCAGGCGGCTGCGGCGGCTCGCGTCGCGTTGCGATACCCGCGCTAGGCACGACCGCGAGCATCGGCACGGTAGCTGGCGCCGAGCGTTGCGCAGGGAGCGCTTCGGAGGGGGGCGCCTCGTGCGCGATCGATGGGTTCGCCCACCGCGCGAGCGGCATCAGAACGGCGAGCATTTCGTCTGCGGACGCGAAGCGGTCAGCCGGGGACCGAGCGAGCGCGCGCACGATCAGCGACGCCAGCACGCCGTGGGTCCCGGGTCGGCGCTTGCCGACGGGCGTTGGGTCGCGCTGCATCAGTTCCGTCGTCAGCCGCGCGGAATCCAGGGGCGAATGAGGGCGGCGGCCGACGAGCAGCTCGTAGAGCACGAGCGCGGCTGAATAGAGGTCCGTGCGCGCGTCGACACGCTGCCCCGCCGCCTGCTCGGGCGCCATGTAGACGAGCGTCCCCAGCGCGAGCCCGGCCTCTGTGAGGTCTGGACCGCGGCCTTCCATGAGCTTTGCAATTCCGAAGTCCACGAGCTTCACGAAGTCGGCGACGGGCGTGCCGTCGCAGCGGAAGACGTTCGAAGGCTTCACGTCGCGGTGCACGATGCCTGCGCGGTGGGCGGCGCTCAGCGCCGCGAGCGTCTGAACGACGATAAAGGACGCGCGCTCGGGCGGGAGCGGCCCCTCGCGATCGATCAGCGAGCGCAGCGACTCGCCCTCCAGGAGCTCCATGACAAGCATGGGGGGCGCGCCAACGGCGCGGACGAAGTCCGTCACCTGGACGATGTTGGGGTGGCCGATGGCCGCGCTCGCCCGCGCCTCGCGGACGAAGCGCTCGACGTGCGTCGGCTCGTTTGCATATTCGGGGTGGAGCACCTTGATGGCGACGCGCCGTCCGAGGAGGTGGTCGACGCCCGCGTGGACCGTCCCCGCGCCGCCCGCCCCAAGGGCCCTCCCAATCGTGTAGCGCGGCCCGGAAAGCGCGCTTCGACCCGCCGCATTGCCGACTACGTCGCTCCGGGGGATGTCCTCGCTTGCCTGCTCCGTCATCGCCCCGAACGCTCCTGCACGAGCCGAACCGCGCGCTCTGCGAGTCGGCCGCACGCGTGTGTGAGCCTTCGCGGAAAGAACGGTTCCGCGCGCGCATCACCGGCCCGCCCATCCCCTGGCCCGATGGCCGAATGCAGAACGACGAGCATCGCTTCCGCTGCTCGTGCCCGAAGCGCCTTCACGTCGCGCGAACCGCTCGCACGGCGTTGTCCCATCGCGACGTGCTGCGATCGCTAACGAACGTGTTTCGCGCTTCCGTGCCACCGGCAACCCCGTCCGCTGGGGGTCATCCGCGCGCGTCCGCGACAAGACGCCCAAGCGTTTCGTCGTCGGGCTCACCGCGGAACGAAGCCTTCCGTCGCGGGCCTAGCAGTTCCGGTGACCAGAGCACCGAACGGTTTGACTCCCGTCGGCTTTCTGCGGGTTTCGGCCGGCTCCCTTCGTTGCTCGCTCCTCGAATGCTTCACCATTCGTCGTCGCTCGCGCCTTGCGATGCGACCGAACCTCTTGAAATCCTCGGTCCGTCAAACCGTTCGCCGCTCGACCTGACCTCGACGCGAAAGGAAACACCGGCTGGCAAACCCGAACGCGCGATGTCCGCGTGGGGGCGCTCGCACGCACACGGGCACGGCGTTTGCGCAGGCAATACGTAGCTCCGCGCGCACCCCACGCACGCGGGAAAGGACGCTCTGGTGAAGTTGGCTTCGTGGCTCGTGTTCCCAGCAGCGCTGCTCGGCTGCTTCTTCGCGGCGGCCTGCGGCTCGTCGTCGGCGACGACCAATGAGCACGAGTACCCACCGGACGCGACGACGGCGCGTCGGGAGGAAGGTGGCGTTGGAGGCTTCGGGGACGGCGACGCTGGCGCTCCGTGCGAGGGCCTCCGTTGCCAGCAGGCAGCTTGCAGCGGCGGCAAGCAGACGACGCTCACGGGCATCGTCTACGCGCCAAACGGGACGCTGCCTCTGTTCAATGTGATCGTGTACGTGCCGAGCTCGAAGCCCGCTCCTCTGGCCAAAGGTGCGACGTGCGACAAATGTGGTGTCGTCACCGGCGACCCGATCGTGACGACGTTGACGGATTCCCGCGGGAGGTTCGAGCTGACGAACGTTCCTGCGGGGAAGGACATCCCGGTCGTCCTTCAAATCGGAAAGTGGCGTCGACAGATTACGATTCCCAGCATCACCGCCTGCACCACGACGACCTTGACGGATCCCGAGACGACGAGGCTTCCGAAGAAACGGTCAGAAGGCGACATGCCTCAAATTGCGCTTACGACGGGGGGCTGCGACAAGCTCGGATGCATGCTGCCGAAGGTGGGCATCGATGCGTCCGAGTTTGGTGTCGAATCCGACGGGCCGACCAAAGCGGTTCATACGTATATCGGTGCGGTCCCCAAGGTGTCGGCCGGCGGGCCGCCTGGCGCGACCCGGGCAGAGGCGCTTTGGGGAAGCTTGGAAACCTTGAAACGGTACGATCTCGCGATTCTCTCGTGCGAGTGCGACGAGAAGCTCGAGAACAAGGGGGGAAGCGCGAACGGCGCGCCCTTCGGCGCGATGACGGAATACCTCGAATTGGGAGGCCGAATCTTCACGACGGACTTCATGTACACTTGGTATCGCTACTCGACAGAAGCGAGCTTGCGTTCCGCCGTGTCGTGGCGTGGTGGTGCACCGGGCGGCGGAAGCCCGATGATCTTCGATAGCACCTTCCCCAAAGGCCAAGCGCTCGTCGAATGGCTGAGCGCCGTGGGGGCGACGCCGCCCGCAGATCCAGGAAAGCTGAAACCGGACGTAGTCTACGCAAATGTCCGCTCTACCGATCCGGCAATGGCGCTCACGTGGGCGACTTCGGAGAATCCCAACGCGGGAACACGAGTCTTTACAACCAATGTGCCAGCGGGTCTACCCGCAGAGAAGCAGTGCGGAAAGGGCGTTCACATCGACGCCCACATCAACCAGCTTGGGAGCGACAAGGTCGATGCAACCTACCCGGCAGGCTGCAATTCGGCCTTAAAGCCCGGTGAAAACCTCCTCGCCTTCTTTTTTTTCGACGTCGCGTCCTGCATTCAGAACGAGAGCGCTCCGCCAAAGCCGCCTTCGCTGCGTTGAACGATCCGAACCAAGGGCCGTGGCCCGAGCCCTCGCAAAACGGGTAGCTACTTCTCAGTTGTACGAGCCGTTTGCTGCGCGCCATGCCATCGAGCGCGTGCGAAGCATCTCGGTGATAGCGCGCGTCCCCTCGCTGGACCGTTCTCGCGGGAGGACAGGGCGCTACCGATCTGAGCTCTCGCGAGGACGATCTCCCGCGACGGCGTAGTTGCGGTACCAGACCGACGGCCAGATCGCGACGAGGCTGACGGCACCCGGTCGAATGAAAATGGACATCGACCCTATTTCTCGCCCTGTCGCCGCAACGTCGCCTGTGACTGTGAGGCTGCCTGTCGGCAAATTTACGAAGCCTGCGACGCCTCCCTTGTCGGTCTCTTTTTGGGTCGTACTAGGGAGTCCATCGCGCAGATAGAACCCGACTGTCGCGCTCCCCGGGTGGTCGACCGTGAACGACGTGCCTCCCATGAGCGCTCCGGTGCAGTCTCCCGCGAAGGCGAGGACGTGACCATACTTCGCGTCGGGCCCGAAGCCATCGGGTGTGTACGCGTTGCCGGCGCTCGCCAAGAGCTGAAACGAGCTGGGGGTGAGCTGCCCGGTGGTGAGGTTGTTGGTATGGGCGTTGGTCACGCCGCCGCCGAGAGGTCGTACATAGTAAAGGAGCGGTAAGAGATCCGCGCGTGTCAGCTCGAGGTAGACGGACGCGCCCGGTGGGATCGTGAAGAAGGCCCTTCCTTGTGAATCCGTAACGGCCGTTGCGTAGGGGCGTGCGCAGGCGACATCGAGCACGGAGCAAAGCTTCGCGGTGGTGCCGATTCGTGGGTTGTAAAACCCACCGTTGACTGTCGGATCCTGCAAGCGTTCCCCCTCGAGATTCTCCGGATCGAACACCAGCAGGTTTGCATTCCACTCCGAGACGGCACCGGGCGTCGTGGGGTCGTCGAGGCAGGCAAGGGGTCCAAGGCTCGACGCGTCCGTCGCGCCCGCGTCGAGGGGCGGCTCCCCCGTTGGCGCGACCGGCGCGCGGCAGAAGCCAAGCTGACACGTGCTCGCCGCAAAGGCGCCCCCTCGTATTTTGCAGTCGTCGTCGACCTGGCATTGCGTCGCGTCGGCACGGAGCGTGATGGAGCAGGCACTGGGAGCGGACGCGATCGCGACGAGCATTGCGAGCCCGAGGGTCGAGGCTATCCGGCGAGGATGGCGCACCGTTCGCGCTCTCGCGCTGCCCCGTTTGTAGACTCGGTTCATTCGATGATCCATGTCAGCTGAATGGACCGGGGGCCGAACGCCACGGACGGCTGTGCGCGCGGCGACTCCACGGGCCGAAGTGTGATATACAGCGTGGTCGCGCCCGCGAGGATCGCCGCTGCTCCGACGATATCGGCCACGACGCTCGACGTGCGCATGGTCGCGCGATGGGATTGAAGGGCGTTCTGGTCGGGGTTGACGACGCTGATGTCGCGCTTTGCGGCGTCGCGGGCATTGAAGGCGACGACACCGGCCGTCACGGCTCCGGCTGCGAGGACTCCCGTGCTCGCCCACGCCACCCACAGGTTCCGCGATTTGTGCTCCGCGACCACGGCGACGGGCGCGCGCGGAGGCGGCGTAGGGGGCCGGCGGAGGACGAACGCTACGGCGACGCGGTCCCGCGCCGCGACATCGAGGGCGCGGACTTGAGGGGCGAGGCCGGCGAGCCCCACAGCGATGCGGTGGCGCCCCGGATTGACGCGGACGGGCGTTGCGAGGGGGGAGCGGCCTAGGGGCGCTTCGTCGAGCAGAACGTCGGCGCCCGGTTCATCGACGCTCACGAGCAACGTGCCGACGCGGTCGCGCAGCCGGGTCAGGTCGAGCTCGACAAGTGCGCGCCTGTCGTCGGGCACGTCTCCGCTGCCGTCGCGCAGGTACTCCTCGAACGCCGTCAGAGCGCTCGCGTAGTCGTGCAGCGCCAAGGCGCACTGTCCGATGTTGTAGAGGACGCGATAGCTGGGTTGCAACGCGTAGGCGCGACGGAACTCGGAGAGCGCGGGCTCGTAGTCGTTGTCGCGAAAGAACTCCACGCCACGTTTGAAGCGCGCGGATGCTTGCGAAGCGGTTTCGCTTGGTGCGGGCGCAGCGTCGTCCCCGGCGACCGCGAGCGACGTCCAACAGGTGGTTGCGCCCACCGCCAACACGACGGCAAGTCGCGCGCAGCGGCGACCTTCGGGCCTCACTTCGCGGCTCCCAGGTAGGGGTCCTGCTCGTCGATGGTGTGATGGTTCGCGGGTGGGGGCGTCGGCCGCGCGAGCGACGGCGCGGGCATCGGCATCGCGGTCGGCGAGGCGGCGGGCACACCGGACGCGCGGCGAGGCGGCGGGGGGGGAGGCGCCGCAGGCCGCAGCGTGATGACCTCTTTCACATCGTCGTTGAAATGCAGGGCACGCTGCTCGGAGTGGTAATTCGTCGCCCTTGCGCGAAAGACGTGCTCCGCGTCGTCGAGCGCGCGGCGGTCGACGAACGGGTTCGTCGGGAGCTCCACGTCGTCGAGGTAAAGCTTCGCAGTTGCGGGTGTTGCGGACAGCTCGACGCGGCGTTCGCGTGGCGCCGCCGCATCCAATGTCGATGCGGCAGCAGGCGGCAGAGCGGCGGGCGCGATGCTGCCCGCGAGCGACGGCGAGACTCGGCTCGAGGTCTCGGAGCTTCGCAGCGAGCGGCGCATCCCGAGCAGAACGACAGCCACGGCGGCAGTAGCGACGACCGCGCGCGCCCACCGTCGCCGGACCACGGGCGCGCTCGGGACGGCGCGCGTCGAGACCGTGCGTGCAGCCGCCGGCGTGCTCGCCGTACCCTCGAGACCTTCGGAGACTCCGCCCACGCTTCCGTGGGCATCGACCACTGCGCGCAACGCGAGTGTCGGGAGCGTCGACCTCGAGGCCTGTTCGTTGAGCGCGGCCAGCTGGAGCTCGAGGGACGCGCGAAGGTTTCGACGTTCGTCTGCGAACGCGGCGGCGACGGTGTCCCCAATATCCGTGAGCCGTGGGCTCCCACCCGGCGACTCCGCGAGGTATGCGCACAAGGCGCGGCTCATCTCGCCGGCCGTGGCATAGCGATCGTCGGGGCGGGGCGCGAGCGCGCGCTCCAGAATCGCCACCATGGCCGGGTCGATGCCGAGCTTCGGGTCGCGGGCGCTCGGGATCTGCCCTCGCGAAAGACGCATGAGTACTTTGAGCTCTGTCTCGTCATCCCATAGGCGCGCGCCGACAATCGCTTCCCAAAGCAGAACGCCGACGGAGAAAATGTCCGTCCTCGGATCGACTTTTGCGCCCATCGCTTGCTCTGGGGAGGCGTACCTAGCCTTCCCCTTGAAGATGCCCATCTGCGTCACCTGGCGCATGTCCGACGACTTCGCGATGCCGAAGTCGACGAGCTTCACGACGCCCGCATAGGTGACGATGATGTTCTGGGGGCTCACGTCGCGGTGGACGATGGCGAGCTCCTTCCCCTCGATCCCGACGAGCCCGTGGGCGTAGTGAAGGGCGTCGAGAACGTCTACGAGAATGCGGACTTTGGCCGCCGACGACAGAGCCACCTTGCCGCGCGTCCCAAGGACTCGATGGAGGGGCTGCCCCTCCACGAACTCCATCACGAGATAGGGAACGTCCTCGTGCTCGAAGAATTCGTAGGTGTGAATCAAGTTGGGGTGATTCAACTGCAGCGAGACGCGCGCCTCGTCGTGGAACATCCCTACCAAGGTGGGGTCGTCCAACTGTTCGGCCCTCATGCACTTCACCACCACGAGCTTGCGAACCGCCGACGGTCCCGATCGCACGGCGAGGAACACCTGCGCCGCGCCCCCTCCGCCAAGCTTGGCGATGGGGATATACGGGCCGAGGTCGGGTTTATCGGTCTTCATTTCACCACCCCCAACTTCTTGAGCAATACACGCATGCGACGACCGCGCACGCGTCTCACACCGTCGCTCGCGACCTTATCTTGAGGCCGAAGCGACCCTTCGCAAATGCCATTCGAGCATCGTCGACGAATCGATAAACGGGGGTGGCGTGGCGACCGTACTGCGATCTGTATTCGTCTTGGTGCGTCGTTAATTCGACAACGAATCGCGTCAAATTTGGTGTCGCTCACCGACGATCATCGGGTGGAAAGAGCGAGAGGAATTCGCAATTTTATGCGACGCCCCGCCCCCTCGCGGACTCGCAGACTGCGTAAAAACGTAAATTCAGACAAGATTTATTTCCTGTTATGCGCGATGATGCGCGCCGTACGAGCGGGCGCGCCGGTCTCTGGTACCGTCGACGTAGCCCATGCCCATGGAGGAGAGCGACCAAGCGAGTCAACGGGTCCAGGCAGACGATGCGCCGTGGGCGGGCACGGGGCGCTACGAGGTCGTCCGCGTGATCGGGCGCGGCGGGATGGGCGTCGTCTACGAGGCGTTCGATCGCGAGCTCGGTGCGCTCGTGGCGCTCAAGACGCTGCTCCACGTGAGCCCCGTCGCCCTCTACCACTTCAAGCAAGAGTTCCGCGCGCTCTGCGATGTCCAGCATCCGAACCTCGTCAGGTTCCACGAGCTCGTCGCGACGGACCCGAGCCGGCCGTTTTTCACCATGGAGCTCGTGCGCGGCGTGGACTTCGTCGCCCACGTTTGGGGAGGGGCGCGCGTGGCCTCGTCGCCCTCCGACGCGCCCACGACCCACGACGACAACACGACGCGCCCGGACCGGCCTGTCCGCCCCGACGCCGACTCAAACGCGCCGCCCCGACGTGTCCGAAGGCCATCTACTCCCGCCGACATGACCAGGCTACGGAGCGCGTTGCTGCAGCTCGTGAGGGGGGTTCACGCGCTCCATACCGGCGGCAAGCTTCATCGCGATCTCAAACCGTCCAACGTTCTCGTTACACCCGAGGGGCGCGTCGCGATCCTCGACTTCGGCGTCGCGGCGTCGCTCCCTAGATTCTTCGACGACGACCTCGACGAGACGGCCGCGGGCGGCACGCCCCGCTACATGGCGCCCGAGCAGGCGACGGACGAGCCGCCGCTTCCGGCGAGCGACTGGTACAGCGTCGGCGTGATGCTCTACGAGGCGCTCGTCGGCCGGACGCCCTTCGTGGGGAGCGGCTTAGATATCCTCACCGACAAGAACGCGTTCCGCGCCCCGGATCCGAGCGACCTTGCCACCGGCATCCCGAAAGATCTGGCGTCGCTGTGCTGCGCGCTCCTCGAGCGCGACGTTGTGTTACGCCCCTCCGCCACGCAGATCCTGAGGCGCCTCGGCGAGCGCGCGAGCGTCGCGCCTACGCCCGTGCCCACGACGTCCGAGCCGCTCGCGGAGCCTTCGTTGGTCGGTCGGGACGCGCACCTTGCGGCGCTTCACCACGCGTTCGACACGGCGCGCGCCGGGCACGCCGTCGCTGTCTTCGTGCGCGGCGCCTCGGGCATGGGCAAGTCGACCCTCGTGCACGCGTTTCTCGACGGCCTCGTCGCGCGGCGCGAAGCGGTCACGTTGCGGGGGCGCGCCTACGAGCGCGAGTCGGTGCCCTACAAAGCCGTCGACACGCTGATCGATGCGCTGAGCCGGCACCTCCTACGCCTCACGGAACGGGACGAAGCGCCGGAGCTCCCCGCCGACGTTTGGGCGCTGGCTCGCGTCTTCCCCGTGCTTCGGCGCGTACCCTCGATCAGCCACGTCCTCGAGGAGGCGATCGTCGACCCCGTGAGCGCGCGTCGCCGCGCGTTCCTAGCCCTTCGCGATCTCCTCGGCACCCTCGCCCGACGGCAGCCCCTCGTGCTGTACGCCGACGACGTGCAGTGGGGCGACCTCGACAGCGCAGCGCTTCTTCTGGAGCTCGTTCGCCCACCGGGTGCGCCCGGGCTCCTGCTCGTGATGTCCCATCGGGAGGACGACGCCAAGGCGA
>JANXMC010000598.1 GCA_025354825.1 Myxococcales bacterium
CCGAGGGTGCGCCGTCGCGCATGCGTGCACGTGAGCGACGGGCTTCTGGCACGACGCCGGCGTGCGTCTCCGCGAACCCGCTGGACCATCGCCGCCGCTGGCCGGCACTTCGTCATCGAGACGTGCTCGGCTCGCACGGCCATCGACCGTGCCTCCGAGGCCGCAGGCGCGCGGGGGACCGTCGTCGGCATCGAGCTCGGCGGCCTCCCGTCGCCCCCCACGAGCGCCACACCGACCCGGCACGTTCGACGGCGCCGGCATCTGCTGCCCGATGCCGTCCGTCGGCGCGCAGCCGGTGAGACCATCGCGGAGATCGCCCGCTCTCTCGGGGTCTCGAGGGAGACGCTGCGAGATTGGCTCAGGGACTTCGAGAGCTCGCCCTGACCACGGCCGACGCGCGGCTCGGGTCGTGCGGCTCCCCTCGCAGTCTTTCCCGTAGGAATCGCTTTGCGCCCCCGCTGGCTATCTCGCCGACGCGATCGCCTTGAGGACCGCGAGCGCCGTGGGGCGTTGTGCGCGAGGAATGCCGGCCGCAACTGTCGCAACCTCGTCGATCCACACGTCTCGGTCTCGCGGTTCTTCGAGCAGCTCGGTGAGGCCGACGTCGAGAGCCTTGGCGAGCTTTGCGAGCGTGTCGAGCGTCGGCAGCTTGAGCCCGCGCTCGAGGACGCCGACGTAGTTGGCGCTCAATCCGACCTTCTCTGCGAGTGCAGCTTGGCTCAGGTCTCGCGCTTCTCTCCGCGCGCGAAGGCGTCCGCCGAGACGACTTCCGAAACTGGGGCGAGCCACGCCGAGTAGAAAAGCTCGTCGAGTCGCGCAGTGCGACGAACTAGTAGACCATGTACCATCTCCAATGGAGTGCCTCGGCGCATGCCGGCGGCCCCGCGGAGGTGCGAGCGAGATGGACGAGAAGAACGACACGGGGGCGGCTGAGCGGGGATTCGATCCGGATCTCTCGCGGCTTCTTTGTGGCTGCAAGAACGACGAGCTCGAGCCCCTCGTCGCGTACATCGTCAACGCCGAAACGAATTCACTGAGCACCAGCGACATCTACAAGCAGAACACGCCCAACCACTCTGCCTACGTCCCCGAAATCGTCTCCGAGTTCCGCGCATTCGGCGGGAATTCGATAGTGAATCTGTTTCGCGGCTCCGGCGTTCCCTACGCCGAGATCGCTCGTGACGTCGCAAGCAAGCTAAAGGCCGGACACGACAAGACGGATCCCGTCGAAGAGGTCGAGCGCAAGGTGCTGGTGAAGGTGCTCGTGGACAGCATCGCCAAGATGAGCGCCGACGAGCGCCAATCGCTCGAAGATCAGTTTCGCAAGGCCGGCGCGAAGAACGTCGATCTCTCGGTCGGCGTGCCGTCGGGAGTGATGCTCGCCCAGCTGGGCGTGCAGATGACGGGATTCCTCGCCTATCAGGTCGGGGTGATCGTTGCGAACGCGGTCGCCAAGCTCGTCGTCGGTCGTGGTCTGACGCTCGCCGCCAACGCTGCATTGACGCGCGTGATCGGGGTGCTCGTCGGGCCCATCGGGTGGGCCGTCACTGGCGCTTGGACCGCGGTCGACTTGGCGGGGCCCGCCTATCGCGTGACGATCCCTGCCGTGTGTCACATCGCGTTTCTTCGACAAGCCAGGGCGCGCGCAGCGAACCGCACCCTCGAGAGCGTCTAGGGCGGCGGCGGCGCCCGCTCGGCACTCCGCACGCGCGGCACCAGCTGCCGCTCGCTGCCGGCCACGTTCAAAGCGAATCGATTTGGCTGACCGGTGATCGGGCAGCCGGATACACCAACGCGGCCGAGCGCCGTACGACGGAGGAAAGAACATGGCCAAGTGGCAGATCCAACGGGGCGAGAGTCCGGTGCTCGGCCCGTACACCGATGAGCAGGTCGTCGAAGGCATTCATGCCGCCGCGATCCCGAACGATTCGAAGATACGCGCCGTCGGCGACACCGCATGGAATTCAGTGACGGATGTACCGGAATTTGCTGCCGCAGCTCGGGCTGTCGGGTTGCGAGCAACTCGCGGAGGCAACCATTCTCCGTCACCGGCAGCTGCGACCTCGGGCGCGTCAAAGGCGGCCGCCCCAGCACTGGCAGAGGCCATCGCGGCTTCCGGAACGAGAGTGACCAAGGCGCACGTCGTCGGCATCAAGCTCGAGAAGATCGGTTCGACGCTGGAAGCCATCAGCGTGCTCGTCGCGGTCGGAGGCGTCGTTCTGTGCCTACTTCAGTGGCTGAATCAGATCGACCTTCATCAAGACTGGGGTCCGAAGTCCACGCTCGGATTGCTCTGGGTGACGGCCGTCGCGTGCCTTGGGTGGATCGTGATGGGTATCGGCGGCTTGATCAGCGCGAAGATCGTCGGTGCACTTGGAACGGGCCTGGCGACGCTGGGAGACATCTTGGTCGCGACCAAACAAGACGGGCGTAGCGAGGACGCGCGGTGACCGCCGCGGCGCGGTTGGCGTTGCCGGGTCGAGCGAGTGCGGAGGCGATCTCGGGCGAGGCGCGATGAGCGCGACCAAGAAGCTCACCATCAAGGGCCCGCTCGCACACGGACGCGTTCTCGAGTTCGATTGGCTCGCAGGAGCCGAGGTGACGAGGTGGGAGCGCGACAACATGGCCGTGCCCGAGGTCTTGAACCTTTGGGTCTCGCTCCCCGGCCAGGGCGAGCCGACGGCACACCGATTCGTGCTCCTCGTGGAGGGCGTGGACGTCGTCGACCTCGGGGTCGAAGTCGTCGGTGCACCCGCGCCCGTCATCCCGCGCGACCCAGATGCGTCGGACTTCGGTATCCCGCGAGGGCGACTGATGGTGGCGAGAATCCGCTGAGAGGTCGCCGGGCTTGGCGATGCCGAACGTCGTCCCGCGTGACGGCGCGTCCGACACCGGGCGCCAGGGGCGGTTGGGAGTACAGCTCCGACGCCGACACCGCCGCCGTCGCTCCTCTCGTCGACGTGGTGCACTGATCGACAAGTAGGAGCGACATCTAGTGTGGCGGTAGCCGCCTCGCTTCGACTGGTCGCACTCCGGTGCAACAACCCGAAGTACACCGCGTCGATCACAACTCGGCGGCCAGGCCGCAGTGGAACTTGATTCACTTACCTCGCGTTGTTCGGAGAAGTCGCGCTAGCAGTGACCGCGCCCCTTCGGGCGCGCGTTCGTCGAGACGGAACTGATCGTGTACTTCGCCGATGTAGAAGCCAGTGTTGCGAGGAGACGCATCTCTTCCGACTCGTGGCCGCGATCGGTGCGTGTGTCCCACGGCGTCGCCCCTCGTCGCGAGGCGGTGCGCCCAAGACCGGACGACGCCTCGGCCGCCTCTGCCACCGCGCTCAGGTGGACATCCTGCGCCTGCGGCGCTGGCACACGTTCGATCCAGAAATCTCCTGCGATCCTTTCCCCTGCGCTTCAGTCCGTCCCACTTCCAGCGGCGGTGCGAACGCCGATCTTCCGTGTCATCCGAGGAGTTTGGCTGCCTTCTGGACGCGAGTGCGCAGAAACATCGAGAAACATGCGGGCCAACGTTCAGCAATGGCTGCCGGACCTGGGCCACGGCAAGCCACCCTATCATCCCGGCGACCCTCGCCCCGCCGTCGCTACGGCGGCGGCCTCAGCCGGTGATCTTGTCGATGATGGCGCTCACGATCTCGAGCCCCGCACGAACGTGGCTGCGGTGCGGCGAACACCCGGGGCCCAGCGGCTCCCACTTGGCGGATTCCAAGGCCGGAGTGTCCCGGCGATCACTGGGCAGCGGCTGGAACGACGGCGGGGAGTTGTGGACGCGGTAGCGCTCACGTCCGTGAACCGTCGGGATCGACATGTCGAAGACGAAGTCACCGAGACTCTCGTCAGCGAGCGCTTCGGCGAACAAGAAACCGCCGCGACGCTCTTGGTCGCGTTCGAGGCCGCGGTTGGCGTAGTCGTGAAGCGCGTGCACTTGGTCTTCGAGCACGTTCGCGAAGAGCCGCAGTTGCTCGTCGAGGTACAAGTGCGCGGGCGGACGACGGTAGTGCGGGAGATAGAACGCGCGGACCGGCGCGCCGGCACTGTTCTCGTGCGGGCCACCGAAGACCGACTCGATGTACAGCTTCGCGGGACCGGCGGGATGGTTGCGCGTACAGGTGAGCGGCGCTCGACCGGAGCAGCTGCGGAACCAACCAGGTAACGCTCGAGCACGCGGTATGCATGACCTCTTCGGGGATCTTGGGAAAGTCGGACGTGGCGCGGCCCGGGAGTCGGACCGCGATGGGCATGACCGAGCTCGTGCACGGGTAACGAGGCACGAGGGTCAACGCGACGCGTGCGTGGCGTTCGAGATTTACCGATCCAGACGTCCGCTGCGAGACGTAGAGCATGCCCTCGTCCGACCACGCCACGAACTCGGGGGCGGTCGGGCACACGAAGCAGGACGGCGCGTGGGCGTGCCGATTCCAGCCGCAAGACTCGGGAGCGACGAGGTCATGCGCGTGGAGCCGATGCCCGGTGGTGATGGCGAACCCACGGCTGTAGAAACGCAGTCCTCCGTACGGAGGGAGTGCAACGGCTGCTGCTGGCGCGACGCACGAGATGTAGTTCTCGCAACTGCTGATGATGCTCTCCGTGGATGCCATGAATCATCATCATCGGCCCGAACGTAACGGCGCCGACGAGTCGCTAACGCCTCCCCACTCCCGATTTACGCCGAAGCGAGACGGGGTGGCTGGCCTGCGACGGCGTCGGTCATTTCCGATATCGGCCCGCGACGTACCCCTTCGCATCGAGAGGAAGGCCCTTCGCCCAATCCGGCCCGGACTGCATGCAGCTCAGCATGAGCTCGAGCTGGGCCTCCGTCGCAAGCTCGGCAACCACCTCGTCGTGCACGTGCAGCACGACAGGGATGCCGACCGCCTCGATCTTGAACATCGCCGCCACGAGTAGGTCGCGGGCGACCGCCTGGGTGATGTTCTCGGTCAGCTTGCCGCCATAGGTGCCGGCCGGCTTGCCCTTGTGGTCGAAGACGAACGCCGACTTGATCGCGCCCCAGGACGTCGGCCACGGCTCCACACGCGCCCCGGGGTAGACGACTTGCCGGCCACTCGGAAGGAAGCACGCAACGTCGTCACCGACGCGGCGCCAAGCAACGGCGCCGACCTCCACGTCCTCGCCTTGGGCAGCCCGCATCGCCGCCGACTCGTAGTCCCGCCAGAGCCCTCCCGAACGACGGACGCTGCCGCCACTGGTCACGCCGACGCGGTAGCCCGCCACTTCGGGGTGCGCGTCGCGCCAAGCTTCGACCGCGTGGTCGGGCGTGAAGGGCACCAGGTTCCAATCAACTCCGTAGTTTTCCGCGTAGGTGCGAAACTTCGCCTGCCCCATCCCGAAACCGCAGCCGAGCTCGTTCGCCTTGCCGAGCTGGCGCTGCGAATCGGTCACCTCCTCCACGGGCACCGCGAAGAGCGCGCTGGCAGCCTTCTTGTAGGGATCGATGCCCGCACGAAAAACGTCGAGTCCTCCGTGGTCGCCGGCGAGCCAGAGGAGGGCGCGAGCCTCGATCGAAGCGAAGTCGGCGACGCCGAGCGCCCGACCGGGCGAGGCGACGACACAAGGCCGGACGAGTGCGGCAAGCGCCGCCTGCAACGACATGCCGGCTGCGTCGGCGAGTCTTTCGAGACTGACGACATCTCGAGCAAGTGCAGCGCGGACCGCGGCGTCGAGGTCGATCTTGCCGATTCGTGGGAGATTTTGCGGCTGGAACCCACGACCGCCCCAGCGCCCCGTGTGAGCTGCGTGATACGAGAGAGTGTCGCGAAGACGTCCGTCGGGGCTGAGTCGACCGAGGGCAGCGCGCAACTTGTGGCCGGTGATGCCGGAAGAGGCGAGCCGTGCTTCGAGGGCGTGCGCCAGGTGGGTCGGGAGTTCGGGATCGTCTACCGCCGCGAGCAACGTCTCGCGCTGGACGTTGGGCAGGTCGACGCCGGCTTCAGCACAGAGCGCTCGAAGCTTTTCCGGCGAAGCGATGAGAGTCGGTGGCACGCCGGCCTTCTCACGTAGCCGCTGCGCGTTTGCGGACTCGAGGTCGATGACGGCGCTTGCGAGACGGGCGTCGAACGCGAAGCCGCGGTCGTTGATGATTCGATCGAGCTCCCGCACCTCGACCTCGCGGTCGGCGACGGCCCCGAGGTTCGTGCGCCAGAGTTCAGCCAAGATCCGAACGTCTTCCAGGCAGTAGGCCCGAACACGGCGAAGCTCTTCCTCCTTCGGCGGACGCAAACGTCCTGCCGCGTCGGGCCGGCTGAGAAGCAAGGTGAGCTTGCGTCCTACCCTATCCTTGCCGGCCCCCAACAACTTGGTCGCCAGACGCTCGAGGTCCCCGGGCAAGCCGATCTGCCGCGCCAACGGGAGCGTGTCGATCCAGCGCGCCGCCGGCCAGCCGAGCCGCTGCCAAACGAAGCGGTCGAATCCGTCGGCGTTGTGCGCCACCAGCGGGATGCCGGCCTCGACCAGCGCGAGCAATTCGGTTGGTTGCGCCTCGTTCGGCGTCCAGGCGAATGACCGACCATCCCATGCAAGCGCAGCCATGCAGAGCACTTCGGTCGAAGGGTGAGCGACGTAGGCTCGCCCGCCGACCCGTGAGAGTTCGGCCAACGAGCGCGTCTCGAAGTCGATCACTACGACCCGTTCACGCGCGAGGCGTCGAAGTTCGGGCTTGTACGTCTTGATGTCACTGACGAGCTGCGTAGTCAGCACGCCGGGAGGCGCGTTCACTCGGAGACTCGCGCCACGAGGCTCCAGACGAACCCCCAGCTGGGCCAAGCGAGCGAAGAGGAGCTCGCCGTTCATACGTCGATCACCTCACGGCCGGGCATCTCAGCGGAAGTCGAGCCTCCGTCGACACTCGGGGTCGCCGTCGGCGCCGTAGTCGCGCAGTCACTCGTAGCCATCGGCTTCCCGCCACCGGTCTCCGGAGCTTCCGTGGTGACGATGCCGGCGGGGCTGACTACGCTGACTACGGCGTGATCGGCCGCCCTCGTAGCGGCAGGCACGTCCTCGTCCTTCGGGGTTCGCGCGCGCACTCCCTGCCACCCCCGCATCGGATTGGGCTGGCCCTTCTCGCGCATCGACTTCAAGTCGGTGATGCCACGAGAGCGCAGCTCCTCGGCGAAGGCCTGCGGACTGAGCGGATGCTTGTCGGCGTTGGCATGGCACCACGACTCGTAGAGATTTCGAAGACCCTGGCGGGTCACGCGTGCATCCGGCGCGAGAACGCACCGCTCAGCGAGGAAGTCGCCGAGGGCGTCCGAATCGTCGCGGTAGCGCTCGGTAGCTGCGAGTACTGCCGGCGGCGGACACAGCCCGATCTTCTGCCACTGGAGGCACCCCTCGACCGCCCATCGCAGGATCCCCGAGGCCTCCGCGCGGAGCTTCTCGGGCAACGCCTTGTCCTGCATGTGCTCGGGGATGACCACGTTCCACGGCACGAGATGCACGCGCGCCCAGATGGCGTCCTTCGTCTCCTTGATGACCGGCCGATTGTTGGTGATGAGGATCAGCTTGTGCGTCGGGCTGAAGGTGAAGAAGTCCTTGCGCATGAAGCGCGCCGAGATCGCATCACCGCCCGTCAACTGCTTGACGAGCGCGACGTTGAGCTGGCGGCTCTGCTCCGTCTCCGAGGCCACCGCGAGACGGCAGCCCAACAAGCTGGCCTCCCCGGTGGGATGCGCCTCGTTCTTGGTGGCCATCAGCAGTTGGGTCGGCACCTGCATGGCGTAGCCGCCGTACGAGTGCTGGAGCGCACTGACGAACACGCTCTTGCCGTTGCGACCGCTTCCGAAGAAGATAGGCAGGACGTGGTCGCGCACGAGTCCGGTGAGCGCGTAGCCAGCGTGGCGCTGGAGGTAGGCTCGGACCGTCGGATCGGGTTGAACCTGCTCCAGATAGCGGTCGAAGGTGGCCGCCCGCGCTCGGGGATCGAAGTGGACGTCGGCGAGCTTGGTAGTGAGGTCCCGACGGCAGTGCGGACGAAGGGTCCCGGTGCGAAGGTCGATGGTCCCGTTGGCGACATTGAAAAGCCAG
>JANXMC010000653.1 GCA_025354825.1 Myxococcales bacterium
GGCCGGAAACGCGTCGATGATTCCGCCCCTCGCGCGCCATGATGGCGTCGAGGCCGGAAAATCTTTTCAGGAGGTCATAGATATCCCAATGGCGATGGGCCGTCCCCGCTTCGATCCGCGTCAGCAGCAGCGCGGTTTTCAGATTCGAATCAATCACCGTATTCGTGTGCCCGAAGTCCGCGTCATAGGCGCCGACGGGGGCATGCTCGGTGTGCTGCAAACGCACGAAGCGCTGCGGATGGCTCAGGAACAAGGGCTCGACCTGGTCGAGGTCAACCCGAAGGCCGACCCGCCCGTCTGCAAGATCCTCGACTTCGGCAAGTACAAGTACGAGGAGAAGAAGAAGACGGCCGAGGCCAAGCGCAAGCAGACCGTGGTGGAAGTCAAAGAGGTCAAGCTCCGTCCCAAGACGGACGACAACGACCTCATGACGAAGATCCGGAACGCCCGCCGGTTCCTCGAATCGGGCCACAAGGTGAAGTTCACCGTGCGTTTCCGCGGTCGCGAAATCACGCACCCGGAAAAGGCGCAGGAGCAGATCGACTTCATCGTCGCCGGCCTCGAGGACATCTCGAACATCGAAACGCGCGCGGCCATGGAAGCGCGAGCGATGTCGATCATCGTCGCGCCGAAGCCCGCCATTCTTCAGAAGGTCGCGCAGGCGCGTATTCAGGCCGAAAAGGCTCGCCAGCAGGCCGTCAAAGAAGGCAAGCCGGTTCCGCCGTCCGATCCGTCCATCGCAGGCCTCGAAGACGAAGGCGATGACGACGATGACGACGATGACGACGACGATGATGCGGACGACGCAGCAGCGCCGGCCGCAGGAGCCGAGAAAAACTGAGTCCAGTCGCACTGGGCGAGAAGCCGGCCGCGCGTAGCAAAAAGCTTCGCGCGCGCCCTCTCGCCCTGGTGCTTCTGCTTGTTCCGTTTCCCATTGCGGCGCTGATGGCCCGGGCGTGCTTGCCCGGGCTGGGCGACCGCATCGGCCGTGGCCTCGCCGTCACCGCGCCCCATGTTTTGCGGGTCGAGCCGGCGACGGGAGCCCCCGCGCCAGGGCGCGTCACCGCAGGCGACGAACCGGTCGCACCCGTCGCGCCACGCGCTGCGAGCGAACGCGCTGCACCCGCGTTGGGTGCGAAGGCTTCGCGCGCAGGCGGCACGGGTGCCCCTAAAGGGGCGGCACCCAAATCGCTCCGCATTCCCGAAGCGCAGGTCTCCCGCGCGTTGGGAGCCGGGCTCGACGGCGTACGCGGGCGAACCGCGCGCGATACCGAAGGCCGCGCCGTAGGCGTGCGCATCACGGGGGTGGGCCGCCTCGGCGTAGGCCTCGCCGACGGCGACGTCATCACGTCGATCGACGGCACCAAAACGCCCGACGAAGAAAGCGCGACGGCCGCGGCCCTCGCGGCCATCGGCCGCGGCGCACGCTCCGTGTCCGGCACACTGCTCCGCGGCAACGACACGATCAACGTCGTCGTCGAGCTACCCGCAGACTCCTCGGCGATACCCCACTAATCGGACGTCGCCCTTCCCCCTGACGCGCTCAGCCCCCCCGCGAGCGTTTGTAGAACTCGATGAGCCCCGTCGTCGAGCTGTCGTGCCCTTTCGGTGAGACGCCCTTCGCGAGCTCCGGAAGAATGCGGCTCGCGAGCTGTTTGCCGAGCTCGACGCCCCACTGATCGAAGCTGAAAATCTCCCAGATCACGCCCTGGACGAAGATCTTGTGCTCGTACATGGCGAGGAGCGCCCCCAGCGTGTGCGGCGTGATCTTCTTCACGAGGATCGACGTGGTCGGGCGATTGCCCAAAAACGTTTTGTGCGGTGCAAGCTGATCGATCTTCTCTTTCGGCATTCCCTGCGCTTCGAGCTCTTTGCGCGCTTCGTCTTCCGTTTTGCCGCGCATGAGCGCTTCAGGCTGGGCGAAGAAGTTCGCGAGAAGGATCGTGTGGTGGTCCGGCGCGTCGGGCCCGCGCGGAATGCCGCCGGGTGTTGGGTTCTGCGTCTCCACGGGCGCAATGAAGTCGGCCGGAATGAGCCGCGTCCCCTGGTGAATCAGCTGGTAAAACGCATGCTGGCCGTTCGTGCCCGGCTCGCCCCAGATTATCGGCCCCGTCGTGTAGTCGGTAATTCGCGCACCGTTCTTGTCGACGCTCTTTCCGTTGCTCTCCATGTCCCCCTGCTGAAAATACGCGGGGAACCGGTGCATGTACTGGTCGTACGGGAGAATCGCGTGGGTCTCGGCGCCGAAAAAGTTCGAATACCAAATACCGAGAAGCGCGAGGCGCACCGGAATGTTCTTTTCGAACGGCGTCGTGCGAAAGTGGGTATCCATCGCAAAGGCGCCCGTCAGCATCTCTTCGAAGCGGTCCATGCCGATGACGCACGCGATCGACAGACCGATGGCCGACCAGAGCGAGTAGCGCCCGCCGACCCAGTCCCAAAAGGCGAACATGTTGGCGGTGTCGATTCCGAAGGCAGAGACCTCTTTCGAGTTCGTCGAGAGGGCCACGAAGTGCTTCGGCACGGCCTTATCGCTGCCAAGCTTCGCCACCAGCCACGCCCGCGCCGACTTGGCGTTCGTGAGCGTCTCCTGCGTCGTGAACGTCTTCGACGCGACGATGAACAGCGTCGTCTCGGCGTTCACCTCCTTCAACACTTCGGCGAGGTGGGTGCCGTCGACGTTCGACACGAAGTGTGCGCGGAGCCCTTCTTGCCAATAGGGGCGCAGCGCTTCGGTCGCCATCACGGGCCCTAAGTCGGAGCCGCCGATACCGATGTTCACGATATCGGTAATGGCTTTACCGGTATGCCCTTTCCACGCGCCGCTCCGCAGGCGATCGGTGAAGTCGCGCATTTTCGCGAGCACCGCGTTCACGTCGGGCATTACGTCGTTGCCGTCGACGAGGATCGGCCGGTTGTCGCGATTTCGCAGCGCAATATGGAGCACCGCGCGGTCTTCGGTGCGGTTGATCTTCGCGCCGTCGAACATCTTCGTAATCGCGTCGCCCACCTTTTGCTGCTCGGCGAGAGCCACGAGCAGCCCCATCGTTTCCGCCGTGACGCGATGCTTCGAGGTGTCGACGAGCCAGTCTTCGAACGTCAGCGCGAAGGCCTCGAAGCGCCCCGGATCCTGCTCGAAGAGCGAGCGCATGGTGACGTCTTTGTTCTGCGCGTAATGCCGTGTGAGCGCCTGGAAGGCGGGCGTTGCGGCGAGCGCCTGGTGGGCGCGCGTTGCGGGGGGAGCCGTCATGCGGACCATAGTACGCGCCTTCGCGTTTCCTTGGCTTCTCTCTCACGCGGGCTTCAAGCTTGTGGGTACGCTTAAGTTCGCATCGAACGCTCGATGCGCGCGTCCAACGCGTACGTCTGCTGTCCACGGAGAGCCCCTTCATGCGCTTGTCACTTTTGCGACCCACGCCCTCTGCTCGGCGGAGTCTCGTTGGCGCCCTCGCCACCCTTCTGGCGATGGCGCTCTCGGCGGAGCCCGCCCACGCGGGGCTGACATCGAGCGAGCGCGAGCAGGTGCGGCAGTACGTCGCGACGGCGCAGCCGGGAAACGCCGCGCGCGTGCGTGCGCTGGTGGCGCGGACGGACCTGACCACGGACGAAGCGATTGCGTCGCTTCGAGAAGCGTTGGTGCCGGTCGCATTCAACGACGCACGAGCCGCGTTCGTCCGTGAGCTGCTCTTCGGCGGCGCGTCGGCGGCATCGCGCCCGGCCCTCGCGCCCGTCGTCGTGCGCGGGCTGCTCGCACGCGCCGATGCCGTGTACGCGAAGGCCGGCGCCGACCTCGAGACGAAGCCCGACGCCCTCGCCGAGCTCACACGCATTTACGCCTTTATCGACGTCGCCATTGCCAACGCCGGAAAGCCGCAAGCGCTCGCCCACGACCTCTCGGCGGGCATTCCCGACGCGTCCTACGACGAGTGCGCCCGCGCCCTCTCGGATCACATCGCCGCGCGGCCGACACTTCTGCGATCGCAAGCGACGCTCGATGTGCCGATGACGCGCGTGCGCGCGCAGGCCCAGCTCGCCCTTCTGGATCTCACGGGGGATTCGCCCACGCGGCGCATCGAGCTCGCCGAACGTCTCGGCCTCGTGGGCGCGCGCAAAGCGCTCATGACCGAAGTCGGCCTGCTGGTGCTCGACGCGTCGCGCGCCGACGACACGCGCGTCGCGCGGTTGCGGGGCCTGCTCGACAGGCTTCCGGCCGCGCGGGCGGGGGTGGCTGCGTTCTTCTTTGGCGACGAGCGGGCGACGTTCCGATCGCGAGGCACCGTCATGGTGCTGAAGAGCGCTCTCGAAGGCTCCTCAAACGCCGCCTCGAACGCCGTCGTCGCATGGCCCGAAGATGTCGACCCCGGCCCCATCGACGTCGGCATGGTCGACCTCACCCTGGAGCTCTCGAACCTCGCCGTTCGCCGCACGCTGGCCGCGCGCGACGACCTGCGCGCTCGGGCCGACGCCGATGCACGCGACAGCGCGGGGGACTCCGCGAAGACCGTCGGCGCGCCCCGCGATGCATCCACCGAAGCTACCCTCACGGCAGCCGTGGCAGTTGTCGCGCTCGACGGTGCGCGCGCCATCGATCTCGCCGCAGTGCGGTTTTTCTCGGGCAAAAAGGAGACGGCGGCGATTCTGTCGGACGCCCTTGGGGTGCTTGCGTGGAGCGGCGGGGCAAGTGTTGGTGGCGCCGGGGCAACCGGGCTCGCGCTTCAAGTGGGGCGCGCGACCGGCGTCACGGGGCCCGGCGCAACGGAGCCCGTGACCAACGTGCGCCTCGCACCGAACGGCGGCGTCCTCGGCTTCAAGCTCGATGGGCATACGTGGGAGATCGCACGCGAGGACGCGGGTCGCGTGAGCGCGATGAAACGCGACGGTCAGCCTGTCACGCTCTCCTCGCTCGCGAGCGCACGCATTCCCGTGACCGACGGCGTGACGTGG
This sequence comes from Myxococcales bacterium, assembly GCA_025354825.1. Taxonomy (GTDB): domain Bacteria; phylum Myxococcota_A; class Polyangia; order Polyangiales; family Polyangiaceae; genus JANXMC01. The sequence continues at coordinate 4,945 of JANXMC010000653.1, forward strand.
CAAGAGGGGAAGCTCGTCTTCGCGCGCTTGCAAGGGAACCCGCGCGCGGGGATTGCGCCCGGTCCGCGCATTCGCGTCGTCGGCACGAACGCCAAAGGCTTCGACGCGATCGCAACGCCGGCACCGAGCCCCAACGTCGTCGTCGAGGCCGACCTTCGCATCGAAAACGATCTTGGCGGCCTCGTCGTGCGCACGATGTCGGATCGCGACGCCCTTCGCGGCGTGTCGCTGCTCATTGCGCCGAGCTCGCCACCCCGCGCGCTGCTGCTCGCCAGCGACGGATCGGGGAACGAAACCGAGGTCGCGCCGTCCGTCGCTCTTCCGGACACGAAGGCGTTCCACGTGAAGATCACGACGCGTGGAAGCAGCATCGAAGCGGTGGTCGCCGGAGTGACCATGAAGGGGAGCATTCCGCTCCCCCTCGCAGGCGGGGACGTGGCCATTCGTGCGAAAAAAGGGGGCGGTGTGGAGGTGACAGGCTTCACCGTTTCGCGCGCAAAATAATTCTTAATAGGAACGCACGCCCGCCTCGCCCGCGCGGGCCGTCGCAAGTTGCCACGCCCGCCCCCGACGCATCTGCGCGAAATCATGAGACTGCGTAAGGACTCACGCGCTGTTTCACCGTGGTCTGGTTCTCGCAGCATCGGCACCTGACCCCATGAGCCCTTCCTCTTCGCCCCCCCACGTTTCGGCTGCACCACCGGCCCATGCGCCCGAGCCCGCTGCGCGGCTCTGGAGCATCCCGCAGGCGGGCGACGTGATCGCCGGCAAGTACCGAGTCGAGGGGATGATCGGCCAGGGAGGGCTCGCGGTGATTCTCCGCGCGATGCACATCCAGCTCGAGGAGCCCGTCGCGATCAAGCTGCTGTCGCCGCTCTGGGAGCAGTCGCGCGAGGCGCAAGAGCGCTTCATCGACGAAGGGCGCGCGGCGACCAAGATTCGCAGCGAGCACGTCGTGCGCGTTCACGACGTCGGCACCCTCGACGAAGGG
>JANXMC010000485.1 GCA_025354825.1 Myxococcales bacterium
GGGAAGACGATCCGCGTCCGCTTCCGCATCGGGACCGATCCCGCGTCGGGCGTCGAGGGCTGGGACATCGACAACATCGCCTTCGCAGGCATCACGAACAAGCCGTTCCCCTCGGTCGTCGCGAACACCGGCGTCTGCACGGCCCTCCCGGTCGACGCGGGCACCGATTCGTCGACGTCGTCCGACGACGGCGGTGGCAGCACCACCGGCGGCGCGACCACGGGTGGCAGCAAGCCGCCGCCCGTCTACAGCCCGGTGAAGGACGCCGAAGGCGAGAGCAACTGCTCCTGCACCACGGCGGTCGGCCACTCGACGCAGTCCGGCGGAATGGCCCTGATGGCGCTCGGCGGTCTCGCCCTCGTCGTCGGCCGTCGCCGTCGTCGCGACGCGGCCTGAGCGCGTAGCCCGTAGCTAGAAACGCGCGCGGCGCGCGAGGAGAGGCAGTGATGCCGCTCCCGTGCGCCGTTCGCGTTTAAGACGACCGCCGCCGCGGCCCCTTCGCGAGCCCGAGCGCGTCGCATTCGATGGGGCCGCGCTCGGGATCGTGAATAGCGTGCAGGCGCGGCGCGCAGCGCGCTCACCTGCGGCGGCGACACGGGGCACCCGCGCTCATGCGGCGCCGGGTGCCTTGTCGAGAAAGCCGTACACGCGGCTCAAGCGGTTCGCGTCGACGACGACCACGTCGAAGCCGATCGCGACCGGCTCGTCGACCCCTTCGGCCATCGCGCGCCACGTGAAGCGCGCTTGGCCGTGATGGGCATCGACCTTTCCGTCGAGCACGAATGCGACGCCGGGAAACTGCGCCTGCACCGCTCCGATGAAATCGCTCACGGCCGCCCGACCGGCGACCTGAGCGAGCGGATCCGTGTATTCGCACGATTCGGCGAACACGCTGTCGACGAGGGCGCGTCGCGCGGCGGGGTTCGTCGTATTGAAAATAGCAAGGTAGGACGTCACGAGCGTATCGATGGCATTCATGGTGAGTCTCTTTCCGTGGCAATCGGTGCCACGGGACAGAACGGTAGGCACCCGCGGAGGGCGGGGCGATCACCTCCGAGGTCATGGTGATCTTGGGCGCGCGGCGTAGTCTAGGTTCATGGAGGCCGCGCGCATTCAGGGCTCTCTCGGCGGCAGGCTTCGCCGTTGGCGAACGCTCCGCGGCAAGAGCCAGCTCGAAACGTCGCTCGATGCGGGCGTCTCGGCGCGGCATTTGAGCTTCATCGAAACGGGGCGATCAACGCCCGAGCGCGCAATGTCTGGGCGGCGTTGCGGGGCGAAGGCTAATCCGCGCAGCAGCGAACGCCGACGTAGCTACGCGTGCGGTCGCGGGGGAGCACTTCGAAGGTGTGATTGCTGTCGCAGCGGAGCGCGTTGCTTTCGTCGCCGCTCGCGCCACCGCGCGCGTGGCAGACTCCCGCCTTCGGGCCTGCGTCGGAGGGTGGGCGAGCCGTCCCGCAACGCCGTAGCGTCGACGGTCTGTTCGTCGACTTTGTCGAGCTCGTCGAGGCCGAGCAAGCTCGCACAGCCGCTCGCGCACGTCATTGCGAGCAGACCGAACGCCCCTCTTGCCAGGTTCATGTCGAGCGCTCGCGCGCGTGATCGCGCGCAACGGCGAAGGACCCCCATCGACACAGAGACTAGCGTCTACGTCGAGGTTCGTCGCCCTCCGGCCCTTTTCTACGGAGCGGTCGGCGCGGGAATGACGAGGCGCAGGGCCTTCTTTTCAACAGCTATCCGTACATGGGATGTCGTGCGCAGCTCTTCGCCGTCGATTTGCCCTGCGAGCGGCGCGCCGCTCGCGTCGTCGGGGGTGATGCGTATCTCGATTTGGGCGCCTCGGAACGGTTTCGAATGCCGAATACCGACGGCGTTCAACACGTCTTCGGTGAGCGGATTGCCGTCGAGATCGACAATCGCTTTCGACGTCCAATCCCGTTTTCCTTGGAACGGGATGACCTCGAACGCGCCGTCGTCGTGGGCCGACGTCTTGTCGAAGACCCATGCGCCGCCGTAAATTCGTGTCCCTTTCACGATGAGATCGGTGAGGCCGGGGAGCTCGTAGACGGCCCCGTCGGCGACCACGTGCGCCGTGAACTTGTCGGATACGACATAGGACTCGAGGAACACTTTGAGCAGCGCGCCCGCGTACACCATGTGGTCGCGGTAAAGCTCTTTGACCGGGCCGAGCTTTTCGACGAAGGCGCGATCCTCGTTACGGCTTTTTAGGATTCGGGCAGAAATTCCCCAACCCGCCGAATCGAAGAATGTCGTCTTCGTAAGCACCACGCCGCCGTCGCCGAGCACCTCGATGTGGCCGGCATCGAGACGTGTTTCGTGCCCCGCCGCAATCACGGCGACGTTGCGGGCGAGGGCGTCGGGGCGCGCCTCGAGGCCGAAGCTTCGCCCCTGGTCGTTGGCCGTCCCGGTGGGCAACATGGCGAGCGCCACGCCCTCCCGCCGAGCCGACGCGAGGAGGCCCGCCGCGACTTCACGAAACGTTCCGTCGCCCCCCATCGCGATGACGGTGGTGTGGGCGCCGCGGTCCAGCGCCCCCGCGACGGCTGCGATGGTCGCGCCGCCGGGGAGCGTTGGGAGGAGCTCACTCGTGATTCCCGCGAGCGAGAGCTCGTTGCGTGCGAGTGCGATGCGCGCTTCGTTGCGCCCGCTTTGGGCGGTGGGATTCCCTACGAGGAGGTGCGTCGCATGGGACATCCCTCCTAGCGTAAGTCATCCTTTCAGGACGGCGAGGGGCGTGAGGCGAAGTACGGGCGTGACGAGGTCGTCTTGGTCCGCCATGACTTTGGCGATGTCGCGGTACGCCTCGGGCGCCTCTTCGACGAGGTCCCTCGCGCGTGTTCTGTCCCAAACCACGCGGCGCATCGACCCTTCGAGCGCGCGCAGAGTCACCTCGTCGCGCGCGTGCCTGCGGCTCATCACGCGCCCTGCGCCGTGAGAGCACGAGCCGAACGCGTCGACGTTTCCGAGGCCGCGCGCGAGGTAGCTCGCCGTCCCCATCGATCCGGGGATGAGCGCCATTGCGCCCACGGGCGCGGCAACGGCCCCTTTTCGATGCACGAGGAGCGGCTCACCAAACCAGCTTTCACGCGCGATGAAGTTGTGCGGAACGTCGATCGCCGACGCGCCGTCGACGCTCGCACCCAAGACGCTCTCCACGGCCCGCGCGGCCGCGAAGGCGAGAGCCTCCCGGTTCGCACGGGCGAAGTTGAGCGCATAGGCGAGGTCGTTCAGGAATGCGGCACCCATCGGCGTGCGCACGTCGAAGGCGCCGAAGCCATCACGTTTCGTGATGCTCCCCTTTGCGCTTTCTGCTGCGGCCGCCGATGCAAGGGCGCCGGCGTGGTGCTTCGCGATCGCCGCCCCGATGCCGCGCGACCCCGAATGAACGAGCAGCCAGAACGAGCCGTCGTCCCCCCGATCGAGCTCGACGAAGTGGTTCCCCCCGCCGAGCGTTCCAAGGTGGCGTGGCGCGAGGTGAGCACGCGCCCGTGTGAGGGCGCGCGTGGAGAGCGTCGGGTCGAGGAGCTCCGCGGGAACCGCGACGCCGGCCCCCGCGTGAGTCGCGTCGCCCACGGGAATGGCGAAAGCGAGCTCGCGAAGCGTGCGCTCGAGGGCGCGCGAGGAGAGCGACGAAGGGTCGGCGCCGCCACGGAGCTCGAGGCGGAGCGCGGACATGCCGCAGCCGAGATCGCTGCCGAGCGCCTTTGGGACGGCGTGGTGCGCCGTCGCGAAGACCGTCCCCACGGCGATTCCGTCGGAAAGGTGAGCGTCGGGCATGGCCGCGACGTGGGCGACGACGAACGGAAGGGATGCAACGGCTTCGAGCTGCCGCACGGTTTCGGGCGAGAGGTCGCGCGCCCAGACGTGGATCGGAACCCGCGGCGACGCGGGCGCGGTTGTCGAGGTGGACGCGTGCGCCGCGATGACCCGCTTGGTCAGAGCTCGTCCTTTGCATCGGGCGCATCGGGCGCATCGGGCTCGTCGTCGAAGGTCGCGGAGGCGCCGTCGAAGACGAACCTGAGATCGGGCGCGCGTTTTAGATCGAGCGAGTCGACGAGGCGTGCGCGGAAGAACGCCGCCGCACGCACGAGAGCCCGCGTGACGCGGTCGCGTTCGGTGCCGGTCGGCTCGGAGCCGGACGCGGTGAAGTGAACGCGAGCGTTCTTGTAATCGACGGAAAGCAGAACGGCGGTGATGCGGACCCCGTCGAGGCACGGGTCGCTCACCTCATCGCGGAGCAGGCTGCGGATCTCCTCGCGGAGAAGCTGCTCGAGACGTTGGTGACGGTATCCAGAGGCTTCGGCCTGGGCCGAGGAAACGGTAACGGCAGGGGCGCGAGCCTTGGTGGCGCGCGGCTGCGGCGAGTGAGCACGGGTCGTGCTTGAACGCCGCGAATCAGACTTGGTCATGATGGGAACGACTCCAGAACGAGAGACGAGTATCGCCCCTGAGTCGCCCGGACGCGTACTAGACGCGCGACGCGAGCGAGGGGCGTGGGGAGAAGCCTTCCGAAACCGCTGTCGCAATCGCAACCACCGCACACCTCCTCTCTGCGTTCGATCGACGCGCCGCGTAGGCCGCATCTTCTTCGAAGCGCGCGGAGGATGATCCGCGAACGGGCCATCGTCAAGCGCGCGCGCTTCGCGAAATTCGCGCTACCGTCCTTGGCGATACAGCATGACAGCAGGTGACGCCGCGACCCCGAATCACGAAACTCCCAAGTGCATCGTCTTCGACTTTGACGGCACGCTGACGGACGTCGAGCACCATGCACCGCTCTACTTGGCGGCGTTCCACGACGAGCTCGCACGCCGCACCGGAATGTCCGCCGTCGCCTTCGCGGCGGCGTGGCGCGACGCCGAAGCACAAGTCTCGGCCTCCCCGGCGGAGCTCGGGTGGACCTACGAAGGGCGCGTCGTCGCGCCGGCGAGCGCCGACCCGTACCTCTTCGCGAACGCGGTGGCGCGTCTCGTTCTCGAGCGCCTGCGCGCGGGCGCTGGCGGCGACGCGAACGACGACGCCGCCCACGCGAGCGCCATCTACGAGGCTTATCGTGCCGCGTACACGCGCGTCCCCACGCGCTTTCGTACCGAGGTCGTGACGGTCATCGACGGCCTTCTCGCGAAGGGGCTTTCGGTCTTCGTCGTGACCAATGCCTATTCCGAGGACGTCGTGGCGAAGCTTGCGACGCTCCCCCTCGCGCGCCCTTGCGAAGTGCGTATTCGCGGCGACGCGCGCAAATTCCAAATATCTCCCGCGACCGCGCAAAATGCAGCGTTCGACGCCGTTCCGGACGAGATGCACGTCGAGGGGCTAACGCGCCCCGTCTTTCTCAAACGCGGTCGCTATTTCGATATCTTGAAAGGCGTCTTCGAAGAGGCTCGGGTCACCGCGCGCCAGACGCTCGTTTGCGGCGACGTCTTCGAGCTCGATCTCGCCCTCCCGGCCGCTCTCGGCGCCCAGGTGCAGCTCGTCACGCACGCACGAACGCTCCCCCACGAGCGCGCCGCCGTCATGGCGCTTCCGGGTGGAAGCGGGCGGGTCGGCGCGGGGCTCTTGCCCGTGCTGGAACGCATGACGACCCGCGCTATTTAATCTTCATTCGCGTCGACGAGAGGCCGGCGCCGGGCGAATACGTCGCGCGCAGCAGGCGCAAGAGCGGCTGGTACTCGGCGGGGCGCGCCTTCTGAAACCCTTCGGCGTCCATCGCCGAGAGGAGAAACGTCGGCGCGCGCGCGCCGCGCGCGTCGGGGAAGAGGCGCGACGTGATGCGCATAGCGTCGGCCTGCGTGAGACGCGTCGTGAGGACGACGCCGTCCGTGGGCGACTCTTCGGTGACGGCGAGGGCGGCGAGCTTGTCCGCTGCGCGCCCCACGTACAACGTGAGGGCCGCCCGAATGCTCGCCTCGTCGGCGCCGGTCGTCGTCACCGCTGCGACGTCTGCCGTGCCCATGAGAACGGCGGTCGCCGCGGCCGGGTGAGAGCCGCAGAAGGTCTGCGACGCGAGGCTTCGATCAGGGTCGATGCCGCGTCGCCTCAGAAGATCGGCCGCGAGGAGGTAGCCGCCGATCGAAAGCTTGTCGACCCACGCGGCGCGAAGCCCCGCGAGGCGCCCCACGGTGAGGTCGTCGGCCTTACGCGCGATGAGCACGGAGCGGTACGCGGAGTGGCCGTTTCGCACGACCTTGTAGATCGCGCGAGCCGTCGGCTCGACGCGCGCGCAGATAGCCGCAGGGCTCCAGAAAATATGTGCCTCGCCGGCAAGCACGCGGGCCTCGAGCTCTTCGTAGTCGGCCGGTACCAGAATGGTCGCAGCCTCGCCGAGCTCGAGAGACAGCGATTCCTGGAGCAGCTCGGCGCGCGCAGCCGTCTTCGCCTTTCCGAGCGATGGCGGCAGCAGGAACGTGAACCCCACGATTCTCAAGCTTACGCCATTTGGGGCGAACGCCCCTCACGGCACGCGTTTTACGAGTCCGGCGCGCGACGAACGCGCCTCGTGCGCGCCATCGCGCTCAGTGTACGACGAGGACGTGGGACGCCAGAGGCTTCGGCAGCGGCTTCGTCGAGGTACGCCACTCGAGGGAATTGTCCGGCAAAATACGTGCAATCTGCACATCGGCGAGGAACCCGCCCGTTTGCCCCACGCGACCGCCGGCCATGTAGATGCTTCCGTAGGCGGCCACGGTCGCGTGGCGCCAGCGGCCGGTGGCGAAGTCGTTCTGGCGCGTCCAGGCCGACACCGTCCCGTTCGTCTGCACTGTCGCCGAGTAGACCGCGCTCGACATCGTGTTCTGTGTGCTCGATATGCCGCCCACGATGTAGACCGTGCTGCCGACGACGACCGCGCGATCGTAGGCTGTGGGCACGGGGAGCGGCGTGAGCTTGGTCAACGCGCCGAGAGCGCCCCCCGCGCCCACGGAGAACCCGAACACGTCGGCGACGTAGGTGCCGTTCGTGTAGCCGCCGATGGAGAAAAGCGTGGAGCCGAAGCTCGCCATGGCGTGGAGCCGCGAGCCGTCCGGGTAGTTGCTGACGGTGGCGAACGCGCCGACCGACATGGAGCTCAAGGTCGCGCGTTGAATCGGCTTGAGCGGCCCGGGCGGATCGACATCGCTGACGCCGCCGCCACCGACGTAAAGCGAGTCGCCCACGAGCGCCGCGGCGTGGTCCTTCCGCCTCGTGCCAAGGACGCCCACGAAGTCTTTCCACGGCCCGAGCTTGCCGCTGGGGAGGAACGTCGAGACGTGCACGTCCGCCGAGAGCATACCGCCCGAGTACTCGCCGCCGATGATGTAGACGTCGTCGCCGTGGACGACGGTGGCGTGGTTGCGCGTGCCCGTCGAGAGCGGCGTGGTGACGTCCCAGTCGCCGATGGAGCCGTCGGCCAGAATGGGCGCGTAGTAGATGTTGTCCTGGAAGAGGTCTTCCGTGAAGCTGCCACCGATCGCGTAGAGGTAGTGCTGCGTCTCGACGACGCTCGCGTCGACGCCGGCGTCGATCACGGTGGGCGCAGCGTCGACGACGTCGGCTTGGCCCGCGTCGAGCGCGGTGCCTGAATCGTGCGCGTCGGGCGGATTGGTGGTGGCCGTCGACGTGGGCGTGGTGGTCGCGATTGCGGGGCCCGAGTCTTCGGTCTCGGGCGCGCCGGCGAAGCCGTCGAGCGGGTGGAGCACCGAGCACGCGGTGACCGAGGCGAGGGGCCCCAAAACGGCAACGACGGTTCTGAAGATCGCGCGCTGCATGGCACCTACCCGCACGTTTGGTCTCGAATGGCGAGGCTCGAGGGTCAGGTACTCGTAGCTGCTGAAGCGGGACCTCGCAATGACGTGGCCCGCGGTCGGCCCCGCCAGCTACCGGTGCGTCACGAATTTCATCCTGCGCGACCGCGCATGCGGAGCCGCCTGGGCTGCCGCGCAGGAAGGGTGGGTGCTCAGCCCTCGGACGACGCGCCGCGCTCGTCACGCGAGCGACGCGAGCGGCGAAGGCGCGTGAACGCGGCGGCGAGCACGCTGAGGAGGCCGAAGCCCCCCGCGGCGGCTGTCCCCGAGCTCGAGCGCGAGCCTGTCGTCGTGCAGCTGCAGCCGCCGGACGCGTCCCCCGTCGCCGTGGCGCCGGCCGTCGTGCCGCCATCGGCCGCGGGGGCGACGGGGTGGCCGCAGGCGTCACCGACGCGCGAGCTGAAGGGCGTGCCGACGATCCCCTTGAAAGCGATGTCGTCGACGTCCCAAGGCTTCACGGCCGTCGACGTCCCCTCGTCGGTGCCCGCGCGGAAGCGGATCTGCACCGTCTGGTTCGCGTAGGTCGTGCCGAGATCGAGCGTCTCGGTGATGAACGCGGGGTAGCCCGTGCTCTCGCCGACGTATCCCGCGAGACCCTTCAACGGGTTCGAGCTCGCCTGGCCTTGGAAGGCCGCGGTGATGGTTCCGGGATAGGCCGGCGTCGCCGTAGCGCCGACGTCTTTCCAGGTCTTGCCGCCGTCGGCCGAGAGCTCGAGGACGCCGCCGTCCCAGCTGCCGTCGGCGTTCGCTTCGAACGAGTAGCGGTGCTTGAAGGTTACGACGAGGTTGCCCGTCGCGGCGACCGTCACGGCCGGCGAGACGATCGACTGATCGGAGATCTCCTCCGAGTTGGTGAGCGACCACATCGTGTTCCCCGCGTCGACGCGGCGGGTCCAGACTTGCGCCTGGCTCAGCGCCTTGTCGCTCGCGTTCGTCCAAAGCGTGTCCTTCGTCTCGACGTCGTCCGTCGCCGACGAGGCCGCCAGCGAGTCCGAGTTGTAGACCTGATCGAGGACGCCGCGGATCTGCTTCGTCGTCGCGAGCTTCGGGTCCGTCGCGTCGATCGTCACTTCGATCGCCGCCACGGGGCCGGCACCGGCGAGCGACGCGGTGACCGTCGCCGTGACCGTTTCGTACGGCTTCGACGGGGGGAAGGTGATGGCGCCGCCGTTGTCGAAAACGAGCGACTTGTCCGACGCCGTGACCTTGGCGGTCGTCGCGGCGAGGGGGCCCGTGCCCGAGTTCTTCAGCGTGACGGTGAGGAGCCCCTTCTCGCCGTTGTCGAGGATGCCGTCGTTGTCACACGACTGCGTGCTGTCATCGAGCTTCGCGGAAATGAACTCGAGGTCGTTCCCCGTGATGTAGCTCTCCACGACCGGCGTCTGGTCTTGCGACGTGCGGTCCGGGCCGATGGCCCCGGTGCCTGCGCCGCGCTTGGCGAAGGCCGCCGCGAAGAGCGCGAAGTCCGTTGCGTCGGTCGCGTACGCCGCCGCGAGCACCGCATCGCGCGCCTCGAGGATGGTCGGCGCGTTCGGCGTGAGCTTGAGCGACGCAACGAGGTACGCGCGCATGCGCTTGTTGGCTTCGTCGAACGTGAGGCGCGGGGTGTCGGCGAGGAGCGATGCGTAGCACTCCCAAAGCATGGTCGCCCAGACCTCGCCGGTGTTGTGCACCTCGGCGTTGCTGGCGCCATCCTCGCCGAAGGCGACCGGCGGGCCGACGGGAAGCGCCGTGCCGTTGCTGATGTGTTTGAACGTCAGCGGGTTCTTCAACATGTTCGTCGAGTACGGATACCGACGAACGCCGTAGTAAAACGCGTCGGGCTCTTGCCCGCCCATGGCGTAGCCGCCCGTCGCGTAGACGCCGGAGAACTTGGGGTTGGTGACGTTGTCGAGATCGTCCGGGCGCACCGTGACGGTGAGCGCCACGAAGTCGCTCCACCCTTCGCCCATGCCGCCGGCCTGCTGGCTGCTCAAGCCCGTGCCGTTGCCGACGAGGCGGTTCGAGAGAATGTGGCCCCACTCGTGGGTGATGATCGCGGTGTCGAGCGCGCCGTCGCGATCGATCGACTTATCGCGCTGAAGCGTGACCGTGACGCCGCCTGCGAGGGCGGCCTTGATCTTGGCGCCGTCGGTTTGCGAAAGCGAGAGCGTCGGGAGAGACTCCGGCGTGCCTTGGGCCGCGCCGAGCGAAGGCGCCGCGCCCGCGACGTTGTTGACGATGACCACGCCGATAGCGCCCGCGGCCTGCGCATTCGTCACCTTGGTGATGAAGTCGCAAGCTCCGCGATCGACGAGCGCGATCTTCCCCGTGATCGCCGCCGCGTTCACGAACGCTTGGCAGCCGTCCGACGGCGTTCCCGCCGTCGTGTTCGTCGACGTGGTGCTCCCGTCGTTGGCGAGGACGAGCGTGCCCGACGTCGTGAACGACGCGGGCGCGAACGCCGCGGCTTGCGACGCATACGTTCCCGCCACGCCCGCGGGCGCAGTGACGATGACCTTCGGGTTCGACGCGCCGTCGAAGAGGTACATCTGAATGACCGGCGAAGCGCCGTCGGCGGGCGTGTTCGCGTTCGCGTTGTTGCGGCCGCTGTAGTCCTGCGCTTCGCCGAGGACCGGGTCGCCGCCCACGCCGCCGCGCCCGAGGTTGTCCACCTGCGGGTTGAACGACTTCTCGTCCCAGCCGGCGTCGTAATAGTAATCGTGCATGAAGTTGATGTCGTAGAAGAGCTGCGTCACGACGCCCTTGATGCCCTCGGTCGTCCCCGACGGGCCCGTCGTCATGTTGATCGTGCGATCGAAGACGCCCGGCGCCGTCACTTCGGCCGTGAGGTCGCCCGTGCCGAAGCCGTCGGGCGCCTTGAGGTCGGCGTAGGCGTTGACGTTGTTGCCCGAGGTCTTCGTTGCCCCAGCGGCCAACCAAGGGTCGTTCTTGCTGAACGGCGCGTTGGCGAGGGAGACCAGATTCGGCGCGATGAACGCCGGCGCGTACTGATCGGGGATGCCCGTGGGGTGGGGCACCGCGAGGTTGCCCATCGGGCCGTCGAGGGGCTTGTTCCCCTTCGCGGCATCGGGCTCGGCCCACACACGGTACGAGAACGAATCGTTGGCCGAGAGGTCTTTCCTGAATAGGACCTTCCCCGAGCTCGCCGAGATGACGAACGCGACCATGCGCGCATCGGTGCCCGCCGCCGCGCCGACGTTGAGCTCGACGTAGTAGCCAGCTTCGAGCGACTTCGGCTGCGGGTAGTAGACCTTCTTCACGCGTGCCGGTCGCGCGGCGAAGCCGGGCGCGGTCTTGAACGTGTAGAGGTCGTAGGCGCCCGCCGTCGTGCCGAGCGCCGCGGCGCCGTCGATGGTTGCGCCGGTGAGCGCGTTGAATGCGTTCGCGACGGCGACGTCGCCCGCGAGTGCGAACCCCTTGGTGGCGTCGGCCTTCACGACCGTGGCGAGAAAGCCCGATGCCGCGACCGGCTCGAGGTCGCGCGTGAGCGCCATGTTCAACGTGCTGTGAAACAGCTCGATGCCGTCGAGCTCCTGCGTGAAGCGCGCGACGACGACGCCTTTGCCGGTGTCGTGAAGCGTCGTCACCTTGGTCGCCGCGAGGGCGCGCTCGTTCAGCTTGTAGCTCTTGGCGACGCCGCGCAGGGCGCTGAAAGCGACCTGGTTGGCCGCGGCGCTGAAAGCGACCTGGTTGGCCGCTGCGCTGAAAGCGACCTGGTTGGCCGCGGCGCTGAAAGCGACCTCGTTCGCGGTGCGCGTGACGCCGTTCTTCGACGCGAGGAGGCTCGCGCCCGACGTGCCATCGAGGCGCGAGAGCCAAGCGAAGCTCGGCACGCCGAACTCTTTGTCCACGTGGACCGCTGCGACGCGGAGCGGCATCGCGCTCGTCCCCGAGGCACCTTCGCTCGCGGCCGCGTTGGCCGTCGCATGGAGGTCGGGCGTGTCGCTCGAGCTCGCACAGGCGGCGAGAACGCCCAACGCCACAACCCCAATTCCTGCCCACGCGTACGTCGTCTGGCGCATTCGCATTCGATTACCGGCTCCCAGGGAATTCAGTTTCAGTCGACGAAATAGCTTTGCGTCGAGAGGAAGAGACTCTCGTCGCGCACGTCGTAGCGCACGCCGTTCGGCCAAATTGCGCTTCGAAACGTCTCTTTCGACGACAATTCCGCAACGCTGTAGAAATCCTCGCGGACGTGATCGCGCGCCCACGCGCGGGGCTGCGCGACGCTATTCGAGAAGCGCGAGCAGATCGTCGCGCGTGAGCCCAACCGCTTGATCCGCACCGCCGAGGGCGACGTCTGCGAGGGCGCGTTTGCGCTCTTGAAGCGCGAGGATCCCCTCTTCGACCGTGTCCTTCGCGACGAGGCGATAGACCATCACGGGGCGGTCTTGGCCGATGCGATGCGCGCGATCGGCCGCCTGCTCTTCGACGGCCGGGTTCCACCACGGATCGAGGAGGAAGACGTGATCGGCGGCTGTGAGATTTAGGCCGGTGCCGCCCGCTTTCAGCGAGACCAACATGACGGGCGGTCCGTTCTCGGCTTGAAACTCGGCCACCACCGCGCCGCGATCGCGGGTCGATCCATCGAGCCGCGTGAAGGGCACGCCGGCCGCCTTCAAGTGCGGCTCGACGAGATCCAAGAGCGCGGTCCACTGCGAGAAGACGAGGGCCTTGTGCCCATCGGCCGCGGCGTCTTCCAGCGACTCCATGAGCCGTTCGATTTTCGACGAACCGTCGGCGCGCTGCCCCGGCAAGAGCGCCGGATGGCAGGCTGCCTGCCGCAGTCGCAACAGCGCTTCGAGGGCCGCGAGAACGCTGCCGCCGGCCTTGAGCTTCGCGACGACTTCCTTTTGCGTCGCCACGCGAACCGCGTCGTAGACGCTCCTCTCGACCTCATCGAGCTCGACGTGAAGAACGCTGTCGGTCCGCGGCGGAAGCTCGGGGGCGACCTCGCGCTTCAAGCGGCGGAGCAAGAACGGCTTCACGCGGGCGCGCATGCGGCGCGCGGCTTCGGCGTTGCCGTTGGCGATGGGCGATGCGTAGCGCTCTTGAAAGTCCGATCGGCCGCCGAGGACGCCGCGGTTCGTGAAGTGGAAGACGCTCCAGAGCTCGTCGAGGCGGTTCTCGACGGGCGTGCCGGAGAGGGCGACTTTGAAGTCGGCTTTCACTTCGTAGGCCGCACGCGCGACCTGGCTGTCCGGGTTTTTAATCGCCTGCGCCTCGTCGAGAACCAGCGCGTCCCACCCCTCGCGGGCGAGCTCGACGGCGTCCATTCGAAGCATCGAATAGGTCGTCAGCGTGACGTCGGCGGTCTTGTCGATTTCGCGATTTGGCCCGTGGTAGAGCGCCACTTTGAGCTTCGGGCGAAACTTTTTGATTTCGTCCGCCCAGTTGTGGACGACGCTCTTCGGGCAGACGACGAGCGTGCGCCCCCTCATCACGCAGATGGTCTGCAGCGTCTTGCCGAGGCCCATGTCGTCGGCGAGCACGGCGCCCAAACCGGTGTCGCGAAGGAACGCGAGCCAGCTCACGCCTTGGCGTTGGTACGGGCGCAACGTCGCCGTGAGATCGTCGGGCAGGGCCGACTCGGGCACGCTTTCGAACCCTTCGAGGAGCGGCTTCAGCCGGTCCATTTCCGGCGGCCTCGGTGCGTCGAGATCGTCGCAAAGCTCGGCAAGCGTGGGCAGCATCGCGCGGGGCTGCGAGCCGTCTTCTTTGCGAGCTTCGAGGAGATCGGCGACGCGGTGGCCGTACTTCGCGAGCCAGTCTTCGGGCAACGGCGCCCAGCCGCCGCCTTCGAGCGGGACGAGGCCGAGGCCATCTTGCCATGCTCGAATGACTGCCGCCGCATCGGCGCGCTTGGTGCCGCGCTTCGGCGCGTCGTCGTCGTCGTCCTTGCCGCCGCTCCCTTCAATCTCGAAGAGCACGTCGAACCGCCCGTCGCCGACGATGATCCGGGGCGTGACCGCGCGCTTCTCGAACAGCTCGCTCTCTTCGTCCGCCTCGACGGAGCGCCCGCCGCGCCACGATTTCAATCGGCCGGCGAAGGTGATCGCGTCTTTGCCGTCGAAGTCGACACGCCGTCCGGGGATCAAATTGAGCTCGTCACGCAGGCGGTGCACGAGGCCGCGCTCGGCAGGCTCGTCGCGCACGGGCACCGCGCCGCGAATGTGCACGAGGCGCCCGTCTTCGACGCGCGCGGCGGCGGGGTCGCCGTAGACGATCGTCGGCACGACCGAGAGCGTGTGCCCCTTCTGCGTCATCTCGATCTGAATCCGCGGCTTGAGCGCGCGACCGCTCTTCGGCAGGCGCTTGGTCTCGATCGCGACGGACATGCGCGTCCCGAGCTCGGGGAGCACCGTCGTCACGAGCTCGGCGAGCTCGCCCTTCGCGAACTTCTTCACGAGCGGCAGCTTCTCGAGGCGCTCTCCCGTGAGATCGGTCTCTGAGAGCGGATGCAGCACGCCGTCGATGACGACGACGCCCCGCGCGAGCACCGTGGTCACGCGCGGATCGCGCTCGATGCGCAACGCCACGCCGGTGCCGTCGTCCGCCACCACGGCGCGCGGCTGAATGCGCTCGCCCGAGGTGCGAATCACCTTGCCGTCGACCTTCACGTCGCCTGCGCTCGACAAGCACGCGAGCACGTCGGCCTCGCGCGACGGCGGCAGCTGCCCGCGGGGCCACGCCGACGCGATGCGGTCGATGGTGAGATCGTCGTGGGTCGGGTCGAAGGGGAGCGGCGTTCCGCGCGCCATCATGCTCGCGAGCGACGTCGACAGCGTCTCCTCGCGGCCGTCGGAATAGACGATGGCACGCGCGAGCGTGAGCGTGCTCGTCTGCACGGTGAAGCGGTAGCCGATGTGGCCGCGGAGCTTCGCCGCGATGGGGAGCTTCTCCCCCTTCTGATCGGCCTGCGCCGCGGCGATGGCCGCCGCGGCGACGTGGGCGCACGGATCGATTTTCCCGCCGCAGTCGCAGGCCCACTCTTCTTCGGCAAGATAGAGAATGACCGTTGGCGCGACGGCTTGGCCGGGTGCCCGCACACGCACCGAAATTTCACTGTCGCTCACGCTCTCGGCGGCGACGGCGTTGTCTCGGACGAGCTTTACGCCCTGGGACCACAGTGCGGGGAGACAGGCCTTGCGAACCGCTTCGAGGAATTCTTGCACGCGAGGCCGCGCATCGTAGCGCATGTGACGCAGTCGTGCTGGACGCGGTACGTCGTTACGACACGCTCCCGTTGCTGCTTTCGGTGGTACCTTTCCTCCGATGAGCGCTCCC
Source organism: Myxococcales bacterium (assembly GCA_025354825.1). Taxonomy (GTDB): domain Bacteria; phylum Myxococcota_A; class Polyangia; order Polyangiales; family Polyangiaceae; genus JANXMC01. Next base: position 15,087 of record JANXMC010000485.1, read on the forward strand.
TGCGCGCCTTCGTGGTTTTTCTTCGACCGGAGCGAGTGCGAGCTCGTCACCGCGTCGCTCGAAGCCGTCGAACGCGACAACCCCGAGCAAGGTGCGCTCTTACGCGTCAATCTCGAGATCGTCGCCGGCGCCGCGGAAGTGATTCGCAAATGCCCGTCGATCTCGCGGGAGTCCGACGCGGCGAACGGGCGTGCGCCGTTTTCGGGCGAGGCGCTCATCGATCTCCTCTGCCGCGTCCCCGACTACGATCTCGACCTCCACATCCCGACGAAGGCCGTCCTCGGGCAGGCATTCCTCATCGCCAAAATCAACTTCCTCAAGGCCCTCGGTTACGCCCTCGACGCGGGCGGCTCGCCCAACGACGCGCTTCGAGATCGCATCGTCGAAGAGACCGGCCAGTCGATCTACTCGAAGCTCGCCGAAGAGCTGTTCGTCTCAATCGTGACCGACCCCGCGGGCCGCGCCGACGTCAAGGCGAGCGCCGCGCAGTTCCTCTTTCGCATCTGGGAAGATCGCCTCGAAATCGAGATCGACGACTTCGCACCGGTGCTCGAGTCGGCCTGGCTCGCACGCAACAAGGTCCGCCCCGTCATGGGCACGCTGCTTGGCACCCACGAGGTTTTTCAGCTCTTTCGCGAAGCGCGCGACGATCGTTTCCTCGACTACTTCGGAAACGACGACGTCCCCGAAGAGCAGCTCCTCGCCTTCGAAGAGTTCCTCTTCGGCCTCTCCCACGAGGAGATCGGCGAGCTGCGCCAGTACATGCTCGCCCACGGCGCCGATGTCGTGAGCCTCGACCAAGCCCGCGCGCTTCTCGGCGGTGGCGGGCATCGCAAGTCGTGGGCGCCCGGCCACGACGGCGCCCAGGCCCTTTACACGAGCTACAAAAAACGCCGCGTAAAGGCCCTCTATCGCGCGCTGACCGACGTGCCCGGCCCCAAGAAAACCGCGGAGGAGTATGTGATGACCGCGTTCCTTCAGCGTGGCTCCACGCCGTGACCTTCGCGCGTTCGTCGTCGCCGTGAGCCGATGACGCCGCTCGTCGCGCTGCTGCTCTACCCCGTATGGGCCGTCGCACTCACGGTGGGGCTCACCGCCGTGCGCCTCGGTCGCCGCATCGACCGCGGCCTCGTCGTCCTGTGCTTCTGCCTCGCGCTCTGGGTCCTGGGGCTCGTGCTTCTTCGCACGTCGGCCACCGAAGCCGTCGGCGAGCGGACCATGCCCCTCGGAATGTTCCTCTCGGGCGCCCTCGTCCACGCAGGCGCCGACATGGCCGGCCTCACCCAACGAGCGCGACGACCCGTCCACGTCGCCTACGTGTTCTCCCTAGGCGTCGCCGCGCTCGCGATTCTCTTCCCGCGCACCCTTTACGGCGCAGGCGCTCACGGGGCGGGGCCGCCTTTTTTGCCGCTCGCCATTGTCAGCGGCGTGGGCTCGCTCCTCTGCATCACGTGGCTCACGAAGCTCGCGCTCACGGCGACCGATCCCCTCGAACGCCGCCGACGCTTCGCCCTCGCCGCGAGCTGCGTCTTTGGCGCCCTCGGCGGTGGCGGCCTCATCGGGCTTCGCGTCTGGGGCATCGCCGACGTCGAGGTAGGCGCGCCGCTCTTGCTCGCCTCCGTGCTTCTCGCCGCCTACGCAGCGCTGTACGCCGAGCACGGTCGCGATCGCGACGTGGTGATTCAAGGGCTCGCGTACGCCTTCGTGACGGCCGGTCTCTCGATGGTCGGGCTCGTCGTGTTCTTCGCGATCTTGCCGTCGATCACACCGGGCGGCGGCGCGTCGCTTCCGTGGCTCGTCTTCGTCGTCTTCTTCGCGGCGTTGCCACTCGATCCGCTTCGCCTCGTCGTCGTCGAAGCCGTAGGCCGCGTTGTCTTTCGAAGGCCGATCGGCGTGCGCGATCTCGCCGTCGAAGTCGCGAAAAGCGAGACGCGCGCCGAGCACGCGGAGCGATCTCTACTGGCGCATTCGCGGCATCGAGATCGCGCTTCCCCGTCTGGCCGACCGTGCTGGCGACATCGAGCTTCTCGCGCAGCACTTCCTGAACCAAGCGCGTGCTCTCGTGCCACGCGCCGCCGCAGCGCGCCTCTCGCCCGAGGTGGTGCGACGCCTCGAGGCGTACGCCTGGCCGGGCAACCTTCGCGAGCTTCGCCACGAGATGCAGCGTGCCCTCGTGATGGCGGCGGGGCGCGCGGAGATCCTCGAGGACGATCTCTCGCCGGCGCTGCGGGGGCGTGGACGTGCCGCTTCGCCGACCGGTGGGGCGAGTGTTCTCGATGCCGCGTCCGACGCGCCGCTCGATGTGAAAATCGAGGCGTTGGAGCGTCGCGAGATCGAAGCGGCGCTCGCTGCGACAGCGGGAAATCGCAGCCACGCGGCGACGCGTCTCGGCCTCTCGCGCCAGGGGCTGCTCAACAAAATCGCGCGCTACGGTCTCGCGTAGAACACGGCTACAGCTCACCGCCCTCAATCACGGCGGGCTGCGTGGGCTCTTTCGGCTTCGGCGCGTCGTCCGGACAGCCGTCTTGATCGAGGTAGCCGTTGCGCGTCTCCGGCAGCGCCGGGCACTGGTCGACCTCGTCGGGCACGCCGTCGCCGTCACGATCGCCCGACGCGCTGACGCTCGCGCGCGCGCCGCCTTCCGCGACACGCGTGAGGCCGCTCGCCGAAAAGCTCAACGTCTCGCCCGCCGTCGTCACGAACGGAAGGCCGCGCGTCGCCGCGACGGTCTCGGCACTCGTCACGCGACCCGGCGTCGACGCGTACATCGACAGGAGCAGCACGTGCCGCGGCAAGGACGCGCGCCCGAGCGACACGGTGACCGTGTACTCGGCGGGCACGAGGTTGCAGACTTCGAGAGACGCATCCGGCGATGCGCGAACGTCGGCGGCGATGGGCAAAAGCGCGCCGCCCGGCGTCGTCGGCTTACGTGCGAAGGTGAGGTTCACGTCCCCCTTCGACTGCGCCGAGGCCGCGAAGGTGAAGCACCCTTTCGCGGTCTCTTCGCCGATAGTCACGCCGTAGGGGATCGTCTCCAGCGCCAGCACGTCGGCGCGCCGCTCTTGGAGATCGCCCAGCAGTTTCACATCACGGCCGTTCGTCGCTTGGCGCGCGACCTCGGTCAGCCACGATCGCGTGCCCGGCGCGACGTCGCCCACGTCGCCCTTCGTCTGCGCCTGGGCCTGCCACTTCATCAACAGTTCTTCGAGGCGCACCATGAAGAGCGACGCGACCTTCTTGTCGACGTCGTCGGCCGACGGTGGGCGCGCGGCCTTCGCCTCCATTTTGTGCGCGGGGTCGCTCGGCAGCTCGGCGTCGGTGACGTCGAACGTGAACGCCGAGCTGGTGTCGAGCTCGACGTTCGTACCGCGCCCTTCCGACGTGACCGTCACATGAAAGACGGCGTCGCCCCGGCGTCGCGCCACCCTGGTCGAGAGGTCGAAGGTCCGCTCGTCGTCGATGGCGACGGTCGCCGGCGTCGATGCGAGACGCGCCTCCGCGTCTTTCAAATGCGCTTGTGAGGTTTTCCGCGCGGCAATCGCCGACGTCGACCACGCGGCTTCACCCCCGCGCTCCGCCATCACCACTTCGAGATCCGCGCTTGCCACGGCCGCCTTCGCGTCGAACAGCGCGGCCTCGGCGTCCACGCGCTTCGGGTTCGCGACATCGAGCTTTCCGGCGACGTAGTGATGCGTCCAGACGTCCGTCGCCGTCTCCACCGGCGGCACCGTGTAGGCGAGCTCGACGTCGATGGCGTGGGTCGCCGGCATCGCTTTCGTGATGTCCGCCGCCCGAAAAAGACGCGCTCCCGACAGGAGCCGTCGGCGGAGCCGTTCGGGCTCGGGCTTCCCCAATTCGGCGGTGAGGGCCTTCGCGAAGCCCGGCGCTTGCGACCCCTTCGAGCGCACGACCATGTTGACGGCGGGCGCATCGGCAGGCGCAATCAGCTTCCCCGCGCGCACGTACAGCGCATCGACGATCCGCTCCCGAACGAGGCGCACGCGCGGCGGCCCGAACGGCCCGGCCTCGTTGAGGGTGACGAGCTTCACGACGGGAACGCGGCACGCGTAGGTCGGCATCGCGCTCGGCCCCCACTTCGGGCACGTCGAAGGGTCGACGCCCGTCACCCGTGCGACGAGGGCGTCCGAGATCGCAGGCGGCGCGGTGCTCTCCGGCGACGGCCCCGACAGCCACGCGTAGAACGCGTTCACATCGGGCTCCTTCGCTTCCTTCGCGTCTTTCGCGTCCTTCGCCGCGGGCGGCGCAGCGAGCGGCGTTTGCGGCGCCTTCGCCTCGACGAAGCAGCGGTCGAAGACCTGCCCCGGGACCGTGAGCGCGCCTTCGCCCGCGTCGTGCTCGAGCCTCACCGCGACGTACGTTTTGCCGCCCCCCGCGGCGACGAGCGTCCGCCCCTTCGTCAGGTACGGGTCGAAGCCAACGTCCGCCCGTCCGCCAAAAATGGGCGACACGTCGACGCATTCGGGGTTGCTCGTCGCAAGCTCGACACGGGTCGCCGAAAGCTTTGGCATCGCCGCCATTGCAGCTTCGGATCCGACGAGACACCCCCACTTCGCTTGCGACTCGGCAGCCGTGGGCGCGGGCGTATTGCGCAGCCACGTGCGCGCTCCGGTCTTCGCGTCGCGAACACGAAGCACGCCATAGACGACGTCTTTGAAGTTCAAACGCTCGGTGTGGGGCAGGCGCTCGTCGACGGCGAGCTCGCGCCGAAAGAGCTCGTTTCGCGCCACGGCGTGCCAGTCGCTCTCGCGGGTCGGCGCCTTCTCGAGCGTCGATGCTTGCAGATCGCACGCAGCGCTCAGCTCGTAGGCACCGACAAGCGACTTCGTCTCTTTGAGGCGACCGAGCACGGTGCCGCTCTCGAGCGGTATGTACTGGTCGCACGTCGCGCCGATCGAGGCGGCGGCGAAGACGAACGGCGAAAAACGGGAGAGACGCGAGAGGCGCGAGAGGCGAGAGGGACGGGAGCGCGCGGCCATGAGGGTGCCGCCCAATCTATCGGAGCGCGAACGCCGGCCCGCACTTTCGGGAGCGCGCGTGCGTGGACTACGCTCGCTCATGTGGGCGTACGCCGTACCGTCGCAGAGTCTTCGGCGTCCGACATCGCCACGCGCGGGACGCGCCTCACGCGCGTGAGGCTTCTGGTCGATCGCGACCACTACGACACGCTGGTGCTGGGCGCGGTCTCGAGGGCGCGCGTCTCGCTGTGGATCGGCACGGCGAACCTCAAAGAGGTGATGCTCGAAGCGCCCATCGGCAGCACGGCGCGCGCCCGCGGCCGCTACGTGTCGATCGTCGAGCGCTTCGTCGAGCTCACCCGCGCCGGAGTCGAGGTGCGGATCCTCCACGCAACCCCGCCGTCGCGCGCGTTTCGCGCGGCCCTCGCCGCTCGCCAATCGACGAAGACGCTGTCTACGCCGCGCTTCGAGATGCGCCAATGCCCGCGCGTGCATCTCAAGATGATCGCGGTCGACGGCGGCCTCCTTTACCTCGGCAGCGCGAACTTCACCGGCGCGGGCATCGGCGCAAAAGGGGTCGGCCGGCGCAACTTCGAAATGGGCATCGTGACGGACGACGACGTGATGCTCGACGCCACGCAGGCCCGCTATGAGCGCATCTGGTCCGGAAAAGAATGTGCAGGGTGCAAGCTTCGGGCGGTCTGCCCCGCACCCATCGATGGACTCGCCGCCTTACGCCCGAAGGCGCTAAAGACGAAGCGATGAGACTGAGGTTCAGCCCGCGACGTGGCTCCGCTGCCGTCGCTTATGCGCTTTTCGTACCTGCGGCCGTCGCAGCGCTCGTTTTCGCAAGCGGTTGCTCGAGCAGCAACACCGACGACGCCGAGCCGCAAAAGCCAGTGGTGCCGCGCGACGACGCCGGCTGCGAAATCCACACGCGCGTCGCGACCGACGGGGGCGACGTGCGCCTCGACTTCTCCGACGGCTTCGACCGCGTCGAAAACGCGCTGATCGTGCTGAAAACGCCAGGCGCGGCCCCGCAAGCTCCGTGGAGCGACCGCACGAACGCAGAAGGGTCGGTGCAGTTCAAGGCCAAGGAACACGGAGGCGACGTCGTCCCCGCCCACTTCGACGTTCTCGCCTACGCGCCCGAGCGCGACGCCCGCACGGTGTTCGCCTTCGTCGCCATCGGCCAGCGCTTCCAAGGGCTCACGCTCAATCTCCCGCGCCGTAAGCGCCTCTGGGCGGCCGACGTCCGCACAACGGTGACCGGCGCGCCCGCCACGGTCGACACCGAAAGCTTCGTCGACTTCCTCGGCTCCGACGGGCAGCACGACATCCGCGCCGATGCCGCCACGTCGGGCGACCCGGGGGCATCGCACGTCGCATGGGCCGGTGCCTATTCGGGCACCGCCGACTTCACGCGCCTCTTCGTTTCGCGCGCCACCGACGGGACGATCTCGGGCGCTTCCGGCTACGCGACCGCGCGCGTCTTTTTGCGCGGGGACGATTCGCCGGGCGTCTCGATGCCGTTCGTCGCCTTCGCCCCCGGCTACACGGGCGGCGCCGTTCCGCTGGCATACAAGCTCCCCATCGCCGGCGGCTTCGCCCCCGCAGCTGCCGACGTTTACCTGCAGATGGGCGACTTGAGCAACGCGCCCCTCATCGAGCACCGCACGGCGTTTCACGCCGAGGGCGACTCGGTGCTCGTACCCAACGGGCCCAACACGTCGCTCCTGATCCTCGCCACCGCGACGAACGGCGAAGCGTCGTCGACCGACATCTACTTCCCCCTTCGTGTCCCCACGCTCGGCCTCGACGCCGGCACGCCGGGCCCCGCGACGTTTCAGTTTCCGTCGCCCCCGGTCCTCGGCCCGCTCACGGGCGACGAGCTCACGCCGGGCACCCAGGTGAGCTTCGCGATCCCCACGAACGAGACGGATACGTCGGCTTGCATGGACGGCGTTGGCGTCTACGAGGTCACCTTCACGCCGACGGACACGACGTCGCCGCGCGTGGTCGTCGTCACGGATCAAACGACGGCGACCCTCCCGGACGTGACGCCGTTCGGCCTCGCGATCGCGCCAGGTGCGGTCTACCGCGTGCAGGTCGTGCGGTTTCCATTTTTCCACGTCATCGACGACCTCGGCTACGTCTTCGACCGCACGCGAACGCGCTTTTCCGTCAGCGCGCCGCGCACGCTCCGCACGCTCCGCACGCCGTAGCCGGCCCGATTACCGCGCGCGGTCTCGCCCCAAAAGCGTCGCGCGCGTGATCCCGGTGCCGCCGAACTTGTCGGCCACGTTCGCCACGAGCGACTCGAGCTTCCGCCGCTTTTCGGCCGCCACGTCTGGGAAAAGCGTGCGGGGCGGCGGCCCTTCGAAGAGCTCGGCCACGGACACGCCCGTGAGGCGAACGCGCGCGTGATCGAGGTCGAATTTCTCCAAAAGCTCGCGCGCCGCTTCGTAGATCGACCCGGTGTCGGCGACGGCCTCGGGGAGCGTCACGCGGCGCGAACGGAGCGTGAAGTCCGCGTACTTCACCTTCACGACGACGGTGCGCGCCGAGTACCCCTCGCGCACCATCCGCTGCGCGACGCGCCCGGCGTGCTGCAACAGCGTCTGCTCGATCGCCTCGCGCGTGGTGAGATCCTCCTCGTAGGTCTCCTCCGCGCCAATCGACTTCGAGAGCGTGTCGGGGTCGACGCTGCGGTCGTCGATGCCGCGCGCGAGAAGCTGAATGTGCTCGCCCCACGTGCCTAGAACACGTTCTAAGTCGAAGCGCCTTGCCTTCGCGAGGTCGCCGAGCGTCGCGTAGCCGAGCTCGCGCAGCTTGGGCGCCGTCTTCGGCCCCACGCCCCACATCCGTTCGATCGCCAGCGGCGCGAGGAACGCTTCGACGTCGGCCTCGGGCACCACGACGAGCGCGTCCGGTTTTTTCAAATCGCTCGCGACCTTCGCGACGAACTTGCACGGCGCCACGCCGGCCGACGCATTCAGCCCGAGCTCGTCGCGGATCGCCTTTTTAATCGCGCGCGCGATGGTCTCGCCGTCGCCGAAGAGCGAGCGGCTCTCGGTGACGTCGACGAACGCTTCGTCGAGCGACAGCCCCTGCACCAGCGGCGAGTAGCGGTGAAAAATCTGAAAGACCGAACCGCTCACCTCCGCGTACCGGCCGTGCCGCGGTGGGACGACGACCGCGTCCGGGCAGCGGCGCAGCGCTTCGCCCATAGGCATCGCGGAGCGCGCGCCCGACGGCCGAGCTTCATACGAAGCCGCGCAGACGACGCCTCGGCGCGACGGCCCGCCGACCAAAACGGGGCGACCACGTAGGCTCGGGTCGTCGCGCTGCTCGACGGATGCAAAGAACGCATCCATGTCGACGTGTAGGATCTGACGCACGGACGCCTCGCGGAGACGATACGATAGAACGCGTCCGGGGCACGTGCTCACATCCCAGTAAAAGGACCTTGTGGAACACATTCTCTCGAAGCGCGTGCTGCTCATCAGTGGAAAAGGCGGCGTCGGCCGCACGACCCTCTCGGCGGCGATCGCCGTCGCAGGCGCCGCCGCGGGAAAGCGCGTGCTGCTGACCGAAATCGGCGTCCCCGGGGGCGACTACTCGCCGCTCGCGCGTCTCTTCGGGCGTGACTGCTTCGCCGGCGCGCCCGAGACTCTGAAAACAGCCGCCGTTCCGGCCGGCTCCCCCGGCCTGCTGCGGGGGTCGCTCCTCTGGTCGCGCGCTGGCCACGAGCAGTTCCTCCGTACGGTCATCCCGGTGAGCGCCCTCGTCCGTGCGGCGATGGGGTCGAAAGCGCTCTCGCGCCTGCTCGACGCAGCACCGTCGTTCAACGAGATGGGCGTCTTCTACCACCTGCTCTCGTACCTCCGCGAAACCCGAAAAGACGGCTCGCCGGAGCACGATCTCGTCATCATCGACATGCCCGCCACGGGCCACGCTCTGGCGCTCGCGAGCCTGCCCGAGATTCTTCTCCGCCTCATGCCGGTGGGCCCCATCGCCGAGGCGCTGCGCGCAGGTCAGGGGTACTTGAACGACCCGAAACGCGCGGCGGCCTACGTGGTCACGCTCCCCGAGACGCTGCCCGTCACCGAGTCGATCGAGCTCGTCGAAGGTCTGCGGAGCGTCCACGTCCCGGTCGGCGGCGTCATCGTCAACAAGTGGGTCGACGACGAGTTCTCCGCCGAAGAGCGCGCGGCATTGGCGCCGCTTTTGGCGTCCCGCGAGTTCTACGGAACGCTCCGCTTCGGCGCCGTCGAGAAGGCGCGCGCCGAGGTGGAGCGGCTCGCCAAGTTGAGTGGTGCGCGCATCTTGAAGGTCAGCGAAGTCCCCGCCCAGGGCGACACGCTCCTCACGGCCGTCGCTTCGGCGCTGCAGATTCGGAGCGCGGCATGAGCGAGCGGATGTTCGATCTGATACGCAGCCGCAAGGTCATCGTCTGCTGCGGCGCAGGCGGGGTCGGCAAGACGACGACGTCGACGGGCATCGCCCTCGCGGCCGCGCGACTGGGTCGGCGTGTTCTGGCGCTCACGGTCGATCCGTCGAAGCGCCTCGCCGAAGTGCTCGGGGTGGAGCGAAATCCGAAAAACCCCGTTGCGATGGCGTCCGATCGCATGCAGGCCGCCGGCATCGTTCCGCCGGGGATCCTCGAAACGTGGATGCTCGACCCCAAGCTCGTGGCCGAACGTGCGGTGGCGCGCCTCGTGAAGGACGAGGGCGAGATGAGCCGCCTCACGCAGAACCGCATCTACAAGGAAGTGAGCCGGATGGTCGCGGGCATGCAGGAGTACACGGCCATGGAAGCGCTCCACGGCTTCCTCCGCGATGGGCGCTACGATCTCATCGTCCTCGACACGCCGCCGTCTCGAAACGCCCTCGATTTTCTCGAGGGTCCGGGCAGGCTCGCGCAGTTCATCGACGGGCGCATCTTTCAGCTTTTTGTGCCCAGCGCAGACGCGGGCCTCTTCCAACAGGGCGCCGCGAAGATCCTCTCGAAGGTCCTCTCGGCCACGTTCGGCGAAGAGACGCACCACGAGCTGCAAGAGTTCTTCGGCTCCTTCGCGAGCGTCTTCGGCAATCTCAACGAGAGCGCCGGCAGCATGCGCGCGACGCTCAGCGACCCCAACGAGGTCGCCTTCGTCCTCGTCAGCTCACCGGCTGCCGAAGCGCTGACGGACGCCTACTTTTTCCGAAAAAAGACGCTCGATATGCACCTGCCGTTTCGCGGCTTCGTGTTGAACCGCAGCCAGGCCCGGGCCGATCGCCGCATCTGCCCGCCCGAAGAGCGTTTCCTCGGCGCGCCCCCCACGCCCCTGCAGGCGAGCGCGCTCAAGAAGCTTCAGCGCTTGGCGCAGGTCGAGCTGGCCGAGGTCGATCGCGACAAGGCGCTCCTCGAGCACCTCGGTCGCGATGCCGGCGAAGGGGCCTTCGCGATCGCGCTCCCGACCGTGCCCGGCGGCGCGAACGATATGGCGTCGCTGCTGCGAATCGCCGACGCACTCGTGGCGTCGTAGCCGCGTTCTCTTCGGCTACGCGAAGCTCGCGATCCGCATCGTCTGAAGGTCGCTCGGCTTCGGCGGCGCCGGGCGCGACGTGCCCGAGAGATACCGCCAGCCGACGCCGTCGTGGGCAAACGTCGAGAGCTCGACGAAGGACAGATTCCTCCCGTTCTCGAAGACCTTCGCCATGAAGAGGACGTGGGAAATGCCCTGGGCATCTGGCGCTTCGCGATCGAGAATCGTCAGCTCCATGTACTTGTGCGACCGCGCCGAGCGGCGGAGGCTCTCGCGCAAGTCGGCCTCGGGCATCGTCAGGTCGTCGTGGTCGGCGTGGAGCGTGCGAACGAGGTAATCGATATCCCCCACAGCGAATGCCGAATAGCGCGATCGCATGAGCGACTCGGCATCGGGCGCCTCGGCGAGCCCCTTGTGAAAGACGCCGCAGCACTCGGCATAGGGTTTCGCTTTGCCGCACGGGCACGGTGAGGAGGGCTTCATCGTTCGAGACCCCAGAGTCTTACGGCACGGCGTCGACGGCAACGCCTACGAGCGCGCCGTCGCGAAACACCTCGACTTCGACGACCGGTCCATCTTCCGGTTTCGGCGTGATTCGCAGCGCATACGCAGGGGGCGCCGCGCCGGACGCGCTCGGCGCTTGGAGCCACGAGCGGAGCTTTCGCGGCGGCTCGCTCGCGTTCGGCGTCGTCCCGGTCGCCGCGCCCGCTTCGAGGACGAGGCTGCCCTCGTCGGTGAGGCGCAGCGCGTAGCGCCCCGCGGTCATCGCCTTCGTAAGCGGACCGCGCGGCCCATCGAGCTTCTCGGGATAGAACGGTTCGTCCGCTCGAACGAACGACGCGAGCCAGTCGTGAACCGGATCGGGCCCCGTCTGCGATGGGTACGCGGCAATGGCCCGCATTTTCGTATTCTCCATGGGCGAGAGCGCGCGCATCGAAGCGGGCGTCGCGATGCGTTCGCGAGGCACGTAGACATCGCGTGGCGCGGGGAGCGGCGGAAGCGGCGCCCCCGGCGCAAACGGCTCGGCGGGGCAGGGCTCTACCATCTGCACGCCGTTCGGCCAGCACGGCCCCGCATGCACGACCGCCCGGTGCAGGGTGATCCCCGCCCGCGTGCTCTCGGGCAGCGTCTCGAGCGCCCGCCGCACGTACGCGTAAGTCGCCGCGTGATCCGGATGCGAGTCGATGGCGTGGGTCACGTAGACGTCCCGCGGCGACAGCCGCCCGAGGACCGCCACCATGTCGCCGAGGAGCGATGCGTCAGTGTACTCTGCAGGCTTCCCCGTTCGCGCCGTGTGCTCGTCGGCGCGGGCGGCCCCTCGGTTGCCGTAGGTCACGTTGCTCTTCACGCACGCGCCCGCCGCGTCGCGATGGGGAATCGGCGGCGTGGGGACGGCGCCGAGCTCGCCCACCCAGCCGTCGGGGTAGCCGAGGAACGTGATCGCGCCTTCGGGCACGCCCAGGACGCCCATCGCCGCGACGGCTTCCCCCTCGCGGACGAAGCCATTTCGCGCGCACGTGAAGTCGCCGTTCGTGACGATCACGACGGCGACGCGCTTGCCCGCGGCAACGGCGCTCGCCAACACGCCACCGGCGATGAGCGTCTCGTCGTCCGGGTGGGGCGCGACGACGACGAGGTCGACGGGGCCCGGCGTGTCGTGGTCGGCCGAATGCTTCGCCGAAGGTGGGCACCCGAACGACGTGGCGGCCAGCACGGCGCCGCAGGCGATGGGCGCGAGGCGAGTCGAGCGCGAGGGTGTCGTCGGCATCGCGAGCGTGTACCTCCGCCGCCGGAATGGGTCAAAAGCCGCGGCATTTGAGCCCGATCGTGGCGAGCCCACGTAGGCCACGCGGCGCCAGTGTCGGGCCGACTCGTCCCCGTATTCAATACTTTCGAAAAGATTCCAACTTTCGGTGAGCCGCTCTGAGGGTGTGGCGGTACTGACCCTAAAGGACGAACGACGTGATGGCCGCCCAGGAGCTCGAACCGATTGCAAGGATAGGCGGCCCGTCCGACGCCGCCCTTGTCGTCGCCGCGCGTGCGGGCGAGTCGTGGGCCAGCGAGGCGCTCTACCGGCGCCACATCGGAGCAACGCACGGCATCACGCGAAAGCTCATTGGTCGCGACGTCGACGTCGACGACATTCTTCAAGAGAGCTTCATCGACGCCTTCCAATCTCTCGACCGCCTCGCCGACCCCAACGCCTTCAAGGCGTGGGTCTCGAGCATCGCGGTGCGAAAAACCTGCAAGCTGCTCCGTCGTCGGCGCCTTCTCTCGCGCCTCGGTCTCCGTCGACCCGACGAGCCGTTCGATTTGGAGCGGGTGATGTCTCGAACGGTCCCACCCGACGTCGCCGTCGAGCTGCGGGCCGTCTACCGTATTGTCGAAGCGCTCCCTGCAGATGTGCGGGTGGCCTTTCTCTTGCGGCGGGTCGAGGGGCTGACCCTCGAAGAAGTAGCGGAGCTCACGGGCGCGTCACTCGCCACCGTGAAGCGCCGGGTTGCAAAGGGGGGCGAGATGCTCGCGACTGCCACGGGGATGACTGGGATGTCTGAAACTGCAGAAGGAGGCGAGGAATGAATCGCTCCACACCTACGAAGCCGCTCGGCCGCTACCTTCAGACGTCCATCTCGCCCGACCGCATCGACCGCAACTGGGATGCGATCTCGCGGGCCCTTCCGTCGTCGCGTCGCAAGCTCCCGTTCGCACCGCTCCTCGCGGCCGCCGCGCTGTGCGCCCTCGCGGCGCTGCTCGTGATCCGCCCCTGGGGGGCCAACAACCCCGCCATCGAGGGGGCGCTCCTACGTACCGGTGTCGGCGAAGAGCAAACCGTGGAGCTGGGCGACGGCTCGCGCATCGTCCTCGAGGCGATGACGCAGCTCCGCCTCGTCCGCGCCTCGGCCCGTGACGTTCGCCTGCAGCTCGAAAAAGGCGGAATCGATCTCGAAGTGACCCACGTCGACGGCCGCAAATTCACGGTCGCGGCGGGCGGCGTCGAGGTCGGCGTCGTCGGCACCAAGTTCCACGTGGGGATGGATACGGACGACAACGAAGTCACGGTCACCGTGGTCGAAGGCAAGGTCCTCGTGACCCGCAAGGACGGGAAGGACGACGCCAAGCCGCGCTATCTCGTGGGCGGCGAATCGTGGACGGCTCCGGCCAACCTGCTCGCCGTAGCGGCGCCTCAAATGCTCAACCCGCCGGCCGTTCCGTCGGCGAAGGCGCCCGTGGCTCCGAAGACGCCGGCACGCTCCAAGGCGAAGCTCTCGCGCCACTTCCACCAGCTGTTCGACGCGGGCAAATACGGCGAAGCCTTCGCCGACGTCTCGCCCGATCAGCTCGCGTCGCTCGGCACGCTCGACGCAGACGACCTGTTCCGCCTTGGCGAAGTCGCGCGTCTGAGCAGCCACCCGCAAGAAGCAGCGCTCGCCTTCGACGCCGTGCGTACCAAGCACCCCGACGACGCGAACGCGGGGCTTGCAGCTTTCCAGCTCGGGCGGCTTCGCCTCATCGATCTCGACGATCCGGCGGCGGCGAAGGAAGCGCTCGACGACGCGCTTCGCCTCAATCCCGCGGCCTTTTACCGAGAAGACGCGCAGGCGCGGCAAGTTCAAGCCCTGGACGAGATGGGCGATCGCGACGGCTGCATCGCGGCCCGCGACGCGTACTTGGCCAGTTACCCACAAGGCATTCGTGCGGTAAACATCGCCAGGAGATGCCGCTGACCGAACCCGCCCCGCGCACGCTCGTCGCGGGAGTTTTGGGTGCGTTGCTCCTCGCGCGTGCGGCTACGGCCACCGCCGAGGAGCATCGTTGCGTTCGGGGTGCGCCTGTTCGAATCGACGTCGCGCCGTCCGAGGCCGATCCGGCCCTCGCGCGCCGCGTGATGGAGCAGATGTTTTCGGAGGTCTCGCCTCCCGAGGACAAAGACTGCGTCGGCGATGGGGCGAACGCGACCGCGCCCGCGAGCACGCTCCACGTGGCGGCGACGGTGACGGTGAGCTGGCTCGCGCCGCTCAAGGCGCATATCGCCCTCGAGCTTAAGACCGACAAAAAGCCGTACGCGGCGGCTCGCGACGTCGACCTCGAGCCCATCGACGACGAAGGGCGCCCCCTTGCGCTCGGCATCGCCGCCGCCGAGATGCTCGAAGCGCTCACCGAGCGCGCCGAGGCCGACGCCGTCGAAAAGCCTGTCCTCGCGGCACCACCGCCCTCCGTCGTCGTCCACATCGACGATCCAGTGCCCGTCGCGCCAACGCCCCGTGCCACGATGGGGAGCCTCCTCGCGGTGGAGCACTACACAGCTGGCCTCACGCTCATTGGCCCCGACCTGCGCGCCTCGGCGCCGGTCTCGTCCCACGTCGAAATCGGCGCGCGCGTGGGCATTCGCAGCCCGTCCCTCACGCTGGTCGAGGCGAGCGAGCTGCGGCTTGCCCCCGTCTACGTCACGGGTCTCGGCGCGCAGGTGGGCTCGGACCAGTCGTCGCCACGCGGCTTCGCGGCGAAGGCCGCCGTCGATGCGGTCTGGGTCAGCAGCACCCAGCCGGGGTCGAAAAAAGAGGTCGGCGTCGTCGCCCGGGTTGGCATGGGCGCGTGGGAAACTCTCGCGCCGAGGGTGAAATTCGTTGTCGAAGGGAGCGTTGGCCTGCCCCTTAAGGACGTTGATCTCATTGGCAATTCAGGTGAATCGCACACCGTCGTCGGGGGTGCCGTGTTCGGCTTCGGGGTAGGAATCGTCGTTTCGTTTTGAGCCGGTCTTGGGCCCTGGGGGTACTGACCCTTCGCACCACGCGAGGGCCCATAGATGTCGAATCCGAAACCACCGTATCGCGCTCCTTCAGCTTCCGTTCTGCTCCAGTCGGTCGTCACCCGGCCGTCCCGCGCAGACGTGTTCTGGAAGGCGCTCATCGGCGGAGCGTTCCTGCTCATGCTGGGCGTCTGCGTCCACTATCAAAAGCAGCCGATCCAGCTCGATCTCTTCGGCGTTTTCCACCACGTCACGATCGGCTCGATCCTCTGGTCGACGATCTCGGCGCTGAGCCTCGCGTACGGCGCGACCACGCTCTTCTACGCGCTCAAGTACAAGCCGGTCGCGTCGCCGACGGACGCGAACCTCCCGACCTGCACCGTGCTCGTGCCTGCCTACAACGAGGGGCACATGGTTCGCATCGCGCTGCTCTCGGCGCTCGCGAACGACTACCCGCGCGAGAAGCTGCACATCATCGCCGTCGACGACGGGTCGACGGACGACACGTGGAAGTACATCGACGAGGTCGCCCGCGCGAACCCCGATGTCGTCACGGCCGTTCGTATGGCGAAGAATGGTGGCAAGCGTGAGGCCCTTCGTGAAGGCTTCCTCCGCGCCCGCGGCGAGGTCGTCGTGACTGTCGATTCGGACTCGAAGCTCGAGCCCGACGCTCTCCGACAGATCGTCGCGCCGATCGTGAAAGACCGCGACGTCGCCTGCGTCGCCGGCAAGGTCCTCGTGTTGAACCGCTACGACTCGGTGCTCACGCGCCTTCTCGCCGCGCGCTTCTTCATCACGTTCGACTTCACCCGTGCCGTGCAATCGCGCTTCGGCGCGGTGCTTTGCTGCCCGGGCGCCCTCACGGCGTACCGCCGCACGGCCGTTCTCGAAGTGCTCGACAAGTGGTCGGCGCAGACGTTCATGGGTTCGCCCTGCACCATCGGCGAAGACCGCGCGCTCACCACGTGGCTCCTCCGCGCGGGCTACCGCTCGGTGTACCAGGCGTCGGGTATGGTCCACACCGTCGTCCCCACGACGATCCGCGGCGTCGTCAAGATGCTGATCCGCTGGGAGCGCGGCAACGTTCGCGAGAACATCGTTCTCCTCCCGCTGCTCTTCACGAAGTGGCGCCCGCGCGACCGCTTCTGGCCCACGTTCGAAGTCGCTTTCGAGCTCATTCAGTACCCGCTCGGTTATGCGGTCATCGCCATCTCGGCGGCTCGCTTCATCGACAACCCGATGACGTTCCTCCGCGTCGGTGCAATCACGATGGGCTGCTTCCTCCTCGTGCAATCACTCTGCTGCCTCCGCTCGGAACGGAGCACCGACTTCGTCTACAACATCGGCTTCGGCTTCTTCGCCCTCATCGGCCTGCAGTGGGTCTTCCCCTACTCGTGCTTCACGATTCGTGACGGCCGCTGGATGACGCGCTAGCCCGGGCTCTCACGCGTCGCTCGAGTCGCGGCATGGCCGCTCTCTGTTTCTCCCTCGCGGCGGTGGTGATCCTTGCGGTCACCGCCGCCGCGCGCCTTTTGTCGGCGTCGCCCTCGTCGGTGCCGTCACCAAGCCGCCTCCACGAGCGGGCGCCGGTCGCCGCGGTCATCGCTCTCGTCGCGCCCGTCGTCCTCGTGCGCGCACTTGCCGCGGTGCACCTTCTCAACGGCCCCGCGGTCGTCCTCGCGACGCTGCTCCTTGCAATTG
The DNA here is from genome assembly GCA_025354825.1 of Myxococcales bacterium. GTDB lineage: Bacteria > Myxococcota_A > Polyangia > Polyangiales > Polyangiaceae > JANXMC01. The sequence continues at coordinate 32,042 of JANXMC010000485.1, forward strand.
CAACGGTCATCGCGGTCGGTCGGCGGGCCCGCGCGCAAGCGGCGCAGGACGCGCGAACGCTCGCGCGCGCGCTCCGCGAAATCTCACGCGCAGGCGCCGCGATCGCCGTGCTCGCCGTCGGGGTCGTCGGCCTTCTCCTCTCTGCGACGTCCGCCGTGCTTCTGCCCATCTGGTCGTGGGACGCCCTCGGCTACCACTTGCCGATCGTCTACGACGCGATGCAGACCGGCGAGCTCCGCTGGGTGCCGACGAGCGTGCCGTTCGTCAACGTCTACCCGCGCGCGACCGAGCTCTACTTCCTCTGGTGCCGCTTGCAGCTTGGCGACGACGCACTCGTAGATTTCTGCCAGGCCCCCTTCGGCATCGCGGCGGTCGTCGCGAGCGCGTCCCTCGCCCGCCGGGCCGGCGCATCGGCACCGCGCGCGATTGCGTACGGCGTGGCCTACCTCGCCGTGCCCCTCGTCGTCTTGCAGCTCGCCACTTGCTACGTCGACGTCGCCTACGCGGCCGCGCTGCTTCTCGCCGTCGTCTTCGTCACAGGCCCCGTCACCGAGCGCACTGCGCTCTTCGCGGGCGTCGCAATTGCGCTTCTTCTCTCGACGAAACCTACGGCGCCGCCGTCGGCCGCGCTCCTCTGCGCCGTGATGATCGTGCGGGCCCATCGCGCGCGGCGCGCGCGCCTCGGCGTCTTCGCCGCGTCGGTCGCCGTCGTCGGTGCCGAGGCCTACGTGCGCAACTTGCTCCGCTTCGGCAATCCGATTTGGCCCATCAACGTGAGCGTCGGGCCGTTCACGTTGAGCGGGCCCGAGCTCGCCGCCCCTCTGTTCACGCAAGGGCTTCCCGATGTCTACGCGCGCGCGTCGTACCCGGTTCGCGTCGCGGCCTCGTGGTTTCTCGAGCCGGTCCCGTACCTCTACGACATGCGCATGGGCGGGCTCGGGCCGCTCTTCGCCTACGTGCTGCTGCCCGTGGCCGTCGTGCTCGTCGTGCGTCGTGATCCGCGCGTGCGCGGTGCGCGCCTCGCGGCGCTTCTCGTCGCCGCGTGTGTTCTCGCCACGCCTGCCGCGCACTGGAGCCGCTTCACCCTCGCGCTCCCAGCGGCGCTCCTCGCACTGGCCGCCGCGGCTTCCGAACGCTTCTCCCCACGCGCACGTGTTGGCCTCGACAGCGCCGTTGCGATCGCCGCGCTCGTCGGTTTCGTTCGCACGGTTCCCGGGCTCACGGGCGAGGGGCCACCGCTATCGGAGATGCTCAGGATGCCCGCCGCCGCGCGCGCGACGGCCGTGAGCGTCGACGGTCGCGAGCCGCAGTGGGCAAAGGCTCGCAACGCGCTCTCGCCCGGCGACGCTGTCGCCTACGACCGCGTGTTCGAGCTCCCCGGCCAGCTATGGCGCCCCGACGGCGCGACGCGCGTCGTGTACCTCGACGACACGCGCGACGACGTCCGCGACGCCGCCGCGCTGCTCGCCGGGCTCGATCGCGAGCACGTGCGCGTCCTGGTGGCGGGTGACGATCTCCCTACGGCCGGCGCGGTCGCGCGCGAGCCGTGGCGCTTCACCTCGCTCTTCCGATGCCCTCTCGATCCGTGCACCGTCTACGCCGTCGCGCCCGCGGCTACACCAGCGGCTGTCGCACCGCCGGTTTCGGGCGGAGCGCGTATGCCGTGAGCGTCATTGCCAAGATCACCTGCAGCACCATGCCGACGCCGAGCTGCGAGAACTTCATGTCGCCGCTCGCGCAGACGAGCACATCGGCGCCGATGTTCACCGCGCACCAAACGGACGCGAGCTGGAGCAGCCACGGGTTCTTGTCCGGGTCGTAAGCGATCATCGCCGACGTGAGCCCGCTTCCGAACAGCAGCCCGCCGAACATGCGAATGAGCGCGCTGATCGCCATCGCCGCCTCGGGGCTCGCGCGGAAGCCCGCATCGAGCCTAAAGAGGACGGCGGCGTACGCGGGGGTGGCGATGGCGATGCCGCCGACGAGGCACTGGAAGACGGCGTTGAGCGTGGCGATGCGTCGGACGAAGGGGAGCATGGCGTGGCGGTGAGCGTACTACGCGCAATGCGGCGCGGCGTTCCGAGAGGCCGCGCCTCGCTGTGTGGGGGGCGACGACTCAGCTTCGAACGCCTGGCGCAGAGAGCGACTCGTCGAGCGTGAGAATGCAGGTGCTCCCAGGCCGGTAGAAGTCCGTCTTGCCCGTGCAGACACGCGGACGTGCTCCGATGCCCTTCAAGATCTTCCCCGCCTTGATTCGCGAGTCCATCTGCTCGGTGCCGCACTGGAGCAGAGCGGACGTCGACGCCATCGTGTCGAGCGCGTCGAGCGCGTGGTCCATCAGGTCTGTGTGCTCAAGCTTGTCGTAGACGGTGCGCCGCGCGATATGTCTTTGCGCGTCATGGTACCGCGTGGTAGCACGCAGGGTACCAGATGGTAGGACGTAAGCCCGAGCGTAAAAGCGCGCCTCCGACGGATGTTCGAGCCCACGTGCTCGCGTCTGCGACGCGCCTCTTTGCGGCGCGCGGCTTCGACGGCACGTCGCTGCAAGCGATCGCCGACGAGGTCGGTGTGGCGAAGCCCTCGGTGCTCCACCACTTCCCGTCCAAAGAAGCGCTTCGCGCGAGTGTCCTCGACAACATGCTCGCCCACTGGAGCGAAGCGCTCCCGCGCCTCCTGCTCGCGGCGACCGCCGGCGAAGGGCGATTCGACGCGCTGGTCGGCGAGTTGATCTCGTTCTTCGCGGCCGACACGGACCGCGCGAAGCTCCTCGTGCGCGAGGCGATGGACCGCCCCGACGAAGTGCGCCTGCTTCTCACCGCGCAGGTGCGCCCGTGGCAAACCGCTATTTCGGAATACATCCGAAAAGGGCAAAGGCACGACGAGCACTTCGCCGACGTCGATGCCGAGGCGTACGTGCTTCACGTCATCAACTTGGTCATCGCCGGGCTCGCGGTGTTCGACACGTTTCGGGTGCTTCTCCCCGATGCGAGCGTCGCCGAATCGCGCGCGCGGTACGTCACCGAGATCATTCGCATCGCGAAATCGAGCCTATTCGCCGGGCCGGCGCTCTCCGCCGAGCCCCGCGACCCGTCGCTCGAGGGCGCACCCAATCGTCGAAACGGAACAACGAGGTAAGTGACCATGGCGAGCTTCTTCAAAGACAACGACGATCTCCTCTTTTACTTCGACAAGGGGATCGACTGGGCAAAGCTCACCGAGTTGACGGAGCTCGGGTTCAAGTCGAAGGGGGGATTCGGGACTGCCGACGAAGCGGTGCAGTTCTATCGCCAGGTCGCCGAGATGATGGGCGAGTTCGTGGCGAGTGAGGTCGCGCCCCACGCCGCCGAGATCGACCGCGAAGGGGTCGACTTCAAGAATGGCGAGGCCGTGTTCCCGCCTCGGCTCGCGTCGATCTTCGAACAAATCAAAGGGCTCGAGCTTCACGGCATGTGCCTCCCGCGCGAGCTCGGCGGCCTCAACGCGCCGCTCATGCTCTATCTGATCAACTCCGAGCTTCTGGCCCGCGCCGACGTCTCCGTGATGGCGCACCACGGCTTTCACGGCGGCATGGCGATGGCCATGCTCATCTTCTCGATTCAAGAGGGGACAACGGTCATCGACCCTTCGACTCTCGAAATCAAAGAGACGCGCTTTCGCGATTACATCTCTGAGATTGCGACGGGCGCGGCCTGGGGCTGCATGGACATCACCGAGCCCGACGCCGGCTCGGACATGGGCAAGCTCCGCGCAAAGGGAGAGCAAGACGCGAACGGCAACTGGTTCGTCACGGGCCAGAAGATCTTCATCACCTCGGGCCACGGCAAGTACCACTTCGTCATCGCGCGCACCGAAGAGGCGGCCGATCCGAACGACTCGTTCGCGGGGCTAAAAGGGCTCTCGATGTTCCTCGTGCCGACCTATGAGGAGAACGCCGACGGCAGCCGCAAGCGCATCGTGAGCCTCGATCGCATCGAGGAAAAGCTCGGCCACCACGGCTCGGTGACTGCCGCGTTGAGCTTCGAGCGCGCGCCCGCCCATCTCGTTGGCAAACGAGGCGAGGGGTTCAAGTACATGCTGATCCTCATGAACAACGCCCGCCTTGGCGTTGGCTTCGAGTGCATCGGCCTGTGCGAAGCCGCTTATCGCGCGGCCGTCGCGTATGCCGAAGACCGCGGCTCGATGGGGAAGAAGATCGCCCGTCACGAGATGATTGCCGATTATCTCGACGAGATGAAGACCGATATCCAGGGCATTCGCGCCCTCGCGATGTACGGCGCCTACCACGAGGAGATGAGCCACAAGGTCGGCCTAGCGCAGAAGTTCCAGGTGAAAGACGAGCGACTCGACGGCAAGGCCGGAGAGCGCATGCTGAAGAAGCACCAGGCGAAGGCCCGCCGCGTGACGCCGCTTCTCAAGTATCTCGGCGCCGAAAAGGCCGTCGAGATGTCGCGCCGCTGCATTCAGATTCACGGCGGTAATGGGTATACGAAAGATTACCCGGGCGAGAAATTGCTCCGAGATGCCCTCGTGATGCCGATCTACGAAGGGACGAGCCAGATTCAGTCGCTCATGGCGATGAAGGACTGCCTCGGCGGAATCATCAAGGCGCCCCAGGCCTTCGTGAAGCGGTTCGCCCAGGCGCAGTGGCGCGCGCGCACGTCGCGCGATTCGCTCGAGCGCCGCGTCGCCAAGCTGCAGGCGCTGTCGATGAGCACGCAGCAGTTTCTCACGACGCGCACCGCGGCGGGGAAATTCAAGGCCCTCGCTGACAAGCCGGTCTCGGAGTGGGCGGGCGAAATCACGAAGAGCTGGGACCCGAAGAAAGACTTCGCTTTCGCGATGCTCCACGCCGAGCGCCTCACGAAGATCCTGACGGACGAAGCTGTGTGCGAGCTGCTCCTCGAGCAAGCCAAGAAGTTCCCCGAGCGTCGCGAAGTGCTCGAGCGGTACCTCGATCGTGCCGAGCCGCGCTGCCGTTTCTTGAACGACGAGATCACCACCACGGGCACGCGCATTCTGCAAAAGCTCGCCGACGACGAAGGCGCCAAGCGCGCCGTGGCCGCCGAATAGAACGCCAGAGGAGATCCTCATGTCCGTATCGAGCACGCATATTTTCTCGCAAGGGCCGATGCTCCGCACGCTGGGCGCGACGGCTCTCTCGGCGCTCCTCGACAAGCCGTCTGGAGCGGGCGGCAGCACGACCACGCCGGGCCCGACAATCAGCCGCGTCTTGCCGCCGCGCCCCGAGGCGCTCGTACGCGATTACATTCGGCATGTCGGCGGCGATGCCGGCGCGTACAAGGGCGCGCTGCCGCCTCACATGTTTCCGCAGTGGGGCTTTTCCCTCGCCGCCGAGACTCTGCGGGGGATTTCGTATCCGATCCTCAAAGTGATGAACGGCGGCTGCAAGCTCGAGATCAAAGGGCGCATCCCTTCGAACGAGCCGCTTCACGTTTCGGCGCGCCTCGAGGACATCGACGACGACGGCCGCCGCGCGGTTCTTCATCAGCGCATCGTGACGGGGACGGAGAAGAACCCCGAGCTGCTCGTCGCCCACCTGTATGCGATCGTGCCGCTCGCAAAAGAGAAGAAGAGCGGCGACGCGCAGACTGCGCGCGAATCCAAGCCGAAGCCGCGCGTCCCCGACGAGGCGAAGGAGCTTGCGTTCTTGCGCCTCGGGAGCGACGCCGGGCTCGAATTCGCAAAGCTCACGGGCGACTTCAATCCGATTCATTGGATTCCCGCCTACGCCCGCGCGATGGGCTTTCGCAGCACAATCCTCCACGGATTCTCGACGATGGCGCGCGCCTTCGAAGGGCTCGCGAAGGGGAAGCTCTCGGGCTCCGTGTCCCGCATCTCGACCTTCGACGTGCGCTTCACGAAGCCTCTCACGCTCCCCGCGCGGGTTGGCATTTACGTGGCGGGCGACCGCAAGATCTACGTGGGCGACGCGCCGGGCGGCGGGGCGTACCTCGAAGGGTCCTACGAGATTACCAAGTAACGAATCGCGATTCGCGCCCGCGCGCCGGTCACGTGATTTCGACATCCATTCGACGTTCGCAGACAGAGGTCTTGAGCCATGGGCGATTTTCTCCTCGATATCGGGCAAAACCCGCAGGCGCGTAAACTCATCAAGAGCCTCGGGCTCCCGATTCCGCTTCCCGAGAAGCTGCGTCGAGCGCGCGGCCCGTGGGAAGAGCGTCCGCTCGCCGACGTGAGCGTCGTCTTCGGCGCGGGGCCCGAGGCGTCCCTCGCCAACGTCGTCGCCGAGACGCTCGCCGCCGCGGGCGCGAACCCCTACGTCGTCGGCGACGAGGGCGCGCTCGCCCCGTTCAAGGCGCCGGGTGAGAGCTACGGGCGCCCCGCGAAGCTGCTCGCGAAAGACGCGGCCGATTCCGAAGCGACCGCGAAGCTTCGCGCCGGCGCCCTCGTGTTCGATGCGACCGGCATCGAAGACCCGGCCGGGCTCCGCGGCCTCTACGACTTCTTCCACCCGTGGATCACCAAGCTCGGTCGCTCCGCGCGCGTGGTTGTTCTCGGCCGTCCACCGCAGGGGGCGTCGTCACCTGCGAAGGCAGCCGCGCGCACGGCCCTCGAAGGGTTCGTCCGCAGCATGGCGAAAGAGGTCGGTCGCAGCGGCTCGACGGCGCAGGTCGTCTACGTCGAAGAAGGCGCCGAGTCGCGCCTCCCCGCGGTTCTCCGCTTTTTGCTCTCGCCTCGCTCGGCGTTCATCACCGGGCAACCGATCACGGTGACCTCGCGTGTTCGCGCCCCCGCGGCGTCGCCGTTCACGCGCCCCCTCGACGGCAAGGTCGCCCTCGTCACCGGGGCCGCGCGCGGCATCGGCGCCGCCACCGCCAAGCTCCTCGCGGCCGAAGGCGCCCGCGTCGTGTGCCTCGACAGACCCGCCGACGACGGCCCGACGAGCCAGCTCGCCCGCGAAATCGGCGGCGCCGTGCTCCTCGCCGACGTGTCGGACGCCGAAGCGCCCAAGCTCATCGCAAGCGAGCTCCTCGCACGCTTCGGCGGCGTCGACATCGTCGTGCACAATGCAGGCATCACGCGCGACAAGACGATGGCGCGCATGTCGCCCGAGCTCTGGGACCAGACGCTCGACATCAACCTATCGGCCCTCGTGCGCATCACCGACGCCCTTCGCGAGAAGGCGCTTCACGACTTTGTGCGCATCATCTGCCTCTCGTCCATCGCCGGCATCGCCGGCAACATGGGGCAGACGAACTACGCGGCGTCGAAGGCCGGCGTCATGGGCTTCGTCCGCGCCCTCGCCGCGACCGACAAGCTGAGCGAGCGCGGCATCACCGTGAACGCCATCGCGCCCGGCTTC
>JANXMC010000715.1 GCA_025354825.1 Myxococcales bacterium
TTTTTGATACCGCGCTGTTCGAGCTTGGCCTTGAGTGCGGCCGCCTGCGTCGCCATCATGAGGAAACGGTACCAGACATGACGAGCTTCGCAGTCTTCGACACGCCCATCGGTCCGATCGCTCTCGTCTGGAGCGACGGCGGCGCGCCGTCGCACGATTCGCGGCTGACCCACGTCGAGCTCCCCAAGCGGCCAGACGAATCGCAGGCCGAGCTCATCGAGCGTCTCGCGGCCCGCGCGGCAGACGCCTCCCCCGCGCCTCCGCCAGTCGTCATTGTCGCCGCGATCGCCGCCGTGCGAGCGCACTTCGCGGGCACCCTCTCGTCCTTCGAAGAGGTCCCCCTCGACTTCGCCCGTACGCCGCCGTTCCATCGCCGGGTCTACGAGCAGCTTCGCCGCATCCACCCGGGCAAAACCGTCACGTACGCCGAGCTCGCCGCCCTCGCCGGCTCCCCCGGCGCATCCCGCGCCGTCGGCCAAGCGATGGGCGCCAACCCGTGGCCGCTCATCGTTCCCTGCCACCGGGTCGTCGCAGCCGGCGGAAAACCGGGCGGCTTCTCCGCGCCCGGCGGGGCAAAGCTCAAAACGCAAATGCTCGAAATCGAAGGCGTCACATTACCAAGTAGCCGGCAGCTCACATTGGGTGGCTCGTGAAGCGCAGTTAGGGAATCAGGTCTTTCACATCGACGGCGCCTTTGCTCACGGCGGCGCGTCGGAGCACTTCGGTGGCAATCGGATCGTCGGCGGCGAATGGGCGAATGTCCTCGGCGGCGCGCGGTAAAAGCTCGCGGTCGTGGCTCGCGGCGAGGCCGACGAGGCGGGCGCGTAGCAGGTGCGCGGTGACGCGTTCGAGCTCTTGGTCGCTGGCGAACGGCTTCGCGGGCGTGGCAGCTTTTGCGATGACGGCGGCGAGGCGTTCGTGGCTCGCGGCAAAAGCATCGAGGGCAATTCGCCTATCGCTGCTGGCGCGGGGCTCGGTTTCGTAATTGGCAAAGAGCCCCGCGGGGACGAGGTGGCGGGCGAGGGCGCGATCCCATTTCGGGTCGTAGGTCATCGCGAGCGGTCGCGTGGCGGCCACGGTCGCGAGGGAGAACTCCTCGGGCACGCTGGTGAGCGCCATATCTCGTAAAAACGAGGTTAAAAGTGGTTCGTGGGCGAGCTCGCGAAGGGCGCCGGGGCCGCCGAGATCGAACGTAGGGAGCGCCTCGAGGTCGTCGCGAAAGGCGCCGCTCGCGCGGCTCGCTTGAAGGCGTGTCATCACGAGTGGCGAGTGGACGAAGACGACGGCGCGGGTCGGAATCGCGCCATAGGCCACTTCGTCCCAAAGGGCGGCAGCATCCGTGGGGCGCTGCGCGAGGCGAAGTGCGGAGTCGTCGGCCGCACGAAGGGGAATGGCCACGAGCAGCAACACGACCATCGTGGCGCTCGCCTGCGCGAAGGGGACGCGGGTCGTCGCGATGGCGCGCACGAGCGACTGCATCCCGACGGCGGCGAGGACGGCGACGGCAGTGAGCCCGGCGAGCACGGGTGCGCCGAAGCGTGAGGGGCCGAGAGGCGCGCCGAAGGCCGAGGCCGCAAAGGCCGTGAAAACAAGGGTGGCGACGGCGAGAACGCCCGCGCGGGCACGGGGGACGAGGGCGGCGACGACCCCCGAAAGAAGCGCGAGCGCGAGGACGACGACGCCGAGCTCGCCGAGGAGGAGCCCGAGAACGGCGCCTTTGGTCGCGGCGAGTGGCGACGCGCCGCGCTCGCCCGACCACGCGGCGAAGGGGCCGACGGCGAGGATTTCGCCGCCCACGAGCGCTCGCCGCGCGAGGGCCAACGCGAACGGCGCGAGGCCGAGGGCGAGCCCCGCGATCGACGGGAGCGCGACGGCGCGAAGCTCGACGATGTGCGGACGGCGCGTGAGGATCGAATAGGCGACGAGGCTCCCGACGGCGCCGAATCCGACGAGAGGCTCGTACGAAAGCGCGAGGGCGACGAAGAGCGCGAGCCGTGGAAAACGCGCGGGATCGACGCGACCGTCGGCGAGCGCTGTGTCGAGAGGGGCGAGCGCGAGGACGACACCGAGCATCGCGCCGCCGACGCTGACGGCTTCGATTTGGAACGCGACGGAGAGCGTCGCGGCGGTCGATGCGACGGCGGCGAGCATGAGGCCGAGGCGCGTCTCGGGCGCGCACGTCGCGAGGAGCGCGCGGGCCATGCGAAACGCGAGGGCACCGGCGACGCCTGCGAGAAGCGACGAGGCGAACGCCGCGCGGAGAGCGCGCGTGCCGACGGGGACGAGCATCATGGGCGCTGCGACGACCGCGTCGAGGGCGCGGAGGGCGCCGGTGAAGCCGAGGCCGACGACGCGGACGACCCCTTCGTCGTGGGCGGCATCGGCGACGCCGCTCGCGTGGGCCGCGGCGAAAAGCGCGGGCAAGAGCGCACAGGCCACGAGAAGCGCGCGGGCGACGAGATCGTTTCGAGCGTTACGAGGGGCTACGGCTGCGTCCACCTGGCATCCGCGTACCGCGACAGCACGGCTTCGGACAACGTTTCCGCGGTTAAATCAGCTTCGCGAGCTGCACTCGGCTTACCGACCTCTGCTAAGCTCGCCCGCCCCAGCGCTTTCGTTAGCGCATTGCGGCACGGGGCTTTCCCCGTCACCGAGAGAAGTGAGGACCCCGTGGCCAGGTTCATCGACGAGCTCAAACGATCCCATCACTGCGGCGCCCTCCGCGCCGCCGACGAAGGCAAGGAAGTCGTCCTCTTCGGCTGGGTCGCAAGCTCCCGCGATCACGGCGGCTGCGTCTTCGTCGATCTCCGCGATCGCGAAGGCATCACTCAGCTCGTCTTCGACCCCGACTTCGCGGGCCACGGCGACGCGCCCAAGAAAGCCTACGATCTCGCGCAGTCGCTCCGCAGCGAATGGGTCATCGGGATTCGTGGCGTGGTGATTGGCCGCGGCTCGAACAAGAATCCCCGTCTCGCCACAGGCGAAATCGAGATTCGCGTCGTCGAGCTCACGGTCTTCAACAAGAGCGAGACGCCGCCCTTCGAAATTGCCGATTCGATCGACACGGGCGAAGAGAAGCGCCTTCAGTACCGCTATCTCGATTTGCGCCGCGCGCCGCTGCAGCAGACGCTCCGCACGCGCCACAAGATCAACCAGGTCACGCGCCGCTACTTCGACAGCGCCGGCTTTCTCGAGCTCGAGACGCCGGTCATGGTCAAGTACACGCCCGGCGGCGCGCGGAACTTCTTGGTCCCCAGCCGCATGCACCAGGGGAAGTTCTACGCGCTTGCCGAGAGCCCGCAGCTCTTCAAGCAGCTCTTCATGGACGCCGGCTTCGACCGCTATTTCCAAATCGTCAAGTGCTTCCGCGACGAAGACCTTCGCGTCGATCGTCAGCCCGAGTTCACGCAGATCGACGTCGAGATGTCGTTCGTCAACCAGGACGACATTTTCCGCATGGTCGAGGGGCTGATTTTCACCATTTGGAAAGAGGTCCTCGGGATCGATCTCCACGAGAAATACCCGAGCGGCCGCTTCCCGCAGATGCCCTTCGAAGAGTCGATGGGGCACTACGGAAACGACAAGCCCGACCTCCGTTTTGCGATGCCCCACACCGACATCACGGACGACGTGATCGCCCAGAACGGCGGCGGCATTCCCTTCTTCGCGGCCATCGCCGAGAAGTTCACGACTGGCAAATACCGCCGTGACTTGCCGACGGAAATCGTCAAAGCGCTGCGCATTCCGGCCGACATCGCCGGTAAGCTGTCGCGCGCCGAGCTCGACAAGCTCGAGGAGTTCGTCAAAGGCATGGGCGCGAAGGGGCTTGCCCGCGCGAAGGTCGACGGCGAAGGGAACTGGCTTCAATCGCCCCTCGCGAAGACGGTAACTCCGGAGCTCCGCACGGCGATCAACGCCCGCGTCGGCGCAAAAGAGGGCGATCTTCTCTTTTTCCAATTCGGCAAAGAGTCGATGGTTCAAACCGTCATGGCGAATCTTCGGATTCACCTCGCGAAGAAGCTCGGCCTCATTCCCGAGACGGGCCACGGCGGGAGCTTCAACTTCCTCTGGGTCGTGAACCCGCCGCTCTTCGAGTACGACGAAGACCGCAAAACGTGGGCTGCCGCGCACCACGCCTTCACGCGCCCCCACGACGAGTGCGTGGAGATGCTCGAGACGGACCCGGGCAAGGTGCTCTGCTACCGCTACGACCTCGTGCTCAACGGCTTCGAGGTCGGCGGCGGGTCGATTCGTCTGCACGATCCGGCGGTGCAGGCGAAGGTCTTCGCGGCCCTCGGCATCAACGACGACGAGGCGAAGCAAAAGTTCGGCTTCCTCCTCGACGCGCTCAAGTACGGCGCGCCGCCCCACGGTGGTCTCGCCCTCGGAATGGATCGCCTCGCGATGCTCCTCTCGGGCGCCGAGAGCTTGCGCGACGTGATTCCGTATCCGAAGACGCAAAAAGGTACCGACTCGATGACCGACGCGCCGAACAAGGTCGCGCCGGAGCAGCTCGCCGAGCTCAAGGTCCGCGTCGTCGAGCCGCAGGCCTCCTGAGCCTCTCGAGAATCACACGATGCCGTCTCAGCTTCGCCTAAGTGCCGCCCTCACGACCGTCGCCCTCGCGGCCGTCGTGCTTGGCGGCGTGGTGGCGACCGCGAGCTGCGGCGACAGCACGTACGTGTACCTTGCACGCACCTACGACGAGTCGCGCGACTGCCTCGCCGCGGCAACGAGCGTCGACGTCCTCAACGGCGACCCGCCCGCGGCCAACTGCGCGCCGGTCTGCCTCATCACCACCGAGAGCCTCGCGACCGCCGCGGGCACCTACGTCTCGACCGAATGCCCGCCCTACCCGCCGCGCGCCACGATGCCCGCGGAAGGGGCAAACCCCGTCTGTGTGCGCGCTCTCGCGGCACAAACCCGCGGCGACTATTGCAACTTGGATGGCGGCTCGACGCACCCCGAAACCCGCGACGCTGGAGCGGGCGACTAACGAGTCGTCGCACAGGCGTCGATAGGATTAGGGAATTAACGGGGAGGCGGGGGAGGCAAGAAGGGAGAGGGAGATCAGAGTGATTTTTTGAGCTTTCAGCGTGATCCGAAGCTCACGGGCCACTTGAAGACGCCCGATCTGTCGACGTCGCCAAGCCCTCCGCACTCGAAATTTCACACCTCCCTCTTGCTCCTTGCCTCCGCGCCTCCCCGTTTGATTTCCTCTTCGAGCTCGTCGGCCGCTCAGTTTTTCCCCGTGGCCGTTTTCCACGACGGGCGCTCGCTGATGGTCTTCCACCAGCGCGCGACGTTGGCGCGGCTCTCGAAGAGATCGCCATTGCCTCCGGCGACCACATATTCGATATACGGCATATAGCCAATATCGGCGAGGGTGAACTCGCTCCCCGCGATGAACGGCGTTTTGCCAAGCTGCGTCTCCATGACGTCGAGCGTGCGCGAAAGCGCCGCCCGAGCCTCCGACACCTTGTTCGGGTCGGTCGGGATGCCGCGCATCGGGTGGAAGATCGTCTCGTAAATGAGCTTCATCGCGTGGGGCGTGAAGTTCGAGGTCTCCACGCTGATCCACTGCTCCATGAGCGCGCGGGTCTGCGGGTCGGCCGGCGTGAGCGCCACGCCGGGGAGCTTGGAGTCGAGATATCGAAGAATCGCCCGCGACTCGTAGAGCACGAAGCCGTCGTCGTCGATGGCCGGGATTTGTCCGAACGGCTGCCGCGCGAGGTGATCGTCGTTCTTCCCCTCGCCCTTCGTAATGTCGACATTCACGAAGTCGGCTTTCGCGTTCTTCTCCGCGAGAATCGTCAGAACCTTGCGCGTACACGTGCTGAACGGAATGCCATAGAGCTTCATCGGAGCCTCTCCTCGAGACGCAAGCATGAGCGCCCGCGCGGGCCACATTACCCATTTCCCCAGTTTCGGTTTGTCCGATTACGAGTCTCAATCCAGCGTGAGCATGCTCAGCAGGCCTCGCAGCAGCCTGATGCGCGTGCTCACGGTGAAGCGCACCCATTGACGCCCACGTTGAGCCGCTCGTTCACGTCCGTGCAGCTCTTCCCTGCGACGTCCGTCAGCCCTGGAACCACCGCGCCGCAGGGGAATTTGCCAGTCGTGGCGTCCCACAGCTTCTTGTTCGTGAGCGCGCCGTTCTCGTACCGGAAGACGATGTTCGCCCCAATGTCCGCGCCGCCTCTTCCCGCGCCTTACATCGAGCTCGCGGCGGGCACGTAGACGAGGCATTGGTTCGTCGAAAGGCCCATCGCCGTAGCCGGGACCGACACGCACCGCTGCAGGTGACCCGTATCGTCATCGAACTTTTCCGCGAAATCGAAGTTCGTATCGTTGCCATACGCGTTCGACGATTCGATGTTCAAATTCTGCACGCCTGTAGAGCCGAACCCCGTGCTCGTGGCGTGGCCGAACGCGCCGATGCAGTTCTCGACGATCGTGTGCTTCGTCTCGTCGCTGAGAATGATCCCGTCGTCGCCGCGCGTCGTGTCGACCGTCGCCAGCGCCGGCAAGTCGGCATAGCTTCGCGAATTGGCATAAACGCGTCGCAGGACGTTGTCTGCGCCGGCATAAACGAAGACGCCGTACACGTGATACGAATAGATTTCCGTATCCTCGAGAAGCGACGACGTGCACTCGTTCAGCGCAATGGCTTCGCGCTTGAAATGCCTATTTTGATAGGCCGCGACGAGCTTGCGCGCGGTGATGTGGTGGCTTCGGTAAAAGTGGGCTTCGCCGCCGTGCCGTTCGCGAGGCCGTCGGCCACGCAATCGATGTTCGGAAGGCCCGTCGTGGGAATCGTGTAATCCCCATCCCGCAGAATCAGTGTCGCGCCGGGGACGAGGGCGCACGCAAACCCATGACGCTACATGGTTATCTCGACAAGCCACTCACGCAACGAAGGCGGTTGACCGACTTATCCTAGGAACACCGCCGTGAAGGTGTGATTGATATGACCGAGCCAGCTCTCGCCGTAGGTGTGAAAACCTGCGACCGTGAAGCCCGAGAGCGACTCGAGAAACGGGCCGTGGAGGTTTTCCGCGTCCATTTGCAGGCGTCGGAAGATGCAGTTGAAGACGACGCCCGCGGCGATCGGCTGGCCTAGCGCAATCGCCGCGTCGGCGAGGGCCGCGTTCTGGCCGGCGAGGAAGTCGGTGCGGCGCATCACGTCGACCTCCATCCCTTCGGCGATGCTGCAACGAAAGGCGATGGACCCGCCGGGAAGCACCCGCCCGGGGCTGCGAATCCACGGCACGCCGTCGATCATGATCCCCACGGGGTGCGCGCTGAAGACGCGGCCGTTGACGCTCTCGACGGGGATTCCGAGGCTACGCGCATAGGCGACCGCCGCCGGCTCGCCGTCGAGCTCGTGGACGGTGCGCGTGGTTTCGTCGGCTTTCGTGATGACGAGCTTTTTGCCCGTCGGCTCGAAGTTGCATGTTTTGGAAATGACGAAAGGCGCATTCATTTCCAAAAGCAAAAGCGCGGCGCCGTCGTTCGATGATTCGCTATTGGCAAATACGAACGTCTCTTTCTGGCGCCCGTCGTCCCCCGCCGAGCCGCCCACGAACGACAGCAGCGGCGCCACGTTGCCGAGCGCCTGGTTGCACGCCTCTTCGCGGCCACGCACGCCGTCCACCAGAACGAGGCCGACGTACTCGTCGCTGACCGCGCGCAAGTCGACGCCGAGCCCGTGGGCGAGCTCGCCCATGGCCGTGCGAACGCCGGCTGCGACGTCGACGGCGCCCGCGCTTTCGAAGCGCGCGACGGCCGCGAACGCGCGCTTGACCTTGCTCGCGCCGAACGCGATGGCCGACACGCCGAGGCGCGATTGGCCGCCGGTGGCGAAGACGCCGGCGCTGGTGCAGCCGAGGACCGCCGCCGACGGATAGCGCGTGCGGAGCAGCTGCGCGATGCGCGCGCCATCGTGGTGAATCGAGCAGAAGAAGACCACCGCGGTGGGGTCGGTCACGCTCGCGGCGGCAAACGCGAGGGCGAACGCTTCGTCGACGCCGTGCGCTTCGAGCGTCTCCGTGTAGGCGCTCGCAACGCCGGGCGCATCAACCATGGAACGACCTCCGCCCTGCGTTCGTGAGCGTGTAGCCGAGCTCGGCGAGGGCGCTCAGCACCTCGCGGATCGAGCGTGCGTCGTCGTTCTGTGTCTCTTTGATCGCCTTCAGATTCACCCCCGTGCGGAGCATCACGCGCACGTTGACGAGGCTGAAACGGACGTCGTCGCCGGTGAGCGTTCGAACCTCGAGCTTGATCTCTTCGAGGGTCTTCATGCGTTACCGCGACAAGAGCGCGCGGAGCGCGGCGAGCGGATCGAACCCGAGAACGCTCGGCACGTCTTTGTCGCCCGCGGCCCGCCCGACGCTGCCGCGCACGCTTCGGAGAAGCGGATCCATGAAGCCGAACGGATCGATGCGCGACGTCACCACCTTGAGATTGTCGAACGCGTAGCGCGCGCCGTCGACCCCCAATGCGAGGCCGACGGCCATCGGGATGGGGGAAAGGGCGACATCGCGCACGGCGACCGCCCGGCTCCATGCGCCGGGGCGGCCGTCGGTTTGGAGCGCGCGGAAGACGTCGACCTCGGCAAAACAGCCAAAGGCGAGCGGCGCGTACCGATCCTCGACGGCGCGCACGAGGTGGCGGTAGTCACGGCGCCAGTCGCCCGACAGGAGGCCCATCGCAGGGCGCAGCTCGTCGGGTCCTGCAATGACGTCGAAGCCGAAGCCGCGGCGGCGCGCGACGAAGGCGGTCCACAGCTCGCCGGCTTTGAACATGCCGAGGCAGATGGCTTTTCCGTCGGCGCAGATCGAGTCGATCGTCTTTCGCACCATCACGTCCGACGGCGGCGGCACACCTCGCAGGCGGCTCGGCCAGCTCTCGATCGCCCCTTGGGCCATCATCTCGCGGACGATCTGCACGACGCACAGGCTCTGCGCGATGAGGTCGTCGCCGCGCCGCGCCCGCGCACCGAAGCGCTCCATCAGCTCGTCGAGGGCGCCGGTATGCGCCGCGAGTGCCCAGCTGGCATGGTGCGCCTTCGCGAGATCGCCAAGCGGCACCGGCCACGTATGCCCAATATCGAGGCGGCCGCGGCTCGTGTGGAGGAGCTTGCGAAGGCGTCCGCCGTCGTGAATCACCAGCACACCGCCGCGCGGGCGCGTCGGCTCGAGATCGGCCGCGGCGCGCGGCTTCCACAAATGGAGAAAGCGAACCCAGTCGTCGGTGGTCCACCCTTCGAAGCGAACGTCCGCCGTCAGCATCTGGTGACGCTACCAAATGCGACAGTTTGTGGGACGGAGAAGCCGCGCCGCGTCGCGCCCCGTAACGAGATCCGCACGAGGCTGTGGTAAGGGGCGCCGATGACGCAGCCCCCGCGCGAAGCTGTCACCGCGGAGACACTCTTCCGCGCGTATTTCCTGCCGCTCTACCCGGCCGACGTGCGGGGCGACCTCGCGAGCGCCCGCGGGACGGACGCGAATCCCGCGCGTAATCCTGGGGTTTTGCGCCACTTAGACGAAGCGGCCGACGTCTTCACCCACGCCGCAGCACACATGTTCGGCGACGCCGCGAGCGGCCTAACGCTCGATTACTCCGACGCGAGCGTTCACAGATTGAGCCGCGCCCTCACGCGCACGCGACGCGATGC
>JANXMC010000796.1 GCA_025354825.1 Myxococcales bacterium
CTCGCCGGCGACCTGCTCGGGCGACATGTACGCCGGCGTTCCGATGATGCGCCCCTCTTGGGTCATCACGGACGTGAGCGTGGTGCTCGACAGACCGTCGCCGTCGTCGTCTTCGTCGGCGATGTCTTTGAGCTTCGCGAGGCCGAAATCGAGCACCTTCACGTGCCCGTCCGGCGTCACCATCACGTTGTCCGGCGTAAGGTCGCGATGCACGAGCCCCACGCTGTGGGCCTTCGACAGCGCCCGCGCGACGCCCCGCGCGATCGCGCACGCCTCGTACGGATCGACCGGCCCCAGGGCAATCAGCTCGCGGAGCGTGCGCCCCTCGACGAGCTCGAGGGCGATGAACGAAACGCCTTCGGACTCGTAGACTTCGTAGACCGTAGCGATGTTCGGATGGGAGACGGCCGCCGACGACCGCGCCTCGCGCAGCAGACGCCGGCGGCGAAGCGGCGAGGCGCCGACGCCGGTCAGCACTTTGATGGCCACCGGCCGACGCAGCTCGGTGTCGAGCGCCTTGTAGACGACGCCCATCCCCCCCTCGCCAAGCTTCGCCAGAATGCGAAACTGGCAAAGGGTGCGGCCCACGAGGAGCGCGGCGGACGCCGGAGGGGGCGGCGTGCTCGGCGGCGGAGGCGGCGTGGGAGGCGGAAGCGACAAGTCATACGGATCGTACTTTCGCTTGCGGCCGAAATCACGGGCCGTAGCGCGCATTTGACGCAGCTCGGCCAAAACGGCGCGAGACACCGGTTGGCACGGCCTCGAGAGCCTCGTAGAAGCCGAGGCATGGTGCCCCGCGCACGCGCACGCCTTCGCGCCTACGTTACGAAGCTCGCCCAGGAAAATAGCTCGCCCGCGCGCCTCGTAGCGGCGTGCGTCGTCGGCGGGATGCTCGGTGCGACGCCGTTCTTCGGGCTGCACTTTTTTCTCTGCGTGGGCGTGGCGATGGCGCTGCGCCTGAACAAGGTCGTCGTGTACGCCGCCGCGAACATCTCGATTCCGCCCCTCGCACCGTTTCTGGCCGCTGCGTGCATCGAGGTCGGCACGTGGCTTCAAACGGGGCACGCCGTGGTGGTCGACACCGACGCCATGCGCCACGCGTCGCCGTGGAAGCTCGGCGCCGACATCTTCACGGCGTGGCTTCTGGGCGCGCCCATCGTCGGCGGAGCCATCGGCGCGGTGCTCGGCGCCCTCGTCTACTCCGTCGCCCGCGCGCGAGCCGGCGGCGCGACGCTCGCGCCCGTGCCCGTCGCCATCGACGCGCCTGGTCTCTCCCACGCAGATCGCGACTTCGCGCGCGCCCAGGCCAACGTGCGCGCGCGCTTCTCCGCGGCGCCGCCTTGGGTTCGCCACTACGTCACCTGGAAAATGAAGCTCGATCCGGCCTACCGCATCGTCGCCGACGGCCTACCCGGCGGCGGTCACGTCGTCGAGCTCGGCGCGGGCTTGGGGCTCTTGCCCATGCTCCTCGTGCTCACCGACAAGGCGCGCGAGGTGACGGCGATCGACTGGGACGCCACCAAAGTGAAGCTCGGTCAGGCGGCCGCCGCGGGCTTGCCGTGCGCGCTCGACGTTGCCGACATGCGCACCTTTGCGCCGCCGCCGTGCGACGCCATCGTCCTCCTCGACGTGCTCCATTACTTCGACGAAGCGATGCAGCGGTCGATCCTCGCGGGCGCGGTGAACGCGCTCCGCGACGGCGGCCTCGTCTTCGTGCGCGAGGCCGATCGCGCGAGCCAGAGCGGCTCGTTCACGCGCGCCCTGGAGCAGCTCGCCATCCGTTTCGGGTGGAACCGCGGCGCGCGACCGCCCGCGTTTCGCCCCCTCGACGCGCTGCGGGCCGATCTCGAAGCGCTCGGCGTCACCACTCGACAGACGCAGGCAAGTTCGAAGATCCATCCGGGAAATGCCATGCTGTCTGGGGTGAAGCAGCGCGTGCCGGAAGCCACCACGTGAAGACGCACAAGTTCGGCGACCTGCTGATCGACGTGCACGAGCGCCCGTCCGGGACGGTGCGCCTCGACTGGCGTGGCAAGAGCAACCTGCCGCAGCCCGAGAACGTGCTCACGCCGTTTCTCACCGACGTGACGCTTGCGGCGACGGCGCAAAAGGCGCTTCTCGAGATGCACTTCGAGACGCTCGATTTTTTCAACTCGGCGACGATCACGACCATCATTAAGTACATCAAGCAGCTCCCTCAAGGTCGGAGCCTCGCGGTGTTCTACTCGCCGAAACAGCCGTGGCAGAAGATCTTCTTCGACGCGCTGTGGGTCTTCGAACGAAGCCACAAGCTCTTCAAAATCAACGCCGTCGCAGACAGTCCCACGAGCGTTCGATGACCGCCGCGCCGAAGCTCGAGATCGATCTCGAGATCGAGGCGACATGGGAGCGGGTCGCGATTCTCCGCGGAATGATCATCAGCGCGGCCCTCGCGGTTTCGCGCGACGCGGCGCTGAGCGAAGCGGTCGGCATGGTGGCGAGCGAGCTTTTGGAAAACGCCGTCCGCTACGGCGCTTTCGAGCAGCCGGGCGTCGCACGCCGCGTGCGCCTCCGCGTCGTCACATCCGACACCGATGTCGAGGTCACGGTCGCGAGCCCGGTTGCCGCCGTCGACGAACGGCTCGACGGCTTTCGCGCGACCCTCGCGTGGCTCGCCTCGTTCCCCTCGCCTCGCGAGGCTTACGCCGCCCGCGTGCGCGAGCTCGCCGAAGGGCCCCTCACCGGCGGTAGCCGCATGGGGCTCGTGCGAATCGCCGCCGAGATGCCGTGCTCGCTCGACGCGACCGTCGACGACAAACGCGTGCTCCACGTGCGCGCGGTCGTTCGCCGCGGGCCGCTCCCGTGAGAAGGAGACAACGCGCGACACGTCACGCGTTTGCATTCGCGTACGCGCTCTCGAGCGCGTGCATCCTCGTGAGCCAGGACGCCCGCGCCTTCGACCCGAGCCACGTTCAGCACGCGTACGTCGCGCGCACGTACCAGACGACCGACGGCCTCCCCGTCGGCGTGATCCTCGCCGCCGTGCAGACGCGCGACGGCTACCTATGGCTTGCCACGGAAGAGGGTCTCGTGCGCTTCGACGGCGCGCGTTTCGTCGTCTTCAACCGCGCCAACACGCCTGCGTTCGTATCGAACTACGTGCGGTCTCTCGCCGAGGACGCGCAGGGGGCGCTCTACGTCGGCACCTTCGGCGGCGGCCTCGTCCGGCTAAAAAAAGGGGTCTTCAGCATCGTCGCGACGGGGAAGGATCTCGGCGCGAACCAGATTCGTCACCTCGAGGTCGACGCCGCCGGCGCCGTCTGGATCAACACCGAAGACGGCGGCCTCGCACGGCTCGAAGGGGACGACACGCCGCGCGTCACGCGCGTCGACACCGCCGACCACAAGGCGTGGTCCCTGGGCAAAGGTCGCGACGGAAGCATGTGGGTCGCCCGCGACGGCTTCGGCCTCACGCGCTACCCGCCGGCGGCGGCCGGTGGCGAGCCCCGCACGTACACGACGCGCGACGGCCTCTCGAGCGACGCGCTCTCGGCGGTCTACTGCGATCGCGAAGGGACGCTCTGGATAGGTACGAAAGACGGCGTCCTGAACCGCTTCAAAGACGGCGCCTTTACGTCGTTCGCGCCATCGGACGCGGCCACCGCGCGCATCGTTCACATCACGTCGGACCACGAGGGGAGCATCTGGCTCGCGACGCAAGACGGCGGCGCGAAGCGCTTTCGCGACGACCGCTTCACGACCTTCGGCACGGCCGACGGCCTCCCCGTGATGAAGACGTACACGGTGGTCGAAGACCAAGAGCAGAACCTCTGGGTCGGCACCATCAAGGGCCTCGTGCGCATGAAGCGCGGCGCGTTCACGACCTATGACGACGCCAAGCCCGGCGAGCCGTCGACGATGATCTGGGGCGTCCGCGAAGACATCGTCGACGGCATTTGGATCACGACCGACAGCCGCGGCGTGCAGAAGCACACGAGCCACGGCGTCCTCACGTTCGATGCGCAGTCGGGCCTCGCGAGCGACGAGGCGACGGTCGTCGAGCAAGAAAAATCGGGCGTCGTCTGGGTGGGGAGCACCAAGGGGTTGAGCCGCATCGAGGACGGGAAAATCACCGTGTTCGGAAAGAACCAAGGGCTTCCGAATGCGTCGGTCTACGCGCTGCAGATCGATCGCGGGGGCGTGCTTTGGGTCGGCACCAACGGCGGGGGCGTCGCCCGGCACCTCGGCGGAAAGCTCGTCCCGCTGCGCGGCGTCGGCAGCGAGGAGGCGCCCGCGCTCCACGTGATTACGTTCCTCGAAGACCACGCCGGGCGCATGTGGGTGGGCACCCAAGAAGGGCTCGCGGCCGTCGACGACGGCGTGTTGAAACGCGTTCCACTTTCGGTCCAAGACGGCGTCGAAGCGATTTACGAAGACCGCGAGCACACGCTGTGGATCGCCTTCGCCAACGAAGGGCTCGGACGGCTTCGCGGCGACGCTCTCGTTCACGTGACGGCCCGCGACGGCCTCGTGAGCGACGGCCTCGACGCGATCCTCGAGGACGGCCACGGCAACCTGTGGGTGAGCAGCAACAGCGGTGTCACGCGCGTGGCGATGAGCGAGGTCGAGGCCTTCGCGACCAAGGCCCGCCCCCGCGTGCGCGCGTTCGGCTACGGCAAGCAGGACGGCATGCGCAACCAGGAGTGCAACGGTGGGCAGTCGCAGTCGGCGTGGAAGACGCGCGACGGGCGCCTCTGGTTCCCCACGACGGAAGGCGTCGCCGTGGTCGACCCCGATCACCTCCCGCACAACGCGCGCCCCCCGCCGGTGATCGTCGAAGAGGTCCGCGTGAACCGCGAGACGCTCCCCCCGTCGACTCCGTTGAGCGCGCCCATCGTTCTCGCCGCAGGCAGCCGCGAGTTCGAATTTCGGTACACCGCCCCCAGCTTCACGGCGCCCGAAGCCGTGACCTTCAAGTACATGCTCGAAGGGTTCGACCACGGGTGGGTCGAGGCCGAGGGGCGACGTGTTGCATACTACACCAATCTCGGCCCCGGCGAGTACACGTTCCGCGTCTCCGCCGCCAACGAGGACGGCGTCGAAAGCCTCGGCGGCGCGCAGGTTCGCTTCACCCTCACGCCGCACGTTTACGAGACGCGCGCGTTTTACGTCTGCGC
>JANXMC010000803.1 GCA_025354825.1 Myxococcales bacterium
GAAGACGTTCAGCAGCTTCTCGACGCCAACGTGTTCCGGCGCCTCACGCTCGACCGCGGATAGATAGCCGCTCGGTCGACCGGACGCGGTTCGTCGAACGGATACGCTTCTTCACGAGCGCGCCATCGCGCTGCGTCCAAATCATCTGGGCGCCGCCTGGCAACGTGAAGATGTGCGTCGTCACGCCTTCGGCCACGCGGCGCTCGTACGGACCGAGCGTCGTGACGACGAGGCCCGAGGACGTGTGTTGCACGGTGCGTGTTCCGAAGGCGTCGTAGACGAAGTGCGCGTCGCCGGAGGTCGTCGTGACGTCCTTCGGCAAACTGGTAGCCGTATACGCGGTCACCACGCGGCCAGGCGCCGTGACCTGCTGCCCTGCGCTATCGTAGGTGAAGTGCTCCCCCGAGCTGCTGCTCGTGACGGCGTGCGGTCCGGCACTGCCCTCGCCTACGCCGAACGTCTCCACGTGCGGCGGGCCGGAACCGATTTTCGCTTCCGTGCGGGCGCTCAGGTTGCCGATCGCGTCGTAGGTGTACTTCGTCGTCGTGCTCGCGCTTGCCGTCGGAACGATGCCGTTTCCCGTCTCCCACTGCGCGAGCTCGTCCACGCCGTCGTAGAGAAAGCGATCGAAGGTGGCGTTCACGCCGTCGACGCGGCTCGAGATCTCGCCGTCGTCGAAGTACTGGTACGAAGTGGATTGGACGCGTCCATGAAGATCGGCCGCCGACGTGCCGAAGCCCGTCTCGATCACCTGCAAGCGATCGCGCGTCGGCTCGAAAGACGTCGCGCGCAGGAGGCCGACATCGTCGCGACCGAGGCGTTCGAGCCGCGCCCGGCCTCGGGCATCGCGCTGCCGAACCGACCAGATGGGTTGGATCGTTCCTGCCGCCGGGTCGAGGAGGCTCACGGAGCCGAGTAGGCCGCTGGCCGCGTGGTCGAAGATCGCCGTGAGCGGTTCGCTTCCCGCGGCCTTCGGATACGTCATGCTCCGCACGAGCCCGAGCGCGGCGTACTCGGTGCCGAGCTCGAAACGCTCACCTTCGATCGTCCAGGCCTGGCTCACCGTCCGGCCGAGCGCGTCGTAGTGCCATTCGGTCTTCACGTCGTCGAGCCGCGCGCTCGAGAGCTTGCCCACACCATGCGGCGCATCGTCCCACGCGAAGCACGTCACGCCATCGACGTTGTCGACCCCTTGCATGCGCCCAAGCGCGTCGATCTCGAACGTGTTCCGCCGGCCGAGCCCATCGACCGCGGAGACCACGTCGCCAAACGCATCGTAGATCGTCTGTTCGTCCCCTCGATCGGGGTCGTGCGAACGAACGGGACGACCGAGCTCGTCGTACACGTGCACGGAATGATTTCCCAAGGCGTCGGTGACGAAGCGAAGCTGACCAAGCGGGCTGTACTGGTAGTGCGTGGTGACGGGGTGCCGAATCGGATGCCCGCCCGGCGAGATCGTCGCGGGCGTGGGGTATTGGGTCGACGACAGCGTGCGACCGAGCTCGTCGTGTTGCACTGTGCGCTCGTTGCCGACCTCATCGGTCGAGGTCACGGTGAGGCCGGAATACGAAGCCTTGCCGAACGTGCCGTCGGGATGCGTGATACGCGTGACACGGCCCAAACGATCGAACGTCAGCACATCGCCGAATCCGGAATCCGAGACGAAGTGCGGGCGCTGGACGAGCGTGGCGCTCCACGGGTGAACGGCGTCGCCATAGCTCCAGGTCTTGGAGCGATTTCCCTCGTCGAGGACGTCATCGGTGGCCTCGAGCGGGCGCCCGACGTCGTCGCTCCGCAACGAGATGGTGCGTCCGAACGCATCCTTGATGCGGACGACGGTCTCGCCGGCGCTCCCGAAGGCGAACACCCTCGTCTCGCTGTTCCCATCGGGCATGTGCGTCTCGCGAAGACGACCGAAACCGTCGTAGCGACGCGTGACGGTGACGCCGTTCGGATCGATCGCGGCGACGACGACCCCGAGGCCTGGGTGGATGGTGAAGCCGCTGACGTGACCGAGCGCATCGCTGACCTCGACGGGCCACATCTGTTCGCGATCGTCGAAGCGCACGCTCTTTGCAAGGCGAACCTCTCCGGCGGCACGCCGAATCACGTCGGAGATTTGGCCGCCCGGTGAATACCCGAAGGTCGTGATGAGCCGCACCTCGGGCCCGCCGTCGGGCGCGGAGATCTGCTCGCGCAGGCGACCGAGACCGTCGTAGGAGAACTCGATCGCACGAGAGACCGTCTCGCCCGACGTGGCGTCGCGCGCGAGCACGTCGACCCGACGCAGCTGACCGAGGAACCAATTCGTCGGATCGTCGTCGAAGCGCCGCGTCGTGCGAATGGCGATGTTCGCGTGATGTGCGGTGGCGATCTCGCTCGTGACGTTGCCCCACGCATCGTAGCCGTAAGCGGTCGTGCGATGGCGAAGCTCGTGCGGCGACGGACTCGATTCGACGAGGATCTCTTCCACACTCCGCGTGCGCAGCGTCGAGGGCTGATGGGCGACCGCGGTGGTCGTGAGCGAGCCAGGGCCAACCTCACGATGGTACGTGACGCTCGACGTGAGCGTTCGTCCGTCACCGATGGGCGACGTGGTCGTCTCGTCCGTGACGACGCCGACGTATCCGAAGATGCTCACGGCACCCGTGGTCGCGTCGAAGTGCGTAACCGTCGTCGAGCCGGTGAGTGCATCCACCGTCGAGCGCTGGCCGTACCCGACGAAGCCGAGCGCGACGCCGGCAGCCATCGTGACCGGATTTGCCCACGCGTACGTCGAACGTTCGAGCACCGTGCCTGCCCCGCTAGTCCGCTGCACCGACGCAAGCGTCCAGCGCGCATGCTCTAGACACTGCACGGCGACGTGCGGGCATATCGACGCGGTTCCCGTGCCCGTCTGCAGTTGATACCCGACCGAGAGGGTGCCTCGCTCCTCGATCGACGTCAGCAGGTCGGCACGCGTGGTCGGGTGCTTGGACACCGCGAGCGCGAAGCCGAACGCCTGTTGCTGGTAGAGGATGTCAGCGATGCCATCGCCGTTGACGTCGAGAATGGCGAGTGGCGAGAACGTTTCCTTGTCGGGCGCGAGCGTCGGGGGCGCCGCGTGGGTGGCGACGTCCGTAACGGTTTGCCAACCGTCGTGGAGCTCCGCGATGCCGTCTTGCGTGTCGTCCCAGAGAGAGTCCATGGAACCCGACGACCGCGGGATGATCGTGTCGGGCAGGAAGCCCGCGCCTGTATTTGTCCAGACCTGGTACTCACCCGTGGCGACGTCACGCGTGAGCGGGAAACCCGCAGCGAGCGCGTCGTCCAAACCGTCGTCGTTCAAGTCGGCGAATCGATATGACAGCGCGCCCGGATCTCCCAGCGGCGCCGCCAACTCGGATTGTTGCGCGATCGAGTCGGCCGGGGTCGGCGAGCCGCCGACGGTCAGCCGCAGATACCTCTTGAGGCCAAACCGTTGCGCGAGAAGGGTCGTTCGCCCATCGCCCGTGAACGAGCCGACCATCGTCCTGCCGGGTGACAGAATCACGCCGGGCCACGGAACCGGCCTCGTTACCGGCGCGCCGACAAAGGTACCGCCGTAGTTGAAGAAGTAGCTCGGCGCCGCCTCGAAGATGGAGACCAACTCCGGCAGCATGTCGCCGGTAAGATCGGCCACGAAGAAATGGGTGCGTGCGAGGTCCTTCGCCACGCCGTTCGTCGGGTCGTCGGCCGGGGCATATGCGACGTATCGGCGGAACGTCGCGTCCCATTTGTAGAGCGACAGTCCGTCGTGCAGCTCGGGAATGCCGTTCATGTCGACGTCGATGGGACGCGGCATCGGCGGCATGCACGAGGCGAAGTACGACTGATTCCACTCGAACGAGCCGGGGACGCCAGTGAGGATCCCAGAATGGACGCAGGTGTCGATGCGATCGCTCGTCGAATCAACGGGCGCGATGCCGGCCTCGACGCGCGGGCCAAGGCCCGTATGCGTGCTCAGGCGATAGTAGTACTTCGCGATACGTCGAACGGGCTTGGTAGAGGGCACTTGTCCCGCGTCGAGCACAGGGTCGCGCCGTGTCCGATACAGCACGTCGTCGTAGCCGTCGCCGTCGATGTCGAGCACGAGCGTCTGCCCGCTCGGGTCGAACTGAAGATCGTTGAAGAACAGGTCGTCGAGATTGCCGATGCGCGCGTTACGAGGGTCGTCGAGCTCGGGCTCGGTCGAGACTGTCTTCACCTCGCGGGCGACCGAATCGTTCGTCCAACCGAAGTTCGTGGGTAGTTTGCAGATACTCGCGCCGTCGCACTCGGTGAGCGTAGTGAGGCGTGAGCGAGCGCTCACGGGGCTCTGCTCGTACGCGAGCAAATACGACCGGAGCTGCTTCGTCTCGACGGGGTCGGGTCCGAACATCGCAACCTCGGACAGGCGCGCGCCCTCGGCGAGCTTGAGCCCAGAGACCCATTTCGAAGTGATGTCGGGCCGCGGCGACCAGACGAAGCGCACTTGGCGCGTCGCCGGCAGGTTCGTGCTGCCCGTGTACTGGATCAGCGTAGGCAGGAGCTGTACGCCTTGCGCGGCACAGCCAGGCGACGGCGTCGAACACACGTCGGCGACCGAGGTAGAGGTGATGCGATAGTCGTACGTGATCGTGTTGCCTGAGCGATCAGCGGCGTCTGAGATCGCCCATGAGAACCGGACGGACTGGTCGTAGCTGGGCGTCACGATCGATCGCGTCGTGGTCCCCTTGTTTCGCGGATTGGGCCCGTCTTCGGGCGTCTCTGGTTTCGAGGGATTGAAGAAGGGATTGGGAATCGGCACCGTGCCGTCGTCGGTCGTCGCGAGCCGCACGCGTAAGCTCTCGAGCCGCGACTCCGGGCGATTGCCGTAGCGATAGACTTGTCCCGACTTCGCGCGAATTGTGAACGACGTCGGTCCCATCGCGTCGTAGCCGTCCACGAGGATCTGCGAGAACGTCTCGTGCAAGGTCCGAAACTCGACGACGTGCCTGCCATCGTCACGCACCGGCACCAGTGGATCGCCATCGAGGCACAGCAGATCGCCGTGGTAGACGCCCGGCACACCCGGCATCGAGCTCGCGAGCGCGTCGTCGAACTGAATCGCGAGCGAGACGCCGTCGCGATCGATGATGCGAGGACAACGCGCGATCTGCGAGAGACCGCCGAGGTTGAAGCCGACACCGAGAGGTCCATTCGAGCTGGTACTCGAGTAGCTGAGCGTCAGACTCGGCTGCATTCCCGCGCGTCCGTCGGGCACCCACAGCGGTACGGTGTAGTTGGCCGCACCGTCGTTGGCCGTCGAGAAGTACCCAGGCGTGCGTCCAAGCGTCGACCGAAACTGACCCGGCGGGAGGTCGCTTCCCAGAACCTCTGCCGCCGACGAGACGATGGCGGTGTCGAGTAAGCTCGCATCGGACTGGTGCAAGTCCACGAGGAGACCGCCAATCTCGACGAAGCTGTCTCCATCACCAGCGTGCTCGGCGACAATTACACCTCCCCGCTGACGACAATTACATCGCCCCATCCTGAGAGGCGTGTTTCGTCGGCCGGGTGCCGGCGCTCTCCGGGAGGAGAGGGTCGGTACGTCGGTGCGCACGAGCGACGCGCAGGTGAGG
>JANXMC010000809.1 GCA_025354825.1 Myxococcales bacterium
GCGCGGCGAGCCGCGCCTCGTCGAGGAACATGCTTACGTACGAAGGGTCGCCCGTGCGCGCCTCACGCAGCTTCTTTATGACGACGAGCTTGTTGAACCCCGCGGGGCCCCGCGCGATCGAGACGAAGACCTCGGCCATCCCGCCGCGACCTACGCGAACGAGGGTGCGGTACTTGCCGAACTCCTCGTCGTCGACGCTTGACTCGAGAGCTTGAGCGCTTCCCATGTCGATAATCTCCTCTGAATCGTCGCTCATCGAACCGGCCCTCAGAGCGTGTGGCAGAAGCTGCCGCCGGTCGGGCCCAACGCGGGGATCGCGACGGTCTTTGCGTCCTCGTCGATCGAGAGCAGGTACTGCACGAGTGCGGCTGTCTTCGCCGCGCGGTCGGTATCGCCGTCGGCGAGGAACGTCGGCGCGAGCGCCTGGTAGTGCGCGGCGAACGTCGTGCTCAAGAGCGCTTCGAGCGTGCGCGCCTGGCCTGCGTGGAGATAGGGCGCGCCCATGTTCGCGCCGAGGAGCGACGGCGGGTTGTACCCCTTGCCGTCGGTCTCGTTGCCTTGGGCCGCGGTGACCATGTCTTTGCGGACCTCGGCGACGCCGACCTTCGCCTCGGCGACGCCGAAGGTGCCGACGTTACGAAGCGCGCACGTGAGCGAATCGAAATCTGCCGCCGCCGAACCCTTGTAACGCATGTTCTGCGCGGTGGGCGTCGTCGCGGGCAAGAGCGCTGCGGGGAAGCCGGCCGTCGTGACCTCGGCGCCCCACGGCGTTGTCTGCAGGGCGACGTTCAAGACGTTCGTCGAGTCGGGCGTGTAGAAGCGCGCCGAGACGGTCCACTTGTCGCCACCGTGGCACCCTTGGCAGTTGGCCGATGCGAACTCGTCGGCGCCCTTCGCGACGAGCGCCACGTCGAGGTTCGACGGACGGCGCGGCGAGCGGATCGACTTGATGTACGCGAGCACCTTCTGCCAGTCGTCGTTCACGCAGGCCGTGGCGAGCGCGCCCGGGTTCATGGGATCGGACGCCGTCGTCGACGACCCGGCGAGACCGGCCTGGTTGATCTTGTCGATGGCGATGCGGCTGTCCGCGCTAAGCGCGCCGTCCTTCACGATGGCGCCGATGCCGCCGGCCGTGCTGCGGACGGCCCCCATCTCGTGGTCGGAGATCTCGTCTTGGAACGCGTTCCAGTTCGAGATGCGCATGTCCGTCGGGTCCTTCGAGTTGAAGGTGCCGTCGAGGCTTTGTGGCTGCCGCGGCCCGCGCGGGAAGTACCAGGTCACGTTGTCCGAAAGGCCGTCGATGTGGCACGACTGGCAGGCGACCCAGCCCTGGCCTTTGAACGACCAGCGGCCAAGACCGGTGCCGAAGAGACGCTTCCCTTCGAGGCGGTCCTGCTCGCCCGGATCCGTCGGGAGCGCCGACGCCGCGACGACGTTCGGCACGCCGTCCGATGCGCCGGCGATCTCCTGCTTCTCGAGGTCGAGCACTGCGACGTTGCGCGTGTTCTCGTTGATGACGAAAGCGAACCGCTGCGGCGAGTCCTTCGTGTGGGCCTTGTTGGCGATGGCTATTCCCGTAGGCATGCGGCCGATGCGCGACGGATCGACGCCCGCCGGCGTGAGGTTGATGAACGGCGCCTTCGGGCTGCCGACGCCGTCGATGGTGCTCGCGTCATAGGTCGCGTTGAAGTCGACGCGGAAGACGGCGTCGGTGCCGTTCGAGGGAAAATACGCGGTCACCGTGCCGGGCACGAAGCCGACGTCGAACGTGACGAGCGGCAAGCGGCGCGTGGCGTCGTCGGCCATGCCGGCTGCGGTGAAGGACGCGTCGAACTCCTTCGCGAGGTTCACCGTCGCGATCGTCTTGCCCGCGCCGAGGTCGATAATCGACACGGCCGGTGCGGAGCCCGACTTCACGTTGGCGGGGTTGCCCGCGCAGACGTTCGCGACGCATTTCCCCCGATTGGCGCCGCACTGTGCGTTGTCGGTGCAGTTGGTGGCGCACTTGAGGGCGGCGCATGATCCGACGGCCGCGCCTGGGCACGTGGCGTCCGTCGTACAGGCCGCGTTCGCCGGCCCGGTAAACATTCCCTGCGGCCCTTTCGGCGACGCGCAGACCGAGGTGACGTAGCCGAAGCCACCCTGGATGTTCATGCTGAGGAGCTGGTTCGGGAAGCAGCCGGCGACCGCGTCTTTGTGGTCGTGGAAGCCCATGTCCGCCATCGCGGGGATCTCGACGATGGAGACCTTCTTCGTCGCGAGGGGGATCTTGTAGATGAGGGCTACCTTCGCCGTATCGGCGTTGGAGCCGTCGGGAAGGACCGGCGTCTTCTGGACCGCGTCGTATTCGGTGACCCACAGGGTCTCGTCGTCCTCGATCTTGTCGCCGTTGTTGGTGATGGCGACGCTGCGCGGGTGCGACAGCGAGGGGCGCGCCGTGAGGCCGTCGCCGAGGTAGCCGCTCTCGGCGAGGACCGCGTTAAGGTCGATTGTCGTCGTGATTTTCATCGTGGCCGTGTCGATGCCGACGACGGTGCCGTCGACAGAGCTCGCGAGCCAGGCCGTCTTGCCGCCCGGCGTGAGGGCGAGGCCCGTCGCTTCGGAGCCGATCGAAAGCTCCGCCCCCTTCACCGGCTTGTCCTGCAGCCCATCGATGCGCACGAGCTTCTGATCTTTGCGCGAGATGACGAGGGCGAACTCGCCCGACGGATTCACGACGACTTGCGACGGCTCTGCGCCGACGGGGAGTTCCGCCATCTTGGTGAGGGTCGGCTGCGCGCTCGCCGCGAAGTCGACGGAGAAGACCGTGGCGCTGCTCGCCTCGCCGTTGGCAACCACGAGGCGCGAATCGTCGGGCGCGAGAGCGATGGTCGAACCGTGGCTGGGCGTCGTCGCAAAGGCCTGTTTCACGGCAGGCGTCGCGCTATCAACGCCTGCGTCCTCGCCGCCGCTCGTGTTGGAAACGGCAGCCGGATCTTTGGCGTCGCTACAGGCTGATATCGAACTTGCCAACAGTGCAATTGCAGTAACGAAATACCACTTATGGGACATTGCAATCTCCTGCTGGGGCGATATTCCCGGGGCCGCTAAGGCGGCCAGTCGCGTCGAACGCACATGGGGGACCTCGAGGGCGCCTTGTCGGTCCATGCGATCTGCGAGAGGCGTGGCTCCCGGGGGCAGGCTGGGTAGTGCATGCAACGAACCATGATCCAGTCGTCGGTGTGGGTCTCGACTTTTGGCCGCTAAATCAAGGCTGTGGTGCGCGCCGAGCGACGCTTCGGAACCTCTGCGATGCGTGCGGCCCTCGGAGCGTTAGAGGGGCTTCACACGCAGCGCTCATGGGCGTACGAGGCTCACGATTTACGCACGTTCGGGTCCGCCTGGATCATTTAGCCGATGGGGGCCGACCTCGGCTCCCGAGCTGATACCAATTCATTGTTCAGGCTAAATTGGATATAGATAATTCGATATTCGTGGGTACCGTTTTATCCATGGCAAGAATCGGGAATAGGGGAGGGGCCCTCATGGCGCGACTGTCGCCGGGCGTGCTCGCGGCGCTGCTCGCGACGGGGACGATCGCGGTGGGCGAAGCCGTCGCGCGAGCCGACGGGCAGGTCGAGGCCGTGAGCGACAAGGCGCGCGCACACTTCGATGCGGGCGTGAGCCTGCTGCTCGACCCCGACGGCGCGCGCTACGAAGACGCGTACCGCGAGTTTCAAGTGGCCTACGCCGCATCGAAGTCGCCGCGCATTCTGGGCAACCTCGGCTTCTGCGCGATGAAGCTCGAACGCGACTCCGAAGCTATCGACGCGTACACGCGCTACCTGGACGAAGCCCCCGAGATCGACGCTGTCGAACGGGAGCAGATCAAACGCGACCTCGTCACGCTTCGCAGCGGCGTCGTCCGCGTGATCATCACCGTGAGCCCCGCCAACGCCACCGTCCTCGACGTGCGCCACCCCGTCCGCGGCACACCCGTCACCAACGTCTACGTCGCCGAACAGGGGCGCGTGACCATCGGCATCCGCCCGGGCCGCCACGTCATCAAAGCGCGCGACGGCGCCAACGAATCGCCTGCATGGGAGCTCGAAGCGACCCCCGGCTCCGCGCAGACCCACAGGCTCGTCGCCGCCCCCGCGCCGCAAGCCGTCGCGATGCGCGCGCCGCAGTCGAAGATCGCGCCGTGGCTGCTCACCGGCACCGGCGCCGTCGTCCTCGCGTCGGGCGCGGTCACCGGCATCCTCGCCCTTCGCTCGAAGGACCGCATGGACGTCGCCTGTCCCAAGGGCGAGTGCCCTTCGAGCTACGACCTCTCGGGCGAGACGTCGAAGACGCGCGCGCTCGTCACGGCGACCGACGCGCTCTTGATCAGCGGCGGCGTCATCGCCGCGACGGGCATCACGTGGCTCGTGCTCTCGAGCACGGACAAAGAGAAGAAGGCGCAGTCGTCGCCGCCTCCGTCGACGACGATGACGACGACGAGCACCGCGAGCAGCTTCACGTTCCAGCCCGACGTCGCATGCTCGACCACGGGCTGCTCGGCGACGGCGCGGGGTGTCTTTTGAACGCGCTCGCTCACCGTCACGCACGCCCGGGCGTAGCGCTCGCGAAGACGGCCGCCGCGATCTCCCTCGCGGCGTTGGCGGCCGGCTGCTTTTCGGTCGTCGATCTCGACAACTTCCACAAGCGCGTGACCAGCAACAGCGCGTCGGCCGGTTCGGCGCCGTTTTCGGATCTCCGCATGAACTTCGTGGCGATGCGGCCCCACGGCGGCAACACCTTCGAGTACCGCGTCGTCGACACGAACAACTTCATTCAGTCGCGCGGGGTCGTGAAGGCGATGAGCGCCGCCGACACGACGATCAACGTCGCCCGCGCGGTTCCGAAGGTGAACGGACCCTACCACCTCGACTTCTACGCGGATGTCAACCGAAGCGGAGGTTTCGACGGTCTCGGAAGCGTCATCTCAAATGACCATGCGTGGCGGATCGAGCCCCTCGAGGACTACCCAGCGGGGTCCGTCGAACCCGTCGATGGGCTCATCCAAGTGACCTTCCTCCACAACACGTCGTTCACCAACATCGACCAGTACCCGAGCGGAACTCCGAACCCGTCGACGGATACGACCCTCGCCGCGCAGCTCCACGTGGACGGCCTCGGCGCCTTCATCGGCAAGCAAGTTGAGCTTCGTGTCTCGGATAAATCCGCGGGACACGTCGTCTGCATGTACCGAACGGAGAGCGTCGAAGCGGCGTCGATGGAGGCCATCGTCCCCGGCTGCGTCGACGTCGAGACCGAGTACGTCGTCGACATCTACGTCGATGCGAATGGTGATCATAAGTACGACGACCCCTCCGTCGGAGCCGGCGACCTCGGCTTCCGGGTGGGTGCAACATCTGGTTCCGATGGGCTCCGGCAAACCTTCGACGTCTCCGACGTTGCACAAGGCAAGGTCAACGTCGGCGCACCCTAGTAGACTGGCAAAATATCATGAGCTCGCGACGCCCTCCGCCGCCGCGCGTACCCTCTCGCCCTCGTGTCGAGACGGCCGCGTCTCCGCAATTCGACGACGCTGAAGTTAGCGTCGGCACCCTCGTCAAACGCGACAATCCAGTGGCCTACGGCCGCATGGAGATTGTCGTGCCGCGACTCCGCTTCCTCGTGGAGCGAGAGTCGGGACAGAGCAGACCGCGCACCGTCGTTCACGACGGTGAGCTGTGTCGAATCGGTTCGCATCCATCGAACGATCTCGTTCTCGAAGACCCGTCGGTCTCACGCTTCCACTGCCGCATCGTGCGCGAGGCAGACGGCTTCCGTCTCCTCGACACGGGGTCGAAAAACGGCACGCGGATGGACGGCGTGAAGCTGCGTGACGCCGAGCTTCCGCCTTCCGCGGTGCTCACGCTCGGCGACTCCGTCGTGCGTGTCGTCGCCACCGAAAAAGGGGACGGCGTCTCGCTTCCCGTCGTCCCTTCCTTCGGTGCGCTCGTCGGCGAAAGCGTCGCGATGCGCAAGATGTTCGCGCTTCTGGAGCGAATTGCCGCAAGCGAGATCGACGTCCTCATCGAGGGCGAGAGCGGCACGGGCAAGGAGCTCGTCGCAAGCGAGATCATGCGCCGCGGCGTGCGCGCCGGCCGCCCGTACATCGTCGTCGACTGCGGCGCGATGAGCCCCACGCTCGTCGAGAGCGAGCTGTTCGGCCACATTCGCGGCGCCTTCACCGGAGCCGAGCGCGATCGCGTCGGCGCCTTCGAGGCGGCCGATGGGGGCACAGTGTTCTTGGACGAGATCGGCGAGCTGCCGATCGAGCTCCAACCCAA
Organism: Myxococcales bacterium; assembly: GCA_025354825.1. Taxonomy (GTDB): domain Bacteria; phylum Myxococcota_A; class Polyangia; order Polyangiales; family Polyangiaceae; genus JANXMC01. The sequence goes on from JANXMC010000809.1 coordinate 6,321, forward strand.
GCTGCTTCGTGCGCTCGAAGCGCGCGAAGTGCGCAGGCTCGGCGAGACGCGCGCGCGGAAGATCGACGTGCGCGTGCTCTCGGCGACGCACCGCGATCTCGATCGCGAAGTGAACAAGGGGAGGTTCCGCGAGGACCTCTATTTCCGCATCGCCAAGGTGTCCGTTCGCGTGCCGCCGCTCCGCGAGCGCGTGATGGATCTACCGCTGCTCGTGCAGAGCTTTCTCGGCATCATCGGTCGGCCCGAAGCGCAGGAGCTCTTCTCGCCTTCCGTGCTCTCCGAGATGGAGAAGCACGACTGGCCCGGCAACGTGCGCGAGCTGCGGAACTACGTCGAGCGAAGCGTCGTGCTCCGCGCGATCGGCCCCGCATCGCGCAACCCGCCGGCCAACCACGAGGGGTCCCACACCTCGAACATCGTCGACTCCGCCGTCCCCTTCCGCATGGCGAAAGAGTCGGCCGTCGAAGCGTTCGAGCGCGCGTACATCGGCCCGCTCCTCGAGCGATGCGGCGGCAACTTGAGCAAAGCCGCGCGCCTCGCAGGTATGGACCGGATGTATCTGCACCAGCTGGCGCAGAAGCACGGCTTCCGAGGCGGTCCCAAGAACTGAGTGTAGAGTGCACGCGTGCTCACCGTGGGGTGAGCACGCCGTGTCGACGTCCCTAAGAGCGTGTGCGAAGCGCGCTCTGCGACGCTGCAGACAGGCTGCCCACGCTGGGTGTGCTGTCGTCGACCTTCGAGAGATCGGGGCTCGACGTCGGCCCGCTCGTCGGTGCGAGCCACTTGGCGGCTTCACCTTCGATGCGGCTTCGCGCCCGGCCCGCGAACGGGGCGAGGATGAGCGGCAGCCGCGCGCGCACCACGACGGACGTGGGCCGAACCTCCACCTCGACGACGATGCGAACGCCCTTGGCTTTGAAGCGCACGGAGCAGACGTCGTGCGACTTCCAGTCGGCTTCGGGGCAGTACCGCGCGAACTTCTCGCTGTACCGCGTGATGGCGACCCGCATGCGTCGCCGCACCTCCGCAGGTGATAGCGCGTGGGGCAGTACGAGCTCCATCGAACGACTATAGCGCGCGCCGCTAGGGGCGGCGACGCGTGCCGGGGCGCGCCACGGGCCCACCGAGGTCGGACGCGCCGTCGTCGTCCGTCGTGGTGGCGTCGGGCGGGTTGGCTTCACCGGCGTCGTCGGGGGTGGTGAGAAGGTGCTCGCGCGTCTTCACGCCGATGGCGAAGTGGACCTCACGTGTTCGCGGGGGGGTGCCCTGAGCCTTGCGTAGGTCGAGCGTGGCCGCGGCGCGCGATCCCGGTGGAGCGAGCGCGCGCAACGCGAGGTCGCCGAGCGACAGCAGCACGATGAGCGCCCCTGCGGCGGTGATCGCGAGGGACGTCTTGCGGCCACGCTTCCGCGGCGCGAACGAGCGGCGAGGCGCGTACGACGGTCGCAGTGGCCCCGGCGAGCTTGGGCGCACGCTCGACGGCGGCACGCTTCGCGCGAACCCCTCGTGGGGGGCGGGCCCGACCGACGCGATGCCGGCCTGCGACGCGATGCGTGCGCGCGAAGACGGCGGCGACGCCGAGCCAGACGGCGGCGGCGACGTCTCGCGCGTCTCCCGCGATCCGAGCGGCGGAAGCGGCGTGAGCTCGAGAGGCACCGTCGTCCCCGCAGGGCCGAGCCGCACGAGGGGCGACGACGACGGCGCATCGAGCTCGCCGTCGCCGAACTCGCGAAAGGTCACGTCGGCGAGGTACGCCGCGGGCACGTCGAGCTTCGCCGACGCCCGCGCGCGCGCCGACGGGCGTGCCGACATGACGAGCGAGGTCGGCGCGAAGGCGACGGCGAGCGGTTCGTGGGCGACCTCGAGGAGCCGCGTCGCGAACGTGCGCGCGTCCGGGATGCGCTTGTCGCGATCGGGCTCGAGGGCGGCGTCGACGACGGCGGCGAAGTCTTCCGGCACCCACGGCGCAACGTCGGCGAGCTTCGGCGGCCGGTCGCGGCAGATTTGCATGAGCGTCTCGGCGAAGGTCGCCTTCTCGGCAAACACGGGGCGCCCCGCGAGCGCCTCGAAAAGCACGGCGCCGAGGGACCAAATGTCGGTGCGCGGATCGATATCCGGCACGGCCTGAATTTGCTCCGGCGACATGTACTGCGGCGTTCCCAGCGTCGCGCCGCGCGCGGTGAGGCCCGCCATGCCGAGACCGAGCTCGCGCGTGAGCTTCGCGATGCCGAAGTCCAAAAGCTTCACGAACGTCCCCGGAGCGCTCCGCTCGACGAGGAACAGATTCTCCGGCTTGAGATCGCGATGCACGATGCCGAGCTCGTGGGCCTTCGCGAGCGCCCAGCTCGCCTGCAGCCCCACGGTGGCGGCGACGTCGAGCGGCACGCGCCGTTCGGGCTCGCGGTGCAGCCGTTTGCCGAGATCTTCGCCCTGAAGCAGCTCCATCACCATGAAGAGGCCGAACTGCGGGTCTTCGCCCACGTCGAACACCTGCACGATGTGCTCGCTCTCGATGGCGCTGGCGGCCCGCGCTTCAAGGCGGAAGCGCTCGACGACTTCGCCCTCGTCGGCGAAGCGCTCGTCGATGAGCTTTATGGCAACGCGCTTCCCAAGCTCGGCGATGAGCCCCTCGTACACCGTGGCGATGCCGCCGCTCGCAATGCGTCGCCGAATGCGATAGCGCCCGGCAATCACGGCGCCGACGACGCTCGCCCCGCGCTCGCTCGGCGGCATGCCGAGGTCCGGTCCGTCTCCCTTGCCCCTCTTCCGCATCGATTTTTTGGACAATCGCCTTGGTGCGTGTCACGTATTTCGGTTTTGCCCGAAGTCACGCGGCTCGACGATTGAGTATGACGGAAAGCGGTGTGGCTGCAACCTGGAGAGGGCGCGCCGAAATGCCGTAATTACAAGGTAATCGGCGTGCGCACGTCGTGGTCCCTTTGAGGGGTCGAATACGCGGGATACGCCCCCTTCGATGGGTTTACGCTGCGTCGTACTCCCATGCCCGACTTCGAGATTCCGAGCACCAAACGCCGCCTCGCGCGAGGCCTCAACGCGAGCCCCGGCATTGCCACGGGGCGCATCGTTTTCGACTCGGCGAGCGCCGTCGACGACGCCGCGAAGGGGCCCGTGATCCTGGTGCGCATCGAAAGCTCCGCGGAAGACATGGCCGGAATGCGCGCCGCCGCAGGCATTCTGACAACGCGCGGTGGGCTCACGGGCGACGGCGCCAACGTCGCGCGCAGCCTCGGAAAGCCCTGCATCGCAGGGTGCTCCGCCGTCGTCGTCGACTACCGCAGCGAGACGCTCACCATCGCCGTCGACGATCCGACACGCGCGAAGACCGAGCGGGTCACGTTGAAGCGCGGCGACCTCCTCACGCTCGACGGCACGCGCGGCTACATCTTCGAGGGGTGAGGCCCTCCGCGCACATGCGCGGCGAAACGCGAGCGCCCGGCCTGCGAGGCGGGTTGACGTGACAACCGGCGTGGACGAATTCCACCCGCCCCTTGTCGTTTTTGCTCGCCTACCGCAGAGCGTCAATTATCCCTGACGCTCCCTCCGACTCTGCCCACCATGGACCTTCGACAAACCAACGTTCAGCGCCTCGCCGAGTCCGTCCACGACGTCCTGGTCCTTGGCGGCGGCATCAACGGCGCCGTCTCGGCGGCCTGCCTCTCGGCCCGCGGCGTGAAAGTCGCCCTCATCGACCGCGGCGATTTTGCAGGCTTCACCAGCCAGCAGTCGTCGAACCTCGCGTGGGGCGGCATCAAGTACATGGAGACGTTCGAGTTCCCCCTCGTTCGTAAGCTCTGTGTCTCGCGCAACCACCTGATTCGCAGCTACCCGTCGACGGTGCAGGAGATTCGCTTCTTCACGGTCCACGCGCGCGGCTTTCGCCACGGCCTGCTCAAGCTCGTCGCCGGCACGTGGCTTTACTGGTTTCTCGGCAGCTTCTTCACGAAGACGCCGCGTCTGCTTTCCACGTCGCAGATGCAAGCCGAAGAGCCCATTTTGAACCTCGACGGCGCCGACGGTGGCTTCGAGTACTCCGACGCCTACCTCCACGACAACGACGCGCGTTTCGTCTTCAACTTCATTCGCTCGGCGCTCAACTACGGCTGCATCGCAGCGAACTACGTCGAGAGCCTGGGGAGCGAGCGCGCCGTGCGCAACGCCGAAGGGCTCTGGGAGACGCGCGCGCGCGACGTCATCACCGGCGCCGAGCTGCGGATTAAATCGCGCGTCGTCATCAACGCCTGCGGCCCGTTCGTCGACGCCGTGAACGCCCAGGCGAAGGAGACGACGACCCACCGTCACGTCTTCTCCAAAGGGATCCACCTCATCGTCCCGCGCCTGACGAAGAACAAGCGCGTCCTCACGTTCTTCGCCGACGATGGGCGGCTCTTCTTCGTCATCCCCATGGGGCCGCGCACGTGCATCGGCACGACCGACACGAAGGTGACCGATCCGCATGCGCACGTGACCGACGAAGACCGCCGCTTCGTCCTCGACAACATCAACAAGCGCCTCCGCCTGCCGAAGCCGCTCACGGAGAGCGACGTCGTGGCCGAACGGTGCGGCGTACGGCCGCTCGTCGTCACGGGCAGCGGCGCCGGGGCGGACGACTGGCTGCAGCTCTCACGCAAGCACGCCGTCGAGATCAACGCGGCGGACAAACACATCAGCATTTTCGGCGGCAAGCTCACCGACTGTCTCAACGTCGGCGAAGAGGTCGCGGCCTACGTGAAAGAGCTCGGCGTCACGCTGCCATTCGAAGGCCGCAAGTGGTACGGCGAGCCGCCCAACGAAGTACGCGACGAGTTCTTCCACCAGGCGCGCCTAATGGGGCTCGACGATCTCACCTCGCCCGCCGCGTCGGAAAAGCTCACGCCGCGTTTGTGGCGCCGCTACGGCGGCGAGGCCATCGCGCTCCTCGAGGACATTCGCCGCGACCCGCGCATGGCCGAAGTGCTCATCGAAGGTGCAGAGTACATCCGTTGCGAAATCACGCAGGCCGCGCGCCGCGAGATGGTGACGAAGCTCGACGACTTCTTACGCCGCCGTTCGAAGATATCCCTCGTCATCTCGCAGGCCGAGCTCCGCGCGGCGCCCGGCCTGAGAGAGGCCTGTGAGATTCTCTTCGGTCACGAGGCCGACGCGAAGCTCGATGAGTACTTCGCGTCGCACCCGTGATCGCAGTGCGAACGACTACGGCTTGACGGGCGCCTTCGCCTTGGGCGCGCTCGTCGGCTGACCGGCCGCCGCTGCATTCGATGCGGGTGCGGCCGGCGTCGCGGGCGTTTGCGGAGCCTTCGGCGCGGCGGCCACACCGCCACCGAACGCTTCACGCACGCTCGCTTCTTGGGCGCTCTTTCGCGACGCGCACAGCCGAATGTTCTCGGCGACGCCCGCCACGTTGCGGGGCGAGCCGGGCATCTTCGCGAGCTTCGGCGCGAAGAACGCTTCGAGGTCCCTTGCGTGACCTTCGTCGCAGAACGACGCCGCGGCGTAGGCGAGATACACCGACCGCTGCTCGCCCATCTGTGTTGCGAGCTTGTCGAAGTTCGTCTTCACGAAGCTCCAGACGTCGTCCCGCTCCTGCGGGTAGCTCGTCTGCGAGAAGAGCGCGTCGAGGCGCTCTGTGAGGCGCAGCTTCGAATCGAACGCAAGCTCGCGCGCGCGCTTCGCGAGCTCGGGCTTCTGCGCGCGACCGAGAGCGGCCGTCACGGTGTCGCGAATGATCTCGTCTTCGGTCGTCGCGAGCACGGCGTAGATCGCGTCGAACGTCGCCGCGTCGCCCTCCTCGGCGAGAACGCCGAGCGCCACGCCGAGCTGCCCGCGGCTGACGGTCTCGGGGTGAACTTTGCCGTCTTTCGCCATCGCATAGGCGCGACCACGCTTCACGGCTTCGGCGCGTACCGCCGGATCGCGCGCGACGAAGGCGAGGAACTTCAGCCCCTCGTTCCGCCGCAGCGTCGTCTCCGCAGGCTCCTTCGGGCTGTCCGTCCAACCGAGGGGCGCGATGACCGGCGTGTACAGCTTGCGGCCGTACGCCTCGATACGACCGGTCGTGGCTGCATCGCCATCGAACCACTCGTGGGCCGTTCGCACGTACTGCGACGTCTCCAACGCGAGCTCGGGCATGTCTTCGCGAACCAGGAGCGCCGACGACGCGAGCGCCTCCTTCATTGGCGTCGTGTTGCGAAGCACGCCCGTGCGGAGCGCGTTGGCGTACGAGTACTTCTCGCGCGTCGTGAGCTTCGACACGCCGGCCGTGCGGAGCTTCGCAAGCTCGGCCGGGGTCATCCCGAACCGGTAGTAGCCCGTCGCATCGGCGTTGGGGAAAATCCAGGCGGGGCATGCGCCGCCGGTGAGCGGCAGAGCGAGCGTCGCTTCGCGCGCGCTGAGCTCGGTGCAGGCTTCCTTCTTCTCGCCGTGCGTCTCATAGCGGACGCACATCGGGATGCTCCAAAGCTGCTCGTTCTTGCCGCCCTTCGACCCCGCCGGGAAGTAGCGCGACTGCTTCAGCGAGACGGTCGCCTCCTTCGCGGCTTTCGGATCGCACGTCATCGCGACGTCGATGAACGGCACGCCCGGTTGATCGAGGAACGTGCGGAACGGCGTCGCGATGTCTTTTCCTGCGGCCTCGGAAAGCGACGAGAGAAGATCGTCCGCCGTCGCTGCGCCGAAGCGGTGCTTTTCGAGATACGCGTGAATCCCTTTCTGAAACAGCTCGGGCCCCATGGCCCGTTCGAACATGGCAATCACGCCGCCGCCTTTGCGGTACGTGATGCTGTCGAAGGCGTTCGCGATGTCGTGCGTGCTCTCGATGGGCTGACGAATGCGGCGCGAGTTGACGAGCGCGTCGCTCTCCATCGCCCCTTGCATCGCACCGAGCAGATCGAGATCGCCCTTCGAGCTCGGGTCCCACGCATCGACGGTGCGCGCGGCGAACCAGGTCGCGAACGCCTCGTTGAGCCAAATGTCGTCCCACCACGCGGTGGTCACGAGATCGCCGAACCACTGGTGGGCGAGCTCGTGGGCCATCACGCTCGCGTAGCCGCGCTTCTGCCGCGTCGGCGCCGTCTTCTCGTCCATCAGCAGCAGCGACTCTCCGAAGGTCACGGCGCCCGGGTTCTCCATCGCCCC
>JANXMC010000829.1 GCA_025354825.1 Myxococcales bacterium
GTTAAGATTCATGACGATGGCATCGCCGACTCCCCCGCCTCGAAGCGCGCGCCCCGTGGCGCCGCTCGGATTCATCGACGGCGTCTCGGCGCTCTTTCAAGGGGTGGGGTTCATCGTCTCGACGCCGCGTGTATGGGGCTACGCAGCCGTGCCCGCGCTGTTGGCGCTGGTGCTCTCGGTAGGTTTCGGAGCGGCGGGGCTGTACGGTGCGCGTGCCGCCGCGGGCAGCTTGGTAGGCGACGTGAACGGCGACAGCGCGTTCACGTGGGTGCTCACGGCGCTTCTCGGCGTCGTCGCGCTTCTCGTCGCGCTGTTGCTCGCCATCTCCCTCGCGCAGCCGCTGTCGGGATTCGCGCTCGACCGAATCGTTCGGGCGCAAGAGCGCGCTCTCGGCGCTCCCATCACGGCCGACGAGCCCGTTGCGACATCCGTCTTGCGGAGCCTCCGCGTCACCCTCGCCGCGCTCGCCGTGGGCCTCCCCCTCATCTTCCTTCTCACGGTCGTGGGCTTTCTCTTCCCCCCCGCCACCGTCGTCACCTTGCCGCTGAAGCTGCTCGTCGCCGCGGTGCTGCTCGCGTGGGACGTCCTCGACTACTCCCTCAGCCCTCGAGGTTTCGGCGTTCGCGACCGCGTCGCCTGGATGCGTCATCACGCGGGAGGCGTCCTGGGGTTCGGCCTCGCGGCGACGCTCCTTTTGATGATTCCGTTCGTTGGGCTCCTCGTTCTCCCGATGGCTGTGGCGGGGGGAACACGCATGGCGGTCGCGAGCACGTCACGCTGATGTGGTAACGCTTTTCACCATGCTCCGAGCCTCGCGCGCGTCCACGCTGACGACGAAGAACGCATTCGCATTCGCGGTACTTTCAAGTCTCGCTCTCGTCCCGCCGGCGTGTAGCAGCACCCCCGCGACGACCGAGCCAGCCGCGCTCGGCGACGGCGGGCCGCTCTCGCTTTCCCTCTCGTGCCCCGCGCCGGGGAAGCTCCCGTTCCGCACGCTGGCGACGACCTTCTCGTCGCCCGACAGCACGTCGGCGTCCACGAACGACGCGATTGCCAAGTTCGAGCCCCAAGACGATATGGGCAACCCCACGTCGCCGCAGGAGATCCGCGGCACCTTCGCGCGCGGCACCGCGCTTCTCGGCGGCACGATCCCGATGGCCGGCGAATGGGTGAGCCTCTGGTCGTCGAGCTCGGGGGCGTGGAAGCAGCTCTCTCGCGTGAAGACCGATGAGAACGGCGCCTACGACGTAACGCTCGACGACGCGTCGAAGCAGCCGCTGGGCAGCTTTCTCGTTCAAGCCGTCCTCGAAGGGGACGCCTCGTGCGGCACCCACGGCAGCTACCACTGGCCGGAGGGGACGAAGATCGTCGTCACAGATATCGACGGAACGATGACGCTCAAGGAAGATGAGCAGACGGCGCAGCTGACCGACCCCACGTATGTGGTGCGCGCGAACAAGGCCGTCGATCAGGTCATGGCGACCTGGAAAAAGAAGGGGTACCAGGTCGTGTACCTCACGGCGCGGCCCAACTTCTTGCGGCTCGTGACCCACGCCTGGCTGGCCTCGTTGGGAATCGACTTCGGCCCGGTGATCACAGCCGACACCCTTCTGAGTGGCGACGCGACCACACAGTACAAACTCGCCGCCCTGCAAAAGCTGAAGGGCTTCAAATGGGACATCGTCGCCGCCTACGGCAACATGCCGACGGACATCGCGGCCTACGACGGCGCCGGCATCCCGAAAACGCAGACGTTCACGGTGTCGCCCAACGCGGGCGCGTCCGGGACGCAGCCGATCGACAACAACGACTACACGAGCCACCTGTCGACCTACGTCGACAAGCAGCCCGACGTCACACCCGGTTTCTAAAGCGGCAAGCTCACTTCGCGAACGCTGTCTTGACGGCGTCGTCGGCGACGCGATCGGGGTTACCGCCGACGATTTTGGCCTTGACGCGCGCGGGTCTCGCCACACGGCTTGGGATTACCCATGACGAAGCCGGCAGCGTCGTGCGTGGCGCGTTGAGCAGCCTGGGAACGACACTGTTTCGGCACTTCGGCAACGGGACTCGAGACGTGAGGTCGGCGTGAAGCAATTTCAGGAGACGGTGACGGTCGCAACCCGGGGGCGCGGCCTTTACGACGCGACGACGGCCCTTCGCGCCGTGGTGGCCCGGTCGGGCGTGACCACGGGGCTCTGCACCGGTTCATCCAGCACACGAGCGCGTCGCTGGTGATTCAAGAGAACGCCGACCCGGCGGTTCTTCGCGATCTCGACGCGTGGATGGCGCGCATCGCGCCGGAGGACGCAAAAGGGTACGAGCACGCCGACGAGGGGCCCGACGACATGCCCGCGCACCTGCGATCGAGCGTCACACGCACCAACGAGTCGATTCCAATCGCGCGCGGGCAGCTCGCCCTCGGAACCTGGCAGGCCGTCTACGTGTGGGAGCATCGGCGCGCGCCTCACACGCGGTCGCTCGTCGTGCATATCAGCGGCGTCTGAGATCGGACCTACGCGGGGAATTCGGGGAGGGGTCGACCCGTCTCGCCAAACGCAGCTTCACGTCGATGGCACGCCGCCTGCTGTTCCTCGGCATTCGTCGAAGGATGACAAATGTCCCCACGCACCTTCTCCCCATCGGCGTGTTGCCGCGGGCCGATATTTGCCAATACGTCGCCACCTCATGGGCTGCGTAAGCGAGACACGGCCGCGCACACTCGCTCAATTCTGCGGCAATTAGCTCTCCTAATCACGGGCCCGACATCCGCGGGCACGCACACTCCAATCTCCGAGGACGACTATGAAATTAGCACTCCCATCGGCTTCGCGTGTTCTCCGTCCGAGCGCCCTGCTCGCCGGCGCAATGGCCATTAGCGCCTACTCGGTATTCGCGTGTAGCGACGAACCGGACGGAACGGCGACGCCCGGCGACGCGGGGGCCGACCGCAGCGCGCCCAACCCCGGGCAAGACGGCGCAGGGACCGAGAGCGGCGGCCCCACGGCGGGCCCGCAGCAGTTCCTTGCGCCCGTGGGGGCCGATACGAGCGACGGAAAGCGCGTGTTCCGCTTCGAGACCTTCGGTAACGAGGGGTTCTGGACCGCCGTTTTGAAGCTGCCACAGGGAATGAAGGCCGTCGGGTTCACTCCGGCAATGGCGATCGCCGCGGGTCTGCACGTCGATGCCGACGCCATACCCGCTGCCCTCAAAGCGACGATGACCCAAGAGCTCACGGCGGCGGGGCCCAATCCCAATCTCGCCTCGCTCCCTTCGTTCACGTCGGCCGCAAATCTCGAGGCTCTCATCGAAGCAAATGCGGTGGTGGGCGTCTCCGCGCGTAACATCAAGCTCCCACTCAACGGCGTGCTCGATGTCAACAGCGACAACGTGTTCGCGGGCGAGAGCGTCGGAATCAGCTGCGCATTTTGCCACGGAATCACCGACGGCTCCGTCTACAGCTCCCCAACTGGCGGTGGGATCGGTGCACGGCTCGACGGCCTCTCAAATCACAACCTGAACGTTGGCGCATCCGTGGCGATCGCCCTCAACTCGCGTGCGTTCTACCCCACGCTGGCCCTCGACCTCGTCGCGAACAAGCACGGGTCCGTGTCGCGCCTGGGGCCGAAGAGCGCGACGAATCCGCTCATCTCGGCCACGCCCACCGAAGCCGAGGTCGACGATTATCTCAAGAACCCTGCTCTCTACCCGGTTGGTATGTTCGATGACGCTCCCGACGGGGATGGCGCACCAATGCATATTACACCCTTCTTTCGTCCCGATCTCGCGGCGCCATGGGGGAGCGAGGGGTCGATTCACGAGATGCAGAACTTCTCGAATTTGGTCTATACGGCTCTCCTCGATCCAACGAACCTCATCGGAGCAACGGTGCCCGCGACGGGCACTGTCGCGCTCGACGGCGGAGCGCCGCTCACGGGTGCGCAGCAGTTCGAATACGACCGCGGCGGCCCGGCAGGACTCGAGATCATCGCGAACTACAAGGCGATCATCGAGCAGGATTTGAAGATTGCGCCCTACTCGGCGACGAACCCGAACGGCTACCCCTATGTTGGGCGCGTAGGGCGCGACCCCACGCAAGTCTCGACGGGGTTAATCGCTGGCGCAAAGGTCGAGGGCTCACCCATCGGCATTCAGGTAAACCAGACCAGCCTGAAAAACATGACGGCCTATCTGAATGGGATCCACCCGCCTGCGGGTGTAAAGACCGACGCGGCGGCGATCGCTCGCGGGCGCACGCTCTTCCGTCAACGTTGCACCTCTTGTCATAACGACGACCAGAGCAAGTTCGTGCCGGAGAACATCGTCCCGTTCAACTCCAAGGTGGAGCTTTACTCGGCCGCGCCCTCGCGACCCGATCTCTTTCCGGCATGGGACGGCATGGTCGCCGCGGAACGCCCTGGCGCTCCCGCAGCCGGCCTCGTCCCGGTCCGCGATTACCCGGGGACCTTCGATGACAAGCTCATCATCATTGAGGCGAGCAACCAGGGGCAGCCGCGGGGAGACGCTCTCCCCATGCTGATGGACCTCGCGCGCAAACCTGCCTTCTTGCACGACGATTCGGTGCGCGAAGCGACGCCCGAGGCGTCTCTAGACAAGCTCCTCGACCCTGCGCGGGGCACCACGGTTCCTCACCCGTTCTACCTCGCCGATACCGCCGACCGTGCGGCGGTCGTCGCGTTTCTACGTAGCCTCGACGACCAACCGCTCCCGTAGCGACGAGGAGGGGTCTCCCATGTCACTCCCTCGCGTTCTAGCCTTCTTGGGGCTGGCTCGCGAGGGACGCGACGGCTGCGCGGATCTCGCTCACGAGCGTCGACCTCACACCCTCGTCGACGAGGCGCGGCCGGTTCACCACCCAGAGCGCGTGCCAGCCGCGTCGAAGCGGCGGGGCGCGCTCGCTCGTCTCGGTGATCTCACGAAGCGCGCCACCCGAACGCTTTGCGACGTGCGCGGGCAGGACCGCCGCGATGTCGCCGCGTGCGGCCATCGCGCTCAGAACTTCGAAGCTGTCGCTTACGTGGCGCGTGACGAGATCACAGCTGCTGCTCGCGAACTTGTCGCGCTGCTCTTCATGGAAGGCCGTGAAGAACGGCGCGTAGCCGCGAGGCGGCGGCGCCAGCGTGCCCAACGTGATTTCCTTCGCGGTTCTCCACGACGACGTGGCGCGGTGCCGCGCGCAGTAAAGCCCGAGGCGATCTTCTGCAACGGGATAGCCATCGAGGTCTCCCTCGGGCCGCGCATCGAGGACGGCGACGTCGAGCGACCCTTCCGACAAGCGCCTTGAAAGGATGTTGGAGCGCCCCGTCGTGAGGTCGACACACACGTCGGGGTGCTTGGCGCTCACGCGAGCCAAGATCCCTGCAAGGAAGCTGAGCGCCACGCTTTCATAGGCGCCGAGCCGAAGGACCGTTGTCTGTTTGGGAGGTAACTCTCGCTGCGCCGAGAGCTCGGCAATCGACGCGAGTATGGGACGCACCTGCCGCAGAAGCTCGGCGCCATCGGCGGTCAACGTGAACTCATCGCGCCCGCGCTCGACGAGGCGTACGCCGAGCGCGCGCTCGAGCCCGGCCAGGCTTTGGGAGACCGCCGATTGCGTGACCCCGGTCGCGGTCGCGGCGCGGTGAAAGTTCCGCTGCTCGGCCAACGCCGCGAAGATCCAAAGCTTGTGAACGTGGGCGTAAAGACTCATCGCATCCCCCCGCCATGACTATACGGGGTTGGCGGCGCTTGGTTGCGCAGGGCGCGCGTCCCGCGCAACGCAAGCTCAGCGGGCGCTGCGCGTTCACGAATCTAGCGCCCCCGCTTCTTCTCTTTCGCCGCGGGCGCCGCTTCGGCCGGGCGTGCCCCGTAGCGCAGCCCATCGATCAGCAGCGCCACCATGCGTTGCGTGTGGCCTGCGCCGTCGGGGTCGCCCGCCACACTCAGATTGCCTACGGCGCGCAGGAGATCGTTCGGGTCGACGTCGCGGCGCACCTCGCCCGCCGCTGCGGCAGCGGCCAGGAGCGCGTCGAGGGCAGGGCCGAGGTGCTCGCGAAAATACGCGGGTAGCGACTCGAAGGCGGCGTCGCCCGAATGCAGCGCGGCGGCGAGGCCGCGCTTGGTGGCGATGAAGCTCGTGTAGCGCAGCAGCCATCGCGTGAGGGCCTCGGCGGGGGGATATTCGCGCGCGAGAAGCGGCGCCGCGGCGGCGCAGGCGTCGACTTCGCGGCGAAAGACGGCGGCGACGAGGTCGGACCGCTGGGGAAAGTGCCGGTAGAGCGTGCCGACGCCTACGCCTGCGCGGGTGGCGACCTCGCGCACCGGAGCGTCGACACCGGAGGTGGCGAACACCGCCTTCGCGGCCTCGAGCAGACCGTCGATGTTGCGCTGCGCGTCGGCGCGCACGGCTCGCGTTACGGGGGTTTTCGCCGGTGCCTCGTCTCGTTTCGCGGGTGCTTTCAGGTCGCCTATGCGCCCGGCCGAACCGGCCCGTGCGCTCCTCCACTTGCCAAACGGAACGCCGTTCCATATAGCTGGATTGTCGAAACGGAACGCCGCTCCGGATAGTTCCGGAGGGATGTTCCGTTTGTCACTCTAGGGCACGAAGGCGCGCCGAGCACGCACGAACGCCTCCGGGAGGGGAACCATGCACCCTCGAACATTGGGCCCGAACCGGCATCATGGTCTCACAGGCTCATAGCCTCACAAGCAGCTCTCTCAAAATGGCGAACCCGTCGCGGAAGTGCTCGAGCTTCGCCTGCTCGTTGGGGGCATGGTAGTACGAGCTCCGTCCGAAGCCTGTAATCTGCACATCGAAGCCGCCGCGTTGCAGATCTCTCACCAGGGGGAGAGAGCCGGTCAGGGAGAATGGCTTTGCGCCTTCCGTCGGGCGCACTTTGTTGAGGGCGGCCGTGAGGGCGGCGAGCGCAGGCGACTCGAGATCGCAGGCGATCCCCTCCATCCCGCGCCCTTTCCACTTCAACGCGAGGGTGCCGCGGCGGCCGTCGGCGGCGCGCACTTGGGGGAAGCCTTTGGGCAGGTCCCCCTTCTCGATGCGCGCGTCGAGGCCGGCGATGAACTTCGTCGCCCCGGCGACGGCGTCTTTCATGTCGTAGAAAGGTGTGAGGCGAACATCGCCCTCCACTGTGACGGACCCTGGGATTTTCGAGACCTTGTTGTTGGCCGCGATCACAACCGTCGACTTCATGCTCGACGGCGCCAAAAAGGCGTACCGTTTCTCTTCGGCGTGGGGGGGGAACGCGCCGCGAAACCAGTCGCCCAAGGCGAGGCCCGAGGCCATTGCGAGCTCCAACGCGTTCACACAGTTGTGAGGCATCCCCGAATGGCCCGTTACGCCCGTGACTTCGAGACTCCACATCGCCATCCCCGCCGTGCCGACGGTGGGGCCGAAATCGGCGCTGTCGAGCCAAAAAACCGGCGCGCCGCGAAGCGCCTGCAGCTTCCCTTGGGAGACCACGTAGTCGAGGCCAATGTGCTCGAGGGGCGCGTCTTCCTCGTTGGCAATGAGCACAACTGTGAGGGTGCGCTTGGGGCGCATGTTCTGCTCGGCCATCTGGGTGAGCAAATCGGTGATCACCGCGACGTGTCCAAGGCAGTCGGTGACGCCGCGCCCGTAGAGCGTGCCGTCGTCGCCAACCCACAACGTGAACGGGTCGCGCTCCCACCCTTCGGCCTCGCGATCGGCAGGGACGACGTCGAAGTGCGCCCCCACGAACCCGATGTGGCCGTCCTCTGTCCCTTTGACTGTGAGCACGAGGCTCGGACGCGACTCGTGGCCTTTCGCGGCCATGGCTTCGACCGTGACGAAGCCGCTCGCAACATGGGGCGCGAGGGCGCGGAGGACGACATCGGCGGCGAGGCGCTCTTCGGGTATCAGCCCCGCGTCGGGTGCATTCTGCAACTTGGGGGTGAGGGCGATGAGCTCGCGAAGAAGGGAGAGAAAGCGTTTTTCATCGAGAACGAGAGCGTCCATGGCGCCAAGAAATGCCCCGGACGACGGCCGGGTCAAGGGGTTATGATCACCGCGGGTGACCGATGCTCGCGATCCTCCTCGTAGACGACGAGCCGATGATTCGTCTCCCCCTTGGTGAAGCGCTTTCCGAAAGCGGCCACGACGTGACGCTCGCGTCGGACGGCGCCGAGGCGATCGCGTGCATCGATGCGCAGCCCTTCGACCTGGTCGTCTCCGACGTGCGGCTTCCAAAGGCCGACGGTTTTGCGATCCGAAAGCATCTGCGCGCGAACGCCCCCGACACGGATCTCGTGCTGATGTCGGCCTATGGGACGATCGAAGAGGCGATTGCGGGAATGAAAAGGGCCGCCCCCGAGTACGTGTCGAAACCGTTCGATGTGGAAGAGCTCGTCGTCCTCGTGAACGGTATCGACGCACGACGACGCAGCGCGCGAGAGCGCGATGACGCGCGCCAAAGGCTCGCCGCCCACGACGGAAGCGCACTTCTCGTCGGCACGTCGGACGGGATGGCGAAGGTACGCGCACGCATCGCGGCGCTCGCCGGCGCCGCCTCGAAGCGCCCAATACTCGTCGCGGGGGAGCGCGGAACGGGCAAAGCGATGGCTGCGCGCCTCGTGCACGCCGCGAGCACGCGAGGCGAGGAGCCGTTCCTCCGCGTGCGGTGCAAGCGGGCGTCGGATCGCGCGCTCGAGGGGGCGTTCGCGCGGAGGGACGAGCCGTCGCAGCGCGCGATCTATTTGGAAGACGTCGAGGCTCTGACGACCGTTTCGCAAGCGGCGCTCGTGAGCATTCTCGCGAGCGACTCTCGGCCGCGGTTCATCGCCTCGACATCGCTTGATTTATCCGCTCTCGTCGCAGACGGTCGCTTTCGCGACGATCTCGCCCGCGCATTTTCGGATACCGAAATAGTGCTCCCGCCGCTTCGCGCACGGACAGACGACATTCCCCTCCTCGCGGATCACTTCGCCCGCATGGCGGTCCGCCCGGGCGTGGCGTGGCCAACGTTCTCGGCGGGGGCTATGGCCGCTCTCCTCCGTCACGCGTTCCCCGGCAACGTTCGCGAGCTTTCGCTCGCCGTCACGCACGGCGTGGTCCTCTCCCGCGGTCGCCCCATCGAGGTCTCTCACTTGCCCAAACCGTTTGGAGCCCGCCCATGAGACGCGCAACGACCCCCGACCTCGAGGAGGAGCCGCGGAGCCGCGAGGCGCGTGTGCGCAGACTCGCCCAAGCCTTCGTCACCGACGAAGCGATGGCAGCGCTACGTCACGATCTGCTGTCGCATCTCACGGGTATCGGCACCGTGACCTACCTTCTGCGAAAACACGTCGACGACGGCGAGCTCCCAGCGACCGAGCCGGTCAAACCGCCGCGCGAGCGTCGCGGAGGCGACCTTCTTCGCATGATCAAAGAGCAGGTGACCGCGGCGACGTCGAAGCTCCAGCGGCGGATGATCGGAGCGCCCGATCGCGCCGTCTCCGAGGCTCCCCTCGCCGCCTGTGCCGCCCGGGCGCGGGCGTCTCTCCTCAACGCCGAAGGGGTCGTCGTCACGCTCACGGGCGACGACGACGGCGCGCGCATGGGTGGCCGGCTGCCGCTCATCGCCGCAGCGAACGACGTCGAAGTGGAGATTGCGATGGGGTGCCTTCTCGAGAACGCGATCGAAGCCGTCAGCTCCGAGCACGGCGACTGCGAGGCTTCGCCCGGGAGCTCGAAGCGCGACGTGCGCGTGACCCTCGAACGCGTCACCTCCGCGGGCGACGAGCCGGAGGTCGCGTTCGTCGTCGAAGACGGCGGCGCAGGCTTCGACGAAGGCGCAAGCGCCCGCGCGTTCGATGCATTCTACACGACCAAGAAAGGGCATCTCGGGCTCGGTCTCACAGTCGCTCGGCGCATTGCGCAGCGGTGGGGCGGCTCGGTGGTGATCGAAGGGGGCGGCCCCGGCGCACACCGCGTCGCGCTTCGGTTGCCTGCGCTACCGCCATCGCGGAGGAGCTTGCCATGACGGCCGGAGGTGCACCGCGCCCGACGATTCTCATCATCGAGGACGACGAGACGATTCGCGAGACGCTCACACAAATCCTCGAGGACGAGGGGTACGTTGCCGTGGCCGCGGCCGATGGGCGCCTCGCGCTCTCCTATCTCGAGACCTGTGAGACCGCGCCGAATCTCATCATGTTAGATCTCATGATGCCTACGATGAGCGGCCTCGAGTTTCACGCCGAGCTGCGCCGCGATGCGCGCTACGGCACAACGCCCGTGCTGCTCGTTTCGGCCGACGCGACCGTCTCCGAAAAGGCGCGCGGGATTGCCCACGTCGCGGCCCTCAAGAAGCCGTTCGACGTCGACATGCTGCTCGCCACGGTGGGCAAGCTCTGCCCACGGGCAACGTAGCGGCCGGGCGGCGCCTCACGCAGCTTTCTCGCCCACATTCGTACGGCTTCGTACAATTGCGGCGTGAGTCGCTCGTTCGCCGCCGTTCTGCCGTGCACAGTCGTCGCGCTTGCGCTGGCCGGCGCGCTCCTCGCGGGGTGCGCGACGACGCACGGCCCCCACGGCGGGAGCGGCAGCGCCTACGAAGCGCGCACGGTCGAGCGCTCGCCGCACCACGCGCGAACGTCCGTCGCGGCGGTCGTCGGTGCCGAAGACCCGCCTGCCGTCGTCCCCGCGCACGCCTACGCCGCGATGGCGCCGGCTGCGTGTGCAAAGGCGCTTTACGAGCGTGGCGTCTCGTTCACCTATGTCGACGTCGCCCGCGGCGTGAACGCGCCCATACGCCTCACGGGGCCGCTGCACGGCGTCGACTTTCATAGCGAGCCCACGTCGCACCGGGCAACGTCGGCCTATGAGATTCTCGACTGTAGGCTCGCCCTCGCCATCGATGACTTCGCAAAGATTCTAGCGCAGCACGACATCGTCGAAGTCGTTCATATGAGCATGTACCGGCCGCCACCGGCGCATATCACAGACCCTACCAAGCGGCGTTCGAAGCACGAGGCGGCGCTGGCCATCGATGTGGGAACGCTGAAGCGCCGCGACGGAACGAGCCTCGTGATTCAGCACGACTGGCACGGCCGCATCGGCGCGCGCACGTGCGGCTCGGGCGCCGGGCCCGAAGAGATCACGGCGAACGCCGTCGAGCTACGGAGTATTTTGTGTGAGACCGCCGAGGCGCAGCTCTTTCACGTGGTGCTGACGCCGAACAACGACTCGAAGCACTTCAATCACTTTCATCTCGAAGTGGTTCGCGACGTGAAATGGTTCATCGTGAAGTGAGAGGTCGCGCATCGGGCGGCGAATAAGTGAGAACCGGAACAACCGCGACTCGGCGGCGGGAATGGTGAGTCGCAGCCTCCGTGTGATGCACGTTGGTCCGGAAGAACCGTCAGGCTTTTTTGGGCGTCGGGACGCCCTCGAGTCTGCAGCGGACCAACTCGCCGCACCTGGAACGTATTGAGCCTGTCCCGATTTGGTGGAGAGTCTGAATCAAGTCACCAGCTGGTTTCTTGCTCTCTCTGACAATTTCATATCCTCAACTTCATTCGGCCTCACGTAGCCCAGTGTCGATCGACAGGCTCCGTATCCCAATCCCATTTCGACGTCGCGACGAAGTGGTGGAGCTGCTCGAACCTAGAGCGGCCCTTCGCGGTCTCGCTGATGTACCCGATGCCCTACTTGAACATCGGCGGCAAGATCGTGCCGCAGCCGCCGACGGCGCTCATCGTGAAGTACAAGGGCGGCCACTGGGTCGACGCGTACGGCACGGTGTTCGACCCGTTCGTGAAGGTGAGCCTCCCCGACAAGGACGTCTTC
>JANXMC010000832.1 GCA_025354825.1 Myxococcales bacterium
GCCGGCACCCGCGTCGTCGACGCTCGCGGCATCGTCGCCGGCGTCGTCATCGCTCACGGGCGGGTCGGTGGTCGCGTCGAGCACCGGGGCGGCGTCCGGGTAGCAGCTGAAGTCTGTCGTGCACGTCCACACGTTGCCGGCCGACGTCTTCGAACACTTGCAGCCCCCCGTGCTGCACTGCACGAAACAGAGCTTCGCCGAGGGGATGGAGCACGCTTCACCGGCGCGGGTGTACGTATCGCAAATGTCGTAGGAGACGTCGGCACCCGCGTCGACCACCGGAGTTGCGGCGGCGGGGTCGTCGGACGAGCAGCCGGGCGCGGTGACGACCATGCCGGTGAGCGCGGCGGCCGCGCAAAGCCATACGAGCTTCATCCGCGGACTTTACCGCGCCGCTGGAGGCGTGCACCCGCGCTCATGATCGCACACAAACGAAAACGCCCCCCGCGCGGAAGCACACGGGGGGCGCGAGACGCCGAGGCGCGCGGTGTTCAGCCGGCGCGGTTCGGGATGATCTGAATGCGGCGATCCGGCTCTTCGCCGATGCTCTCGGTGCGAACGCCGGGGAATTCGCGGAGCGCCATGTGAACGATGCGCCGATCGCGGGGCGTCATCGGATCGAACGTGATGACCTTGCCCTCGGTCGCGACGCGCTGACCGAGCCGCTTCGCCATCTGCGAAAGCTGGTCTTCGTGACGCGCGCGGTACCCTTCGGCGTCGACGCTCACGTGCCGTCGGCGCGAGCCGGGCCGATGAACCACGCGCGTGGTGAGGTACTGAATCGCCTCGAGGACTGCGCCTTTTTTGCCGATGATTCGGCCGGCGTCGGGCCCTTCGATTTCGAGACGAATCTCGTCTTCGCTGCCGTCCTCGCCGTCGTCCGGTGCGAGGAAGACGTCGGCCTTCATGTCCATCTTGTCGACGAGCTTGCGAACGAACCCGAGCGCGCGGCTCGTCTGCTCGTCGAGCTGAGATTCGTCGATTTCGGGCGCGCTCGCGCGGGCCTGGTCGTCGTGGTCGCCGGGACCAGAGAGGTGCGCGCCGTTCGCGGCATCGCCCGCGGAGGCCTCATCGAGCTTCGAATCGGTGGTGATGCTAGACACGCGCTTTTCCCTTTCCAAACGTTCCCGCCCCAGATTGCCCGCTGCCATTTTTGGGGGGGCCCCCGGACGATTCGGTGACGACGATATCTCCCTTGCCTCCAGGAGACGAGGGCGCCCGCGGCGCGAGCTTCTCGATGGCGAGCTGTTGCGTGATCCCGAGGATGCTATTGGTCAGCATGTACACGCCAAGTGCCGCGGGGAGAAACAGCATCATTCCCGTGAAGATGAGCGGCATCATGTACGTCATCATCTTTTGCTGCATCGGATCCATCCCCTGCTGGGGAACGATTCGCTGCTGCAGGATCATGAACCCCCCGAGCACGAGGGGGAGCACGTAGAACTTGTCGGGCGCCGAGAGGTCGGAGAACCACAAAAACTTCGTGTGGTACATCTCTACCGCCGTCTGGAGCGTCGTGTACATCGCGAACCAGATCGGCATCTGAACGAGCTGCGGCAAGCACCCTCCGAAGGGGTTCACCTTGTGCTTGCGATAGAGCTCCATCGTCGCGAGGTTCTTCGACTGCGCGTCGTCCTTGAACTTCAGGTTCAGCGCGTCCATCTCGGGCTTGAGCTTCCGCATCTCGATGGTCGTCTTGATCGACTTCCAGGTGAGCGGGAAGAGAGCCACTTTGAGCCCGAACGTGAGGGCGATGATCGCGAGCCCCCAGTTGCCGCCCGTCACGTTGATACGGATGAAGAGCAGCAGCGCGACGAGATACTTCGCGACGAACGAGAAGAACCCGAGGTTGATGAGGTCGCTGAGACCGTGCGTTCCCCCCGCCGCGTGCTTCAAGATCGCGCGATCTTTCGGCCCCATGAACGCGATCTGCTTGTACGTCGCAGACTCGTTCGGCGCGAGCTGACGCGCCGGATAGACAAGGGTCGCGTGGTAGACGTGCCCGACGAGGTCTTCGTCGTTCGGCTTCTTCGCGTCCAACCATTCTTCCGTGTCCGCGACGATTCGGCAGGTGGGCAAGCCGCCGGACGCCTCCACCGGGACGATCGCGTGCGCGAAGTAGTAGGTGGTGACCGCGGCGTAGCGATCGTTGTTGGGGACCGAGAACCACCCCTCTTTAAAGTCGTCCTTGTTCTTCCGCTCGACCTTGTCGCCTCGTGCGCACGAGAGGTCGGTGGTGAACGGCGAAACCTTACCCAAGCTCCCTTTGAGCTCGTGGGTTTGACGGAACGCGGACATCCCGATCGTCGTCTGGTGGGTCTTCGCCGTATCGGCGAGGTTCGTCAGCACCGTCTCGACGCTCAGCTCGTACGGGCGCTCACCGGCCGTCACCGTCTTCACGATGCGAACCGTGTCGTCCGCGTAGGTGAACTTGCAGCCCGTGTCGCCGAGGCGCTCGAGCCCCCAATTGAAGCGATCGTACTTCACCTGATCGCCGACCTCCGGCGTGCGGAACTGCGTGCGGAGCGAGTGCCATCGCTCGGCGTCCGGCGTCGTCGACATGTCGCTCGCGGCGGAGCCCGCATACTGCGGATCGCGAAGGTAGAAGTGCGTCAGCCCCGCTCCGCGTGTCGTGAGCTCGGCTTCGAAGAGCTTCCCCTTCACGGAGCAAATCTCCCCGGGCTCTGGCTTCCACGGTCCTATCTGACCCGCGGGGACCGGGTCGACGCCATCCGGCGTGAAGCCCGGCGCGTTGACGTACGACACGGTCGCGATGTTCGGCGGCGGCGTGCTTTTGCCCCCAAAGAGCTTCGGCCCGAACTGGAAGATCAGGAAGCCGGCGAGGCCGATGAGGGCCCAGCGAAGTAGGGTGTTACGGTCCATTCGAGGGCGCTTTCATTGACGGCGCGTCCGCGCCCGGCATCGCGGAGTTGGCTTCGGGGGGGCTAGACGCCGCCTGGAAAGGCGAGGCCGAGCCCGAAAATGAGAGAGAGCGTCGAGCGTGCGCCGAGCTCGGGGGCGGCGGATCGTACCCCCCGGGATGGAACGGGTGGCACTTACAAAGTCGGCGGAATGAAAGCAAGCTGCCCCGCCCCGCGCCATGCGTGGCGATGCATGCGGCGGCGTAGCGCGAGCACGACGGCTCGAACCTGCACGCGCGGCCGAGCATCGGCGAGAGCGTGAGCTGGTAGGCGCGTATCAGCCAGAGGAGCAGGGTCGCGATCATCGGCGCTTGATCGCCGCAACATGGGGCTCGCCCACCGGCTGCGCCAGCGCTTCGGCAGACCTCCTGGCGATTTGCCGCTCGACCCCGCGCCACTCGCTTTGAACTTCGGCGAGCGACAGCTCGGACGCCCCCGCGCGCGCGATCACGACGAGGTCGACCCCCGGTGGCAGGAACGCTCGCCCGGCGACCGCAGGCCACGTTCGAAAGCATTCGCGGCACAGGCGCTTGATGCGCGCCCGGGCGACCGCATGACCGGCTTTGCGCGAAACGACGAGCCCTAAGCGGGAAGGCGGCAGCGACGCCGGGGCATTCCCATCTGCCGTCCTTGCGGCGACGGCCGCGCCCGCAACCGGAATGCGGGGGGCGCGCGTCGGCGGACGAGCGGGGGGGACATAACGCGATAAAAGTAGGACGAAGTGGGCCGTCGTCACGCGACGACCCGTCCCCTGCACACGCACGAAGTCGGCGCGGCGGCGCAACCTGCGGTCACGCCCAAACGGAAGCTTCGCGGCCATTCGCCCCTATGCGACAGAGCGATGCGAAGCGATGGGGCACCGTACCGCTGCAACGAGCGGCGGCGCCCCGCGACCGGCTACTTCTCGTAGTTCTTCACTGCGAGACGCCAACGGCCCTTGGAGCGGCGGTTGCTGAGGACCTTGCGGCCGCCCTTGGTCGCCATCCGCGCGCGGAACCCGTGCGTACGAACGCGGCGGACATTGTGCGGTTGATACGTGCGTTTCATCGGCTCTCTCGCTTTTCGGGCCCCGCGAGCTTGAGCGCGCGGCGTGGATCGTAGTCGTAACGGTCGGTGTCTCGCGGGGGGCGAGCGCTCGGTGCCTCGAACCTGCTTCGGCCGCAGCTTTTTTGGGCTGCGACGGCGGGAACAAGGGCGCGAAAGGAAGCACCGCGGGGCTGATTCGTCAAGCCAGACGGCCCCTCTTCAAGAAACAACCGCTTTCAGGCCCGTCCGTGTACTCTTCTACGGGCGCCGCGTCGCTGAAGTTCTGTGCCACGCGTAGAGCGTCGGGTCGGTTCGATAGTAGCGTGTCCTCCTTGGCGAGAGCTCGGATGATTAGAAAAAAGCTAGCGGTCGCGGGCGTTTGCGTTTCTGGCGTGCTGGCTGCGACGACGGCGAGCGCGCAGCAGCGGACTTTTCACCTCGATCGGCTCGAAATGCCGGGCGCCCCCGAGGACGGAGCCGTCTTGTTCAGGCCGGTTACCCAGGCGAAGACCATCGTCTTCGGCCAGTACGCCCTCGGATTTTCGCTCCACCCGCTGCGTACCGCCACCATCACGGGCGACCGAGCGACCCTGCGCAATTCGAACGCCGGCGTCATCGACACACAGCTCACGCAATACGCGACGGTGGGCATCCAGTTTTTGGACCGCATCACGTTGGCGGCGACGCTGCCTGTGACGTGGATTCAGAGCGGCAACGTGCCGAACTACCCGAGCACGTCGGTTCTCGGCGGCCCCCAGACGACCACGTTTCAAACAGGCGGTCCTGGCGCGGGCGACTTGCGGCTCGACGTCCGCGGCGTGATTGCGCGTTCGGACGACCGCAAAGCTGCCTTCGGCGCGCAATTCGGCCTGTTCCTTCCCACCGGCACCGCGTCGAACTTCGGCGGCAACGGCCAGGCCTCCACCCTGCTCGCCATTACGGGTGAGTACACGTGGCGGTTCATCACGTTCGTTGGGAACATGGGCGTCCAGTTTCGCTCGCGAAACTCGATCAACAACCCGACCAACCCTGGCCAAGGGCTCGGCATCGGCAACGAGTGGCGCTGGGCAGCGGGCGCCTTCATCCCGTTCAAAGATGGGAAATACCGCCTCGGCGGCACCATCTTCGGCCAGACGGGGATCGAGGGGGACGACACCGTGATCGGCTCCACTTTCTTCACGAGGCGCAACACGCCGATCGAGTGGAACGTCGAAGGACGCATGAAGTTCGGCCCCGCGGATGCGTGGTGGGTCGGGGCCAGCGGCGGCAGCTTCATCTTGAAGGACGGCTACGGCGCTCCTGATTTCCGGCTGCTCGGCCTCATCGGCGCCTCGGTGCCGATCCTCGATTCGGACCCCAAGTCACCCATCGCGAAGGACGTTCAGCGCGCGCGATGGAAGGCCGAGCACGTGGCCGATTCGGATCACGACGGCATCCCCGACGACGTCGACGCGTGCGTAAACGAGCCGGAAGACAAGCTCGGCGCCGACCCGAACGACGGCTGCCCGCTGCCTCCCGATAAAGACGGCGACGGCATTCCGGACCAGTGGGACAAGTGCCCGGATCGCGCGGAGGACAAGGACGGCATCGAGGACGGCGACGGCTGCCCCGAGGACGACTTCGATCAAGACGGCGTGGCCGACGTGCAGGATGCCTGCCCGCGCGCGCCGGGTAAGCCGTCGACGAATCCGAAGTTGAACGGCTGCCCGACGTCGTTCGAGTTCGACGGCAAAGTCATTCGGATCAAGCAGCAGGTCCACTTCAAGACCGGCTCGGCGGAGATTCTGCCCGACAGCTTCCCCATGCTTCAAGAGATCGCCGATCTCATGAAGGCGAATCAGAGCATCCGACGCATCTCGATCGAGGGGCATACGGACAACAAGGGGAACGCGGACATGAACCTGAAGCTCTCGCAGGCTCGGTCCGACTCCGTCATGACGTGGCTTACGCAGCACGCCGTCGAAGCCAATCGGCTCGAGGCGCACGGCTACGGCATCACGAAACCGATCGAGACGAACGCTACGGCCGAAGGTCGCGCCGCGAACCGTCGCGTCGAGTTCCGGATCGCCGACGAGGTCGACATGAACAAGCCGTCGACGCCGCCGCCCTCGACTCCCAAGCCGAAGCCCGAAGGCGAGCACATCGAGCTCGACTAACCGCGAGCTCTCGCAGACGCGCCACGCGCGGTGAGGCTTACGCCCGCCGCGCGCGGCTGTTTAAGGGGCACGAACGGGCGTGTCGCGCGCCGTGAGCGCCAACGCGTGGCGCGTGAGCGCGTGCTACCGCACGCCGCGCGTGAACATCTCGGCGACCCAGACGCTCCCGTCGGAGTCGGTCACGACGCCGACACCGATCGCATCGAGCTCGCTTCGAAGCATGTTCGAGCGGTGGGATGGGCTCGCGTACAGCGCGCGATGGGCTAGCGGAAGCGACGGCGCGTGGGCCACGTTCTCGCCCGTCTCGCGCGCTTCGAGCCCGGCGGCTTCGAGCCGCTGGCTCGGATCGCCGTCGCCCACGTCGTGCCCCACCGTGCGCGCGTCCATCATCCGCTGGGCGTGAGCGCGGGCGAGGGCGTCGAGGCGTGCGTCTTTACGCAGCGGCGTCATGCGCTCCCTGGCGCGCACCGCGTCGACCATATGCGCGAGCGTCGACGGGCCGTCGGCGGCGCGCTCGCCTTCGCCGGGCGCTGCTGCGGGCACTGGGCTCGATGGCGGCGTCACATCGGCGAACACCGAAGCCTCGAGCACGGGGCGTGGGCCGGTGGGGCCATCGGCGACGAGCTGCACGGTGAACGCGCCAGGCCTATCGAGAGCGAATCGAGCCCGCACGTGGCCGCTCTCGAGCGACGTCGGAACTGTCCGCGGCGATCCGCTGGGGCCGAGGACGATGAGACGCGCGCCGGGGGCTTCGACGAGGAGCCGCGCGTCGAACGTGAGCCACTGGCCGGTCCGTGCGCGAAGGGGGAGGGGGCTCATGTCGGCGAGAGCATCCACGGCGATGACGGCGATGATCTCGGTGCCGTCGGGCGCCGTTCCGTGCGCGACGCCGCAGCGCCGTTGGCCGAGATCACGAAAGCTCCTTTGCCACGTCGCGACGCGCTCGAGGGTCGTGGCGTGGTCGAGCGCGCGCCCCGCGATGAGCCATGCGCGCGGCCATACGTGCGGCTCGCCCGCGGCGCGCTGCGCGTACGCGAGGCCGTCAAGATCGAGCGGCGCGAGCCCTTTGGCTTTCCGCGCGACGGCCGACTGCGCGACGGCGACGAGGCCCGCCTCGGAGCGGCCGCAGCGCGCGAGGATCTCGCCGTCGCGATCCGAAAGCGACGTCGCGTCCACCGGCCGCGGCGACTCCGTCTGCCGCGCCCAATCGGTCTCCTCCGCATGCGCGCTCTCGGCGACTGCGGCCGCGACCGCGACGAGCGGGATGATCACAAGCGAGCGTAGCCGAGAGGCGCGCACGTTACTTGGACGATGCGCGCGCCGCGAGCTGACGCAGCGTGTTCCTGCGACCGATGGCGATCCCCGCGCGAAGGCCGAGCAGAAAGCCCGCAGCGACGCTCAGCGCGGTGAACAGCATGGCCAAGGTGTCGACTCCGTCGCGCGGCTTCGTCGTGGGCCGGGCCGCGGCGAGCCGAGCTCAATTGCTCAATTGATCGAGAAGCTCTTTCCGACGCTGACGGAGGAACCGGCGAACGCCGGCACGTGGGCGCTCTTGAACTTGCCCGCGACGCAGCCACCGACCGACGTTCCCGCGAAGGGCGGTTGATCGACTTCCACCGTGCTCACCGAGCCGTTGGGTTGGAAGGTCACTTTCACGTGACCTGCGCCCGTCGGGCCGTCGGCCTTCTTGCAGCTGCCCGCCGACTGCGCTGCCGCGCCGAGAGCCGCCGCGGCGGCACCACGATCGAACGGGGAGCTCGAGCCGGTCGACGCTGATTCGGCGGCGCGCTGCGTTCCCGCCGACTGCGCCATCGCTTGGTCGAGACCCGCGGGCGCCTTCGCGGCGGGCGTGGGCGTCGGCGCCGCAGCCGGCGGCGCGTCGACACCTTGGAACATCTTCGAGCCGCCGGTCGCCTTCGCGCCACCGCCCGCGACCTTCGCGGCCTTGTCGGCGTGATCCG
>JANXMC010000834.1 GCA_025354825.1 Myxococcales bacterium
ACTCCTTCGAGTAGGCCGGCGGGAAGAGGCCGTCGCTCGATGCAATGAGCTGGCCGAGCTTCACGTAGGTCGGTCCGAGATCCTCGAACGCGCGCCGCACGATGGCGGGCCCGTGGTTCTTCTTCCTGCGAATGCGCCCCCATAGCCACGCGAAGGCCGAGCGCACGCCAACGGCGCCGGTGAGCGCGATGCGTCTTCCGAGGGGCGACCGCGCGGCGACGACGACGGATGCCGCGGCGACGACGGCGGCGTTCGCGACGCGGTTTCCGCCGAGAGCAAGCGTATTCGCGGCCGCGACCAGTGCCGACCACGCGACGGCGGCTGGGAAAACGTCGGTCAGCGCAGACGAAGCCCGCCCCGATGCGACGCAGTCGAGGCAGTAGAACGCCCGCGTTCGTGAGGAGCTCGCGTCGGCGTGGGCGAGGCCGGCAGCGGCCCCGCGCGCGAGGTGCGCGGCGCAGGCGCGGCAGGCCGCGGATCGAGCAAGCGTGACCTCGACGACATTGATCATGTGTCACGTCGTATCACGCGACCGCGGAGTGCGAATCACTTTGTGATACAAAGCAACGGACGACTGATTTTACCGCGACTTAGGGGATGCCGTTGAGGGAGCGCACGACGGCGATGACGTCGCCGACGTCCTCGAAGTCGACCGTCACGAAGTTCGTCGACGGCTCAGGCCGCTAGAACGTGTTTCAAATAGGCAATTGGGACAGCCGCCCTGCGTTACTTCACGATGCAAACGCCACCGACGCAATCGGCCGTTTTGTTCTGGCACGGATCGACGAGGCAGCTCGTGGGCGTGTCGTTGCAGACAGGGTCGATCTGGCCTTTGTTGAGCGGGATGCACGCGCAGGTGCCGCAGCTGCTCGAATAGAGGCGGCAGTCGCTCGCGACAACGCAGCGCGCGTTCTCGCCGCCGCCGCTGTCGGCGACGGTGCCGGCATCGCCCGCGCGCGCATCGACCTCGACGCTGGCATCGGAAGGTTTGGCGGTGCTCGCATCGGCGCCCACCGGCGGCGAGACGTCCTCGCTGCAGCCCGCCACCCCGGCGAGCGTCGCGAGACTCGAGAGAGAAAGCGCAAGGAGGAGATTGGCGCGAAGCGCTGGATATGTATTCACGAAAACGAGACTACCCGACGTCGGCTCGTTACGAATCAATCGTGTGCGTCTCCGCGAAGTGCGAGGTCTCGCATTACAGGATTCGCCAATTCCCCAATTGCTCTGCCGTAGGCCCGTGTAGGCGGAGCGCCACCCTTCGGCCGCGCCTGCCGCCGAGCGCCTCGCCCGGGCAATTGCGTGAAATGTGCGCGTATGCAGCTACTTGGTCAACCATGCGGAGTTCCTGAAAAGCGTGCCTTGACCTGAAGAGCACCGACTCCAAGAATGGCGGGTTATGGCGATGGATCCCGCGGCGAAAGTCGTGAGTGAAGAAGATCTTGGTCCCCACTTGGAAGCGGTGGCGGCAAAGAGCACCGTTGCGGGGAAGTACCGAATCCTCGGCAGCCTCGGCCACGGGGGCATGGCCGACGTGTACCTCGCGGCGGCGCAAGGGCCCGCGGGGTTCAACAAGCTCGTCGTCGTAAAGAAGCTGCGTGAGGCGCGCACGGGCGACCCTTCGTACGTGAGCATGTTCCTCGACGAGGCGCGGCTCGCCGCGCGGCTGAACCACCCGAACGTCGTTCACACGTACGAGATTGGCGAAGACGCGGACGCGTATTTCATCGCAATGGAATACCTCGAAGGGCAGTCGCTTCATCGCATTGCCCACGAGATGCGTCTTCGCGGCGAGCCGATGGCGCCATCGATGGCGGCGCACCTGGCAAGCGAAGCGCTCCACGGCCTTCACTACGCCCACGAGATGAAGGACTACGACGGCACGAAGCTCGGCATCGTGCACCGCGACGTGAGCCCCCAAAACTTGCACGTCACCTACGACGGACAAATGAAGGTGCTCGATTTCGGGATTGCGAAAGCCGCGCTCAATACCTCTCAAACCGAGGCGGGCGTCCTTAAGGGTAAGTTCGCTTATATGTCGCCCGAGCAGGCGATCGGCGAAGACGTCGACGCGCGGTCCGACGTGTTCGGTTTGGGAATCGTGTTGTGGGAGGCGCTCACGGGCGAACGCCTCTTCAAAGGCGACAACGCGGTCGCCCTCGCGAAGCTCCTTACGTCCGTGGTGCGCAAGCCGTCGGAGCTCAATCCCAACGTCACCGATGCGCTCGACGAGATCGTCCTCACGGCGCTTCAACGGCTGCCGCAAAATCGGTATCCGTCGGCGCAAGATATGGCCAACGCGTTAGAGGACTACGTGCAGTCCCTCGGCAAGCGCGTGCGCCGGGAAGACGTCGCGCGGCGGATGGATGGCCTCTTCGGCGAGACGCGCGAGAAGCTCCGTCGCCAAGTGCAGAAGCTCCGTCTCCATCTGCTTCTGCACT
>JANXMC010000836.1 GCA_025354825.1 Myxococcales bacterium
GCTCCTTCGACGCGCTCATGGGCCCCTCGGGCTCCGGGAAGTCGACGCTCCTGAACCTCCTCGCGGGCCTCGATCGGCCCACCGTGGGCACCATCGAGATCGCCGGCAACCGCCTCGATCAGATGAGCGAGTCGAACCTCGCCAAGTGGCGCTCGAAGACCATCGGCTTCATCTTCCAGTCGTACAACTTGCTGCCCGTGCTCACGGCGGTCGAGAACGTCGAGCTGCCGTTGCTGCTCACGAACGTTCCCGCGAGCGAGCGCCGTAAGCGCGCCCAGACGGCGCTTCGCGTCGTCGGTCTCGAAGACCGCATGACCCACTACCCTCGGCAGCTCTCGGGCGGGCAGGAGCAGCGCGTCTCGATCGCACGGGCCATCGTCAACGACCCGCTCATCATCGTCGCCGACGAGCCCACGGGCGATCTCGATCGCGTGGCCGCCGACGACATTCTTCGCCTGCTCGAGAAGCTCCACAAAGAGCTGAAGAAGACCATCGTCATGGTGACCCACGACCCCGCCGCCGCCGAGCGCGCGTCGATCATCCGTCACCTCGACAAAGGGGCGCTCAAGTGACCTTGCTCGGCCTCGCGGCCCGCAATCTGCTGCGAAACCGCGTCCGGACGACGCTCACGATTTTGGGCGTCGCCGTCGCGATCCTCACGTTCGTCCTCCTCCGAACGATCTCCTACGCGTGGACGGCGGGCGCCGAGTACGCCGCGAAGGATCGCCTCGTCACGCGCCACAAGATCACCTTCGTCATGTCGCTCCCCAAGCGGTACATCGACGACGTCCGCAACATGCCGGGGATCAAGACGGCGACCTACGCCAACTGGTTCGGTGGCAAGGATCCGGCCCACGAGACCGAGTTCTTCGGCTCGTTCGCGGTTGACACGTCAACCTACTTCGAAGTCCTCAGCGAGATCTCCGTTCCACCCGACGCGATGGCCACGTGGAAGGCCGACCGAAGCGGCGCCATCGTGGGCGACGTCATTGCGAAGAAGCTCGGCTGGAAGGTCGGCGACAAGGTCACCCTCGAGAGCGGCATCTACCCGAGCCTCGACGCCTCGAAGCCGTGGTCCTTCACGATCGACGGCGTCTACACGGCCACCGCGAAGTCGGTCGACCGCTCGTCGTTCATTTTCCATTGGGACTACATGAACGAGGGGCTGCCTGAGAATCGTCGCAACGAGATCGGCTGGATCAACAGCCGCGTGACCGATCCGTCCCACAGCGCCGACGCAGCCCTCGCGCTCGATCGCATGTTCGAGACGCGCGAGATTCAGACCCTCACGCAGGACGAGCGCGCCTTCGCGACGTCGTTCCTCGCGGGCATCTCGGCGATCCTCAAGGCGGTCGACATCGTGTCGATCGTCATCCTGCTCATCATGATGCTCATCCTCGGCAATACGATCGCCATGGGCGTGCGCGAGCGAACGAACGAGTACGGTGTTCTTCGCGCCATCGGCTTTCTGCCGTCGCACATCACGGCGTTCATCGTCGGCGAGGCGACGCTCATCGGAGCGGCGGGCGGCGCCGTTGGCTTGCTCATCGCGTACCCCGTCGTCGAGAAGGGGCTCGGGCGCTGGCTCGAAGAGAACATGGGGAGCTTCTTCCCGTACTTCCGCATCGCCCCGACGGACGCGGCGCTGGCCATGGGCTTGGCCCTCGCGCTCGGCATCGTCGCGGCAATTTTGCCCGCCCTCGGCGCCTCCAAGCTGCGTGTGACCGACGCCCTCCGTCGCGTCGCCTGATCTCGCGTGCGCCCCAGCTCCCACGAAAGAGCACCATGATCCCGATTCGCTACAACCTCCGAAGCCTCGCCGTTCGTAAAGCGACCACGCTCGCCACGGCCCTCGGTATCGCCCTCGTCGTCTTCGTCCTCGCCGCAGCGCTCATGCTGTCGGCGGGGATTAAGCGCACGCTCGCGACCTCGGGCAGCGACGACGTCGCCATCGTTCTTCGCAAGGGGTCCGACAACGAGCTCGGAAGCACCATCGAGGACGCGCAGGTCGGCCTCGTGAAGTCGATGCCCGGCGTGAAGGTCGCGAACAACGTCCCCGTCGGCATCGGCGAGGTCATCGTCGTCGGCGCGATGGAGAAGCTCGGCGCCAACGGCGTGACCAACGTGCAGATTCGTGGCGTGCCCGACAACGTCATGGCGTTCAGGCCGTCGGTGCACATCGTCGCGGGTCGCGCGCCCCACCCCGGCTCCGACGAGGTCATCGTCGGCCAACGCATTCGCGGTCGCTTCAAAGGGACAGACCTCGATCAGTCGTTCGAGATCAAAAAGAACAGGCCCGTCAAAGTCGTCGGCGCCTTCGAAGACGGCGGGTCGTCCTACGAGTCCGAGGTCTGGGCCGATCTCGACACGCTCAAGTCGTCCTACGGCCGCGAGGGGATCGTCTCGTCGGTGCGCGTTCGCCTCGAATCACCCGCGAAGTTCGACGCGTTTCAAGCTGCCGTCGAAGCCGACAAGCGCCTCGGTCTCCAGGCCCAGCGCGAGCTGAAGTACTACGAGAAGCAGTCCGAAGGGACGAGCCTCTTCATCGGCGTCGTCGGCTGGCTCATCGCGTTCTTCTTCAGCATCGGCGCGATGATCGGCGCAACCATCACGATGTACGGCGCCGTCGCGAACCGTCAGCGCGAGATCGGCACGCTCCGCGCGCTCGGCTTCTCGCGATGGAGCATCCTCGTCTCGTTCATTCTCGAGTCGCTCGTCCTCGCCATCGGCGGCGGCCTCGTTGGGATTGCGGCATCGCTCGGAATGGGCACCGTGCGCTTCTCGATGATGAACTTCGCGAGCTGGTCGGAGATCGTCTTCACGTTCGATCCGACGCCGACCATTCTCATCACGGCCTTCTGCGCGGCCGGAGGCATGGGCTTTCTCGGCGGCTTTTTCCCGGCTGTTCGCGCGTCACGTGTGTCGCCGATCGCCGCGATGCGCGGATAGCGCACGGCGGAGCTCGCGGGGGGAATGCCCCCCCGAGCGGGCGGGGGACGGCCCCCGGCTGGCGCCACGCGCGGACGTCGCGGTGCAGCCCCTTTGGCGTGAGTTTCCATCACCTTGCGCGCGCGCGACGACGTTGGCCCCCGAGATGCAATTCGATGCTTCCGGGACAGGGAAGTCAGGAGTTGCCCGTGCGCGTCGATACCCAGAGCCAGGTCTTCGTCTTCCGCAGCGTCGTCGACGACGCGGCGTCGACGGCTGCCGAGCCGTCTCCATCGCCGGCGATGGCTGCGGCGATGGCGTGGTCGACGCCGCTACCGCTCCACGTCCCCTCGACGGCAACGAGCATTCGCCCGATGCCCCTCGCCGATCTGCGTCTGCTCACGGCCTACGCCCACGAGCCTCCGCAGCTTCGCGATGCGTCGCTCGTTCCGCCGCCCCCCGTCGCGGTCGCCGCGTCGCTCGACACGCGCGCGAAGAAGAGCCGCACGGCGAAGCCGTCGTTCACGAAGGCGGCGAAGGCCGCCCGTGCGTCGTCGCGCCCGCCCGCGACCAGCCTACCGCGATCACGCGTGTCGGCGCTCGCCCACGCAATGACCCTCGCCGCGCCCTACGTTGCCGTCCTCGTCGTCTTCGGCGTAGCCCAAGCCAAGTGGGCTTCCGACGCGTGGACCGGGATGCGCGAGACCGACGCAATTCACCTGCTCACGCGCGCGGTTCCTCCTGCGTCCCCGTCGACGCCGTTGCCCGCGGTCGAAGCGGCTGCCGAGGCGAACGCGCCAGCGCCCACGGCCGCCGTCGACGACGAGGTCGCCTCCGCGCCGCCCGCGCGCGTCGCACCTCGCGGAAAAGGGTCGCGCACGACCCCGAGCCGCGCCCCGCGCTTGCCGTGAGCCGTTCGTGTCGAGCGTTGCGCGCTACCCCGGATACCGCCCGACGAGGTAGTCGTTGAGCCACTGAATCTCGAACTCTTGGTGCTGCGTGACCCACCGCACCAAGTCGCCGATGGAGACGACGCCGACGACGCGCCCGTCGGTGACGACCGGGAGGTGGCGGCACCGCTGCTCGGTCATCACGCGCATCGCTTCTTCAGGCGTGTCGTTCAGATCCACGCAGACGAGCTCGCGCGTCATGATGCTCTCGACGGAGGTGCTCTTTGGATCGCGCCCGCGCAAAATCACGCGCGTCATGATGTCGCGCTCCGAGAGAATGCCGAGGGGCCGCGCGATCTCCCCGACGAGCATCGCGCCGATTCTGTGGTGGCACATCTGCTCGACGGCCGCGTGCACCGTGGTGTCTCCTTGCGTCGCGTGAACGCTCCGCCCCTTCGTCTCGAGAATGTCTGCGAGCGTGCTCATCTTCGGTGTCTCCTTCTGCGGAGCGATTTCGTCAGCTGCCGCAGCAAGGCTCCGCAGTTGCGAATTGCTACGCGCCAGAGCGAAGCGAACCGTGACGACCGTGCCGATTCGTCGAGCGAGGCGAGCACGACGACCGCACCGGCCGGGCTCACGCGAAGATCAAAAGCCTACGCCCTCGAATGCGCGCCGCAAGGCAGACTCGCGTCAGCGCGCGCGCTTCGGCTCGACCGTGGCGGCACGCGCGATCACGTTCGGCGGGTGCGGCCGCGGGGGCGCGTCGTGGCGCCCGAAGTAAGCCTCGAGCATTTTGCGACCCGCGGCGTTCCCCTTCATCCACCAGCTCACGTCGTCGGCCAGCAGCACGGCGATGGCGACCTCGGGACTGTTCGACGGAGCGAACCCGGCGAACCACGAGTACATCCGCGCGGGCTTGCCGCCGATGAGCGTTCCGGTCTTCGCCGCGACAGCGATGCCTGGCAGCGCGCGCGTGCCGTCGGGGTTGGTGAAGGCCTTGCGGCAGGTTCCGGTGGCGGTCGTCACGTCGAGCATGTGACGGAGCGCGTCGGCGGTGTCTGCACGCATGGCACGCCCCAGCGAAATGCGCGGCGTAAACGCGGGCGCGTCCGCGTCCTCGTGAAGGTGCATGCGGATCTTCTCGCCGCCGTTGGCGATGGTCTGCATCACGAAGAGCGCGCCGAGCGGCGACAGATGGCCGTTCCAAAAGCCCGCCGCGGCGCGCGCCATTCCGAGGCGATCGTCAGGAATCACCACCTCGCTCGCCGGTGCGTCCGCGTCGATTGGGAGCCGCGCGCCGAAGCCGAGATCGCTCGACGCCTTCCGTAGCGCGTCCGGCGAGAGGTGCTTCAGCGCGAGGCGTGCGATGACCACGTTGATGCTCTTGCCCAAGGCTTGCGAGAACGGCACGCACACGCCGCCGCGGCCGCTCCCCGCGATGTCGCCTTCGTCGATGCCGTGCTCGCCGCCGGCGAAGCACTCTTCGGTGCTCGGCGCGACGCCGCCTTCGAGCAGCGCCGTCGCCGTCACGACCTTGAAGAGGCTCGCGCTCGGCGCGACGGGCGCCGTCACGTGGTCGACCGCGCCTCGCGAGGCCCACACGAGAATGCGCCCCGTGCGCACGTCGCTCATCACGATCGCGGCGGCAGGCGCCCGCGACTGATCGAGAATGCGTTCGGCGGCGGCTTGCAGCGCAGGGTCGACGGTGCGGCGGCTGGGCGTCGCGACGGCGGCGCTCGCGTGCAGCCCCACGACGACACCGAGCGTCGAACCGAGAGCGCGCCGCATGGGGGCGAGTACGTCCGAGTCTTCGATCGTGGGCCAAGTTCCAGGCCGCGGCCTCCCGTCATGCGACGCGACGGGCGGCGAGCGACGCCTCGGACTCCATGGCCGTCGTCGCGAGGGCAAGCGTAGGCCTCGGTGCAACGCCGTTGGCGTGGGAAGCGTCGGCCTGGCTTTTGACCACGACGGCATTTGGCGCTGCGGCCGTGGCGATCGGCTTCGCACTGCTGCTGCTCGATGGCCACGACAGGATGCGTCGCGATTCTCGAACGAGTAGCCCTCCCGCTTCGTCGCCGCGCCTGTTAACCTCGTCATCGCCCCGATGAAGAAACACAGCTCGTTCTGCCTCGCGGCCGCGGCATGTCTCGCGGCCTGCGCGCTCGCCGCGTGCGACCTTCGATCCGACGACTGCGTCGACGAGGCCGTCGGCGCGCGCTTCATCGTGACCCCTTCGCCGGGCGACCGCGTTCCCGCCGTCGTCTCGGTGAACGGCGACGACGCGGGCGATGCTGGCGTGGTCGACGGCGGACGCCCCGTCGACGTCCCGGCGCGCCCCGATGGGGGCAGCGACGACGCACCCTCCGACGCGTCGCCCACGCCCGACGCCGCGCCCGATGCAGGCGACGCGGCGCCCGCACCACGCGATGGCGGCTCGGTCTACGGCGACGATCTCTCCTGCGCTCAAATTTGCCGCCTCGGCTTCGGCCCGGGCGTCGACGTCACCGCCTGCCGCGGCCCCTACACCGGCACGACGCGCCTTTCGGACGGCGACGGCGGCCTCACGGCAACCGAGGTGGTCTACGCCGACTGCGAAGCCGTCACTACGGTGTGCCGCGGAAACGACGACCGCGGGCATTACGGTCGCCAGCACCACCACCATCACGACGACGACTGACGGCGTCGCGCCCGTGGTGGCGGGCTAAATCTCGCCGCGCCAGCCGTCGTCCTTCGCGGCGAAGGCGCTTTGCCACCGTGCGACCTCGTCGCTCGCGAGCGCTCCTCGCGCGACGGCGCGTGCGTTCGCCTCCACGTGGGCGAGGGAGCTCGCGCCCACGATGACGCTGCTCACGCCTTCGGCGAAGGCCGCGAACCGCAGCGCCGTCGCCGCGAAGTCGCCGTCGGCCGGCGTGAGCCCCATCGCGCGCATGCGCCGCCAGTACCCCTCGGCATAGGCGCCGTGAGGCCGTTCGACATGCACCCACGGCGCGTTCGCCAAGGGGCGCTTCGCGAGCACGCCGAGCCCTCTCGCGTGGGCGTCGTGCACCTGCGCGCCGAGGCTCCGTTGATCGAACAAATTCACCGAGCACTGTACGCCTTGAAACTGCCCCGAGCGTACGGCCCACGCGAGCGCTTCGTTCTCGCCCGAGTAGGCCGCGATGCGAATCTTTCCGGCGGTTCGTGCCGCTTCGAGCGCGCGCGCACTGTCGTCGCGCTTCAGCGTTTCGAGCGGGCACGAGTGGAGATGAAAAATGTCGATGTACGTCGTGCGCAATACCGCGAGGGCTTTGTCGATGCCGCGCGTGATGACCTCGCCCGTCCAGTCGGCGACGCCTTCGACGCCGTAACCGCCCTTGGTGGAGAGCACGACGGCGTGGCGTCGCGCCCCGAGGTGCCGACCGATCCGCGCCTCGGAGAGGCCGTAGGACGGCGCCGTATCGATGAGCGAGATCCCTAGGTCGACGACGCCGTGGAGAAGCCGCTCGGCGGCGGCCTCGTCGAGCGTGTCGCTTCCAATGTGCCCCGCGCCGAAGCCGAGCACCGACGGCGTGATGGCGAGGGGCGCGGCGCCGTAGGGGCGAAGGGGGAGCGCCGTCGTGGGGAGAGACGAAGAGGGCGTCGACATGCGCGCGCATCCTACGGTGCGCCGCGTTGCAATGGCGCGAAAGCGTGACGCTCCGAAGCGTGTCGCATAGGACCCTTCGCGATCTCGCGGCCTCTTTCTTGGCGCACGGCGCCGACGCGACCGTTTCGCGCGTGCGAACGGCGCGACGCGTAATGTTTCGTCGCCTTGCGCGTGCTTCCGGGAAGGGCGAGGCTGCGCTAAAGACCTCACGCCTTCCCAAAAAAGGAAACCCTATTCGTGAGCACCAGCAGCTACCAGCCCGCGCCCCGTTCGGACGCCGAGGCCCTCGACGACACGACGGAAAAGAGCGGGAACGAGAGGAACGTCACGTCGGCCGACGCGGCGCTCGCCCCGGAGCTGCTCGTCCGCATGCATGATCTCATGCTGAAAGCGCGCCTCCTCGAAGAGCGCCTCATTCGCATGCAGAAGCAGGGCGACGGCTACTTCTGGATCGGCGGCCCGGGGGAAGAGGCGTTCAACGTCCCCCTCGGCATGCTGGTCGATCGCGGGGAGGGCGTTTTCCACGACTATCTCCACCTCCACTACCGCTCGAGCGCCACGCTCCTCGCGATGGGAGCAGACCCGGTCGACGCGCTTCGTCAGATGAAGAACGTCGCGAGCGATCCGTACTCGGGCGGCCGTAACTTCGCGGGCCACCCGTCGATTCGTAAATGGAACGTGGTGCCGGTTTCGTCGCCGATCGAGGTTCAGTATTCGATGGCGCCCGGCACGGCCTACGCGCAGAAGCGCGCAGGCGGCCACGGCATCACCATCGTCACGGGCGGCGATGCCGGCACGGCGGAAGGCGACTTCCCCACCTGCCTCGTCTGGACGTCGCGCCCCGGCCACGAGCTGCCCGTGCTCATCATCGTGACGAACAACCAGTGGGGCATCTCGACGGCCGGCGCCACGCAGCACGGCGAGAAGCGGATCTCGGACCGCGGTAAAGCGTTCGGCATCAAGTGCATGACGATCGACGGGAACGACCCGGAAAACAGCTACCACCAGATTAAGCGCGCGATGGATTACATCCGCACCGAGCGGAAGCCCGTGCTCATGGAGGCGATGGTCTCGCGCCTCTACGGCCACTCGTCGTCGTCGGGCGCGAACTACGTGCAGGAAGAGGCCGACTGCCTCATGACGTTCGAAAAGAAGCTCGAAGAGCGCGGCATTCTCACGCGCGCGCACATCGACGAGCTTCGTGCAAAGTACACGCAAGAGCTCCTCGACGCGTCGAAGCGCGTGCGCGAAGAGGCGCAGCCCGAGGGCTCGACGATTTACGACCACGTGTTCGCCGAGACGAACATCGTGGGGCTGGCCGCCGCGAAGAGCCGCGCCACCGCGAACGGACGAGGGAACTGATATGGCGACGATGGTTCAGGCAATTCGTATGGCCCTCCACGTCGGCGAAGAGCGCCTCGGCGTGACCGACGTGTTCGGCGAAGACGTGGGGCCGCCCCTCGGCGGTGTCTTCACGGCGACGCAGGGGCTCAAGACCGCGTGGAACTCGCCCCTCGACGAGCGCGGCATCATCGGCACGGCCATCGGCCTGGCGCTCGCAGGGCAGTGCCCCGTCGCCGAGATTCAGTTCGTCGACTACGTCTTCAATACCATCGACCTGCTCAAGCTCGCAGGCGGCATGTCGTGGTCGTCGAACGGCGACTGGAACTGCCCGCTGGTCGTGATGACGCCCGTCGGCTCGGGCATTCACGGCAGCATCTACCACTCGCACTCGTTCGACGGCATGGCGACGCACATCCCCGGCTGGAAGATCGTGATGCCGTCCACGCCGCGTGACGCGTACGGCCTGATGCTCAGCGCGATCAAAGATCCGAACCCGGTAATGTTCCTCGCGCCCAAGGCTCTCCTTCGCGCGAAGGCGGCACCCGGCGAGGAGATCCCCGGCGAGCCGGCCGACGAGCGTCAGCTCTCGAAGATGATCGACGCGCCCCTCGGCGACCGCTCGCAGTGGACGCCGCAGTGGCCCGACACGCCGGACATGTTCATCCCCATCGGCGAGGCCCGCACCGTCCGCAAGGGTCGCGACCTCACGGTCGTGACCTACGGCCGCATGGTTGCAGTCTGCACGAAGGCCGCCGAAGAGCTCGTGAGCGAAGGCGTCGACGTCGAGGTCATCGATCTGCGCACGCTCTGGCCCTACGACTGGAAGACGCTCAAAGAGAGCATCGAACGTACG
The DNA here is from genome assembly GCA_025354825.1 of Myxococcales bacterium. GTDB lineage: Bacteria > Myxococcota_A > Polyangia > Polyangiales > Polyangiaceae > JANXMC01. The sequence goes on from JANXMC010000836.1 coordinate 9,641, forward strand.
AGCCGGCTTCTCGTCGTGAACGAGGACACCGAAGTGACGAACTTCGGCGAGCACATCATCCGCCGAACGGTGGAAGAGTGCTTCTACGTTCTCAGCTCGCCGCCGAAGCTGCTCGCAGGCGCCGCGGTGCCGGGAATCGGCCTCGCCGACAATCTCGAGCACGCGTCCGTTCCGCAGCGCGCGGGCATCGCCAAGACGATGCGCGAGCTCGCGCAGCACCAGCCCTAGGTCAGCCGCCCGTGACGACGGCGTAGCACCGCGACGCGTCCGTCGACGAGGGAGGCTCGCGTGAGCACGCGAGCCCGCTTGGTGTAAAGTGAACGCCGTGGCACGTCCCCCGACAGATCAAACGGCCTCCGACCCGATCATCGGGCTCGAGCACGATCACTCGCATCTCAGCTCCCTCGTCGCGTCGCTGCGCGAGGCGCTCGACGGCGCCCGCGCCACGCGCGATCTCGGCGAGCTTCGCGGGGAGCTCGTGGAAGCGCTGCGCCTTTTGAGCGACGACCTCTTCACGCACTTCGCGCGCGAAGAAGAGGGGCTCTTTCCCATCGTCGTCGAAGAGCTCCCCGATCTCGCCGGGATCGTCGCCGCGGTGGTAGCGACCCACGACCGCATCTGCGGCGCCGTGAGCCGAATGACATACGTCGTCGAGAAGGGGAGCGACGGACTCGGCGCCGAGCTCGATGCGCTTCTCGCGCTCTTCCAGCGGTTCGACGAGCACTATTCGGCCCACGCGCGCGACGAGCTCGAGCTGCTCCGCGCCCTCGATCGCAGGCTCGACGGCCGTCAGCGCGCGGCGGTCGCGAAGATCCTCAAAGAGCTTTAGAGCGCGCCGGTCACGTCGGCTCGATCGGCATCGTGCGCCCTTCGGCGTTCACGTTGGCGGCGTCGGCCTCTTCTTCCGCGAGCGCTTCGTCGCCTACGAGCGTCGCCGCGTTGGGTGCGAAGGCGCCCAGCGAAAGCGGGATAACCTCGTGGAAGCGCGTGTAGTCGAGCACGCGTGTGTTGTCGTCGCGGATGGTCAGCACGTCGGCGAAGCGCGCACCCCAAATGATGTCGTCGAGGCGGTAGTAGTGCCGCGCGTGGATGGTCTGCGCGACCGTCTCGTCGAGGCCGCTGAGCGCCATCAACAGCTCGGCGCGTTTCTCGGTGAGCTTGGCAAGGGCGTCGGGGCCGTAGAACGGGCTCGCGTCGTCGATGCGATGCATCGCGACGAAGGTGAGCGCAAAGATCGCCGTGCGGTCGCGCACGAGCGGGACCTCGATCTGCCGGCGAAGCGTCTCGCCTTCGCGGGTCGTCTCGGTCACCAGCATGATCACGCGGAGCTGCGCCTCGAGCACCATGTTCTGCCGCCAGTTGGCCATGCGGAACATTAAGTGAGGCACGCCGTCGCGCATCGACACGACGGCTTTCTCGGCGAAGAGAACGCGCGACGTCGGCCGCGCGAACTTGGCAAACGTGATCCCCGTCACGAGGGCCGTCGTGATGATTCCGGCGAGCGCTTCAAACGTGACGACGATATGGGAGTAACGATCCGCGGGCGCCATGTTGCCGTAGCCGATGGTGCCGATCGTCTGCACGCTGAAGAAAAACGCGTCTTCGAAGGAGCCCGGACGCGCGTTGCTCACGCCCCCCGGGTCGATGACGTAGAGGAGCGCGAAGAGCGTATTGAGCAGCACGAACATGAGGGCGACGCTCACGAAGAAGCGCGTCCACGAGCGGCCGAGGATGAAGTGATAGAGGTCGTCGTAGGCCGACGTCGCCTGCCCGCGAACGATCGTCGGCGGCTGCCGAAGGCGTTCGTCCGTGGTGAGCCGTACGAGAGGGGCTTGGCGCGGTTTGGGCATTCGTTGAATCCAGCGCGAGAGGATGCGCGAGGCGAACGAGCGTGTCGAGGCACGGCGCAGAGGGGATCACCAAAGGCTCAGGGGTGGAGGCGCGCGGGCCCACGACGAACGCGTGTATCGGCAAAAGCGCCGGAAATGTCGACGAAGCGGAGGATGTGCGCCGTCGCGCCCCGCGCAGGTACGCGTCCTGCTGTGACAGCTGCGAGACATCTCGATCCGAGAGTCTCTCCTCCACGGGGTTCCCCATGTCGAAGCCGCTCGCGCACGTCTCGTTCTCGTTCTCGACGACCCGTCGCCTCGTGCCGTTCGCGCTCGCGGGTGGCGCGCTCGTCGTCGCCGTAGCGGCGTGCAGCTCGAACGGCGCCGACAACACGATGACCGTGATCAGCAGCGGCGACGGCACGGACGACGGAACGGCCGCACCAGCGCCCACGGGGACAGGCACGGCAAAGCCGAGCACGCCCGCGACGAAGGACGCGTCGACGTCGAACGCCGCGCCCGACGACGGCACCTGCAGCCTCGCGAAGTCGCACCTATCCTTCGACAGCAGCCCCGGCGGCGCGAAGTGCACGACCTGCATGAGCAGCTCGTGCTGCGCCGAGGTCGTCGCCTGCTTCGGTGGCGACGGCGACTGCGGCGCGCTCAACGCATGCATCGCCGCGTGTCCGGCCGACGGCGGCGCAGGGCCAGGAGCGACGGTTGACGCCGCGACGGACGCCGCGCGCGACGCCGAAGCGGGTGGTGGCGGTGGTGGTGGTGGTGGTGGTGGTGGTGGTGGTGGCGGTGGCGGTGGTGGTGGTGGTGGCGGCGCCGCGGATGCGGGCGCCGATGCCGGTAACGTGAGCCCTTGCGTGCGCGCGTGCCGTCAAGCGCACCAGCCGTCGGTCGCCGCCCAAAAAGCGTTCGGCGAGTGTTTCGCGGGGAAGTGCGCCAAAGACTGCAAATGAGAATGATCTAGCGGATGCACGACCACTGCGACGACGACTGCAAGCCGCCGCCCGCATCGGCGGTGCGCGCCCCTGGGCTCGTGCACTTGCACGCGTAGGCGACGAGGCACTCGCCTTGCGGCGTGGGGTACGTCGACGGAACGTTCACTTTGCATCCCAGCGGGTAGCTCACGTCGGTCGAGATTCCGCTCGTGGGCGCGGCGTCGCCGAGCTCGGGCTCGCCCGTGCAGCCGAGCGCGGACGGCGCCATGGCATCGCAAAAGGCGACCGGCTTCGTCGGGCAGTTCTCGGTGGAGATGGGGACCACTTCAGGATCGGGGTTCGCGTCCGTCACGCCGCGCAGCGCCACGGGGCTGCATGCGACGACGCTCGTCGTCGCGAGGCTCACCGAGACGACAACGAATCCCGAGCTGACGACGACGCTCGCGAGGGCGAGAGCCGCGGCGGTGAAGGGGGACCGCGCGATACCCTTCTTGGTGCAACCTGCCATGCGCTCTATGCTCGCGTCTCCATGCGCCTAACCGTGCTCGCTCCCGCCTTGGCCCTGACTGTGGGCTTGGCGGCTGCCCAGGCCATCGCATGGCCTGCCGTGGCGGCGGCGCAATCGGCTTCGGGCGCGCCGCCCATCTCAAAAAACGGAAGCTACTCGCCCTACGAGCTTCAGTCGATCCGCGAAGTGGAGGCGAACCTCGGCGTCGAAGTCGATCCTGCTGCCGATGGAAAGATCATCGAGCGCATCGACGTCGTGACCCTCGAGGTGTTCGAGCCGCGGGACCCTCTGCCTGTATTTTTGAACAAGCTCCACGTGACAACGCGCCCTTACGTCGTCGGTCGCGAGATGCTTCTGCGCGAGGGTGAGAGCTACCTACGTGCGCTCGCCGACGAGTCGGCGCGAAACCTTCGAACCGTTCCGCAGCTCTCCCTCGTCATCGTGGTTCCGCTGCGGGGTACCGCGCCCGACCGCGTCCGCATCGCGGTGATTACGAAAGACGTCTGGAGTCTGCGCCTAAGTTGGGACTTGGCCTTCGGAACCGGCGGCCTTCAAAAGCTCCTTTTGCAGCCGAGCGAGACGAACCTCTTCGGCACGCAGCAGTCGGTCTCGCTGCGCTTCAACTACCTGCCCAAGGCGACATCCCTTGGCGCCGGCTACACGGTGCCGCGCATCTTCGGCACGCGCATCGCGGCGGCGGCCGCCGCCAACGTCGTCTTGAACAACAACACCGGCAAAGCCGAGGGGAGCTTCGGATCGCTCAGCGTGGGCCAACCGCTGTATTCGTCGCTCGCGAAGTGGGCGTGGAACGTGAGCGGCGCGTGGACGAACCAAGTGTCGCGGCACTACGTCGATACCGACGTCGGATACTTCGCGCCCGGGCTCACGTCGATCGACCCGAAGGCCCCACCGCCGAAGGCGATTCGCTATCAATTCCGTGCGGCGGGCGCGTCGGCGGGCGCGGGC
>JANXMC010000844.1 GCA_025354825.1 Myxococcales bacterium
TGTGTATCTATCTATTTCTTTGAGCTGAACACCCACCCCTTTTAGGAAATACTTGAAAAGAAAAAATTGGAGGAAGAAAAGAAATAGATAGATACACAGGCTGTGACAAAGAAGTACCTGTCTTTGCTTGCGGAGGAGATCCTGTTTCTCGGCTTCCGCCTCGCGCCGGACCAGTTCCCGCTGGCACGCCAGGTTCAGATAACGTGCGACACCGCCAAGCTGGGCGCGGCGCGCCTCGCCGGCAAAGAGGCGCCGTCGCACCCCGACACAGAGACGACGGTCGAAGAGTTGCGCGCGCGCATCCGATCGGTGATTGCTTACCTCGACACGTTCACGGCGAAAGACTTCGAAGCCGCAGCTACGCGGTCGATCACCCAGCCCCGCTGGGAAGGCAAAACGATGACGGGCGAGGACTACTTCCTCGAGCACGTCGTCCCGAACTTCTTCTTCCACGCGACAACGACCTACGCGATCCTCCGCCACAACGGTGTCCCGGTGGGCAAGAAGGACTACCTCGGCGCCCTCACCCAAAAAGCCGCGCCGTAATCTCACGGTCGTGATCGCGGCGTGATCACCGATTGAAAGGGTATCGGGAGGCCTCGCCGCCTCCCCTTCCCCCTTTTCATCGTGGTGTGACGCTAGCCCGAAGACCGCTAATTGCGAATCGCACCACGAACCGGAATCGTCACTTCGGCAATCCGCATTTAATCCACGTGAGAACCGTCTGCGTTTCGCTCTCGGGAACCGTCACACCCGAATCGGCCGGCGGCATCGAGCAGTTGAGAAAGCTCGCGCGCACCTCGCCTTGCCAATCGGCAATCGGCTCGTAATCGTCGAGGGGCCACGGCCCGCCGTCGAGGCCGAGATGGCAGCCGTTGCAGCGATTTTGGAAGATGGGCGCGACATCCGAATACGTGGGGACGCCGCTGTCGGGGCATACGGTGACGGGGACGACGGCGCAGGCAGGGGCCGCCGTATCGGGCGCGGCGTTCGCATCGACCGGGGCGACGCCCGCGTCGGTCCCGGGGCGGACGGACGCATCTTCCGAAGCAGGCGACGGCGTCGAATCGGGGTTCGACGTTGCGAGCTTGTCGGAGCTGCACGCGGCGGTGAGGAGGCCACTCGTGACGAGAGCCACCGTCGACAGGGCGAGGGCTGCGTGGGCGGAGAGTGCGGGACGCGCGCGTTTCATCGAGCTGTCATGATGGCCCGACGGGGGCGATGGCGCTAGCTCGCGCCCAAAACCGCTGCTAGAGCGCGCGCCCATGAAGCTCGACGGGATCCGCACGGCGCGCTTGCGCGTATATGCCGCCGCCTCGGTGTTGGCCCTCGCGACCACGATCGCGTGCGCCGGCACGAAGGGCGCGGCCAAGGCGCCCGACGCTGCGGCAAGCGCCTCGAGGGCGGCGGCTCCGGCCTCTGCCCACGTCGCGCCCGATGCGGCCGCCCCGAAAGCGATTCCGCAGGGGCCGCCGTCGTCGGCCATCGTGATCGTCAACGTCGCGGCCGCCGTCGACGAGCGCTTCTCGTGGATTCTCGGGAACGACGCGTGGGACGTCGCCCACATGATTGCGCGTCTCACGATTGGCAAAGACTGCGACTGGCTCGCCTTCGTGCACGTCCCCGAAGACACGGAGCGCGATCTTCTCGTGGTTCACCACCACGTCGACACCGCGGAGATGGAACAGGTGCTCGATCTCGAAGGGGCGCGCGACGGCGCGGCGAGCGACAAGCTCTGGCGCCCGCGAAATGCGCCGCGCGGTTTTCTGATTTCCGAGCTCGATCCAAGCACGCTCGTTTTCGGCTTTCGAAAAGCGATTGCGACGAAAGACGAGGTCGCCCGCTTGCGCTCGATGGGCGAGCTCTCGATGGCGCCCATTCACGCGGTTCTCGTGCACAAATCGGCGGCGCTCGCCGACGCGGGCGCCCCGCGCACGAGCACGATGCACCTCAATCTCGCCCCCGCGGAAAAAGACCAAATCGATATTAAGGTCACCACGGATATCGAAGATATCGTCGCGCCCGAAGAGGTCGCGCGCACCCTCGAAGAGACGCTCGCCGACTACGGGTGGGAGCTCGGTACGAAGCGGGGCTCGACGATTTTCGATCGCCTCTCGCCCGACAGGAGCGAGCACACGTGGGCGTTTCGCGGCCAGGTGAGCCCGTACGACCTGCCGAAGCTCGTGCAGCATCGCCGCCGCTAAAGGGCGTTCTCGGGGGGATGGGCTACAGTGAGCCGGCCCATGTCTTTACGCGCAGTCGTCGATTCCGAAGTTCGTATTCCACGGGAAATACTCACGAGCAAAGCGCTCGCTGCGCTGTCCGAAGGGCTCTCCTACGACAATCCGGCGTTCGCGTCGGTGTCGAAGAAGTTCTCGCGGCGCATGCAAATCCCCGCGACCCTCACGACGCTGCGCGAAGAGTCGGGCGTCGTCATCGTGCCGCGCGGCGCCCTCGGCCTGGTGCGCGATTTGGGGATCGAGCTCGATTCGCACGAGCTCACCCTCAAGCCCGCGGGCTTTCGCTTCATCGGCACCCTTCGCCCCTATCAGGAGCCGGCAGTTGCGGCCGCGGTGCGCGCCGAGCACGGCGTCATCGTCGCGCCCTGCGGCGCCGGGAAGACGACCATCGCCCTGGGCGTCATCGCCCGGGTCGATCAGCCTGCGCTCGTCCTCGTGAGCTCCCTCGATTTGGTCGAGCAGTGGACGGATCGTATTCAGGACCACCTTGGGCTCGCAGCGGCGCGCTTCGCCGGCGGCAAATTCGAAATAGGGCCCATCACGGTGGCGACCGTGCAGAGCGCGCGCGACCCCGCACGCCTCGCTACGCTGCGCGAGCGCTTCGGCCTCGTGCTGCTCGACGAATGCCACCACGCGCCCGCGGCGACCTTCTCCAACGTCATGAGCGCATTCCCGGCGCGCTACCGCCTTGGTGTGACGGCCACGCCAACCCGGGCCGACGGCCTCGAATCGCTCCTGGGCCAGTACATTGGCCCCGTAGTGCACACCGTCGAAACGCGTGACCTGGTCGATTCGGGTCACTTGGTGCGCCCCCTTTACGTTACGAAGAATACCAACTTCACCTACGCCTACGGCGGCCCCACCGACTGGCATCCGCTCTTGGAAGCGCTCGTGGGCTCCGAAGAGCGCAACCGCCTCATCGTCGACACGATTGCCAAAGAGTGCACCGACGGCGTGGTGGGGCTCGCGCTCACGGGGCGCGTCGCCCACGCCGAGCTTCTGCGGTCGATGCTCGCGGCCAAGGGGCTTCGCGTCGCTGCGATGACGAGCGACGCGTCGAAGGCCGAGCGTTCCGACGCTCTCGATCGCGCGCGTAAGGGCGATATCGACGTCATCGTCGCAACGCAGCTAGCGGACGAAGGGCTCGACGTGCCGCGCCTCGCGCGCATGTTCTTGTGTTTCCCGAGCCGCAGCGAAACGCAGCTTCTTCAGCGCATCGGGCGCATCATGCGCCCCCACGCCGACAAGGCCGTTCCCGAAGTGATCGACTTCGTCGACGGGCGTGTCGGCGTGCTGACGAACCAAGCGCAGAAGCGCGCGGCGGCGTTCGCGTCGCTCTAAAGGCGAAGCGCGCGCGCCATAGGCATGACCTCGCGCGGAGGCGGCGGCAGAAGGAGCGAGATGCGCTCGTAGCAGTCGCCCAGCACGTCGTCGGCGTTGCCGCCGTAGATGTGAAGCGACACCGTGACGCCGCCGCGGGGGCAGGCCCCTTCAATGCGGTGGAGATCGTTCGGCGGATCGACCACGCAGAGCGCGCCCACGCCGTTCATCGACGCGGAGAGCTGCCGAAGCGATCCGTCGCCGCGTGTCTCGTACCGAACCTCGCGCTCGCACCCTTGAACCACGGCGACGACGCCCCAGGTCGTGTGGTCGTGAATCGCCGTCGACTGCCCAGGGGCGAGCGCGAGCGACACGATCGAGAAGAGCCCCTCCGGGTCGCGGTGAAGCACGTAACGGCCGTAGGTGTCGGCATGGGGGCGCATGAAGGCAGGGTCGATGGTGCGGGGGAGGCTTTCGCGAAGTCTCGATACGGCGCGCGCGAGATCGGGAGTCCCCTCCAAGCGATCGGCGAAGCCACGCAGCAGCGCCGACATAACCGACTCGGGCATCGACATGCGCGTTGGTCATGCGCGCGGCGTGCCGAAGGTCGAGATGCGCAGGGCGCTGCGCAGGCAGAGTGCGGAATCCGCACTGCGGGAAGCGCACACCACGCGAGATACCGCTGAAACGGCCCCTCGACCGAGGGTGCGAGCATGCACGCCGCGCCCCTCGAATGCCCATTGGAGAGAATCGACCTCCGGAATCGAAAATCGATTCGGGAGCGAAGGGAAATTGGGAGTCGCGTCGTCTGAATCTACGAATCGGATGCAGCGCGCAGGAAGGCGCGTCGCAAAGCCCGATTCATCCGAAACCGTAAAAGGAGATTCGATCATGAACCGCTCGATCGTCGCTGCCCTCGCGCTTGCTCTCACCACCGCGTTTGCCGTGCCGGCGATGGCCCACGAGACGTCTTCGACCGTGTATCCGGTGCCGGCCGCGCAGTTTCAGCAGAAGGTCGAAGCGCGCCTCGCCAAGTCGCGCGCGCGCATGGAAGCCGTCGTCGCTAAGGGGAAGCTCACGCCGGAGCAGGCGGCGACGTGGCGCACGAAGGCGGATGCCCGCGCGACCCGCGTGGAGTCCGAGATGAAGAAGGCCGTCGCCGATGGCGTGGTCACGAAGGACGAAGCCAAGGCCGTGCGCGCCGTCGCAGGCCGAGGCCACCACGGTCACCGCGGCCAGGGTGGGGAGCGCGGCGCGCGGGCGCAGAAGAAGGCGTGAGCGCGGCGATCAGCCCGTAGCGGAGCCGCGTGAGCTGGCGGGGCCGCTCGAGATGCTCGCGAGGCGTGAGACGATGGCCGGGTGGCGAGGCGCGCTCAGAAGCTGCTCGAGCAGCAACGTGCGCGCATCGCGAATCAGCCCTTGGGCGATGAAGAAGTCGGCCTCTTCGAGCGCCGTCGCGAGGTCGTGCGACATCACGGGGAGCACGCCGGACGACACCGGCGGCTCGATATCGTAATTGGATGTCGCCATCGAAACTCGGGACGCCTGACGACCAGAGCGTTCCGGCGAGGGCGAGGGTGATATTTCGCGCACCGTGTCGGCGGGCGGGCGCGGCGTCGCCGGACTCACCCCCGACGGGCGAACGGGGAGGGGCGCGCGCGCAGTGATCGCGGCGTAGGTCGCCGAAGAGGCCGCGCTCGCCGGCGGCACGCTCGACCGCGGCGGCGCGGCGAGAGGCGGCATCGGCGAGCGGTGAAATGCCCGCGGCGGCGCGGGTGACGGCATCGTGGGGGCCGCGCGCGGTGCCTGCGGGGCAGCGGCAGGAGCATCTTCCCAACCCGTGTCGATCTCGTCCGTGGCCATGGCAGCTATTCTCGCCAGGAGGGATGATTGTGCTCGCACTGATCGCAATCGAGACTCTCTCGCGACGATCCGACCTAGCCTTCGGGTTACGAGGCTGATGACGTTGGACACCGTGGACGAAGAACCGCCGACGTCGCCTATCGACCGCGCGACAGCGGCTCTCACGGCAATCGCCCTTCGCGTGGAAGAGCCTTTCGCCAGCGCCGTCGTGCGCGCGCGTGGCGAATCGCCCGATGCGCTCTTCGATGTTTGGCAAACACGTGATCTCGGCACCCTTCAAAGTCGGATGCGCTATCGGTGGGATTACTCCCATCTTCGGTGCCCTATTCCGGCCTGGGCGGGCGCGAAGGAGTCGTGGCGAGCGTGGCGCGGCGCCGAGCAGCCGCTCCTCGACGAAGATCCGTTGTCGTTCGCCGAGCGATTGAGCCTGCCGATTCTCATCGCGGAGAACGCCGAGCTTCTCCTCGAGACGGACGGCGCGCGAGCGGCGTCTCTCTTCGACGAGGCCGAACCGATTTTTCGATACGACCTCTCGCGCGCCATTCAAGCGACCCATTCGTGGAGCGACACGTTTGCGCTGTTCTGTCTCGTGCGGCGGCCCCGCGCGCTCGCGCGTTTGCATCCGTTCGCGGTGGCCATCGGCGCGTCCTATGCGACGCTCGCGCAACGGGCGGGGGGCGTCGTCGTGGGGACTCGTTTTCCCCTGCACGATCTCAAGCTGCCGTCGGCGAGCGCTCACCTCGCGTCGGGCCTTTTGGCCCTAGGAATGAACCTCGAGCTCGTCGCGACCCTGGTGGCGTTCGTCGCCGGGGCACAGGAGGCAAGCGGCGGATGGGGCGATCCAAAGGGCGACCCCGACGTTCTCACGACGCTCGCGTGCGCCTCCCTCGTCTCGTCCGTCGACCCTGATTTCGACCCCACGACGGCCGCGGCGTTCTTCGCGGCCCATCAAGATTCATCCGGTTTTTTCCGCGCGCTCGGCCCCGAAGCGCCGTGGCTCACCGGCGAGATTCGCGCCCTCCTCCGCGCCCTCGCGGGGCCGTTCGCTGCGCGCTTTCAGTGGCCCCATCTGCCCGATGCGAACCGCGATCACAAAACGCGATTACCCTTCTACGCGCACTATTCGGATATCGCGCGCCTCTTCGGCGCCCTGCCGGGCCTCGGTCGCGCACCGCTCGATCTCGCCTTCATCGACCTCGCGGGGTTCCGCGCGTTCAACAACGCCTATGGCCAAGACATGGGCGACGCCGTGCTCGCGGCGTTCGCCGAGGAGCTCGCGAGCCTTCCCGAAGCGCGCGCGATTCGCGACGGTGGCGACGAGTTTCTCGTCGTCGGCGCGCCGACCCGAACGCCTCTCGGCGACGATCTCGATCGCCTCCGCCACGCCTGGCCTGCACGCTTTCGCACACGCTTCGGCGACAGCGCGCCTCCCGTCGCGCCGCGCATTTTGATCACCAAAACTCGAGGCGCGAGCCTCGTGCAAGCGCGGGAAGAGCTCGGTCGCAGGATCGGCCAAATGAAGCACGCCACGCCCACGCCGGGCCCCGAAGGCGCACTGCAGATCGTGTAGTCTTTCGCGCGATGCGCCTAGGAAGTACGCGAGCGTTCGGGGTTCTCGGTCTTGCGGCCCTTCTCGCCGCGGCAGGCTGCGCGCGTGCGAACGCCGCGCCTGCCGAGTCGCCCCAAGTCGTCGCCGCGAACGAGCACGCCGCGGCGCTCGTCGAGCCTGCGGGGATGGCGCTCGACGCCCACGACTGGGCGCGCGCAAAAGCCGTCCTCGACGACGCGGATCGCAACGCGAAGACATGGGAAGACCGTTCGAAGATTGGCTATTACCGTGCCACGCTCTTGGCCTATACGGGTGATCTGGAGGGGAGCCTCACGGTGCTTCGCGCGCGCCTCGACGATGTGAAGGCGCACCCCGAAAGCGCCGCCGAGGCGTGGCTCCACAACCAGCTCACGTGGGTTTACTGGAGCCTCGGCGACGGCGCCCATGCCCTGGCAGAGACCGGCGAAATGAGCGCGGCCCTCGATCGCGCGAAGCTCCCCTTGGGCGCGGTGGATGCGATTCGCCTTCACGCACTTTGGGATCGCGCCTATCTCCTCGCCGAGAGCGGCTCCGTAGTCGGAAGCCTTCCGTCGAGCGACGCCGTCGCCGCGAAGGAGACCTACGAGACCCTCGCAACGCGCCTCGACGACCTCTCCGGGATTGCGGTGTTGCGTGCGTATTTCGCAGTTCGCGCAAAAGACAAATCGGCCGCCCACGCCGCATTGGCAACTCCCGAGCTCGTGGGGGACGAAGACATGCAAGACGTTTACGTCCTCGCGAGCGCCTACGACTTGGTGGGCGATACCGAAAATGCGCAGGCGCAGCGCGCCCATATCGCCGAGAGCAAGAACGCCTACTTGATGCACGCCATCATCGTGCGGCGCCTCGCGAGCGAAGTGACAAAGTGAGCCGTGGCCATGGCACAGCTCGCGCCACGCGCTATAGCGACGGTGCATGTCGTCTTGCTTAACTCACCATCACAGCCTATTTCGCCTCGCTTCTCTCGCCGCACTGGCGGCCCTCGTCGCGTGCGACGCCCTCGCCTCCGTCGCCGTTTCAGCCGGCGACTTCGGCGGAGCAACGGCCGACGCGCACTGCGACCGCCGCTACGTGGGCGACGGCGGGCAGCCCGCAGCGTTTTGCCAGGAGATCACGGCAACCGTCGCCGCGAGCCAGTTCGCGGACGACTGCCGCACGAAATTCAGCGCGCAAGCAGGGCCGGGCCTATGCCCACGACCGGAGATCATCGCCGGCTGCAAGCTCCTCAAGAAGAACGACGACAAATCCGAAGTATGGGATTGGTATTACGACGTATCGGGCATTCTGTCCGATGCGGGCACCCACGCGGGAGCCGACGGCGGAGCAACTTTCGACGATCTTCCGAAGACCGTGAACGACGTCGCCGGGCTCTGCGCCTCGCGAGCGCGGTACGAGGACGGCGCCGAGCTCGCGCGCCCGTGACGGCGCCTGCGACCGTGGAGATTGCCCCCGCCACCACGCCCCTTGCCGACGAGACCGCAGTCGACTCCCCCGCGAACGTCGTCTTCTTCGAAGCCTTCGGAAACGGGCTGCTCTACTCGGTGAATTACGAGCGACTCGTGGCTCCGCTCCACGTGGGGCTACGCGCAGGCGCGAGTTATTTCAGCTATCGGGTTGCGCGCGAAAGCGCGAGTGGCAACTTCACGATCGCAAGCTTCCCTCTCGTCGCGAGCTACTACGTGGGGCGCGGTCATCACCGCCTCGAGCTCGGGCTCGGCGGGACGATTCTCCACGTGGGCGTGAGCCGCGACTCGACGGGAACGAGCTTCGCCGGCGCGGGCACGGGCCTCGGCGTGGCCGTGACGGCGGTCGTGGGCTACCGCTACTTCCCCCGCGCCCGCGGGATCACGTTCGGAATCGGCTTTACGCCACTCGTTCGCGCCGAAAAGGGGTTTCTCCCTTGGGGCGGCGCGAACGTCGGATATGTCTTTTAGCCAGCCACTTCGATGTCAGTGGTTCAACTGGCTCATCGGAATGCAGCTTTTCCACGCCGTCCCTGGCGGGATCCCGCCGTCGTCGTCTTTCGCGCAGGTTTGAATGCCGCAACTCGCCCTATTGGTCTGGCTGCACCCGCCCGCATCGCCAACGTCGCAATACCGAATATCGCCTTCGTAACAGGTATTGCACGTCGTCCCGAGACCGGTGAGCTGGAAGACGCAAATGCCTAGCTTTGTGCTCTTTTGCGTCTTGTCGCAGCGGGCGAGCTCCGGAGCCGAGCACCGCGGCGTGATCGTCGTCGCGCGGCAATCGTTGTCGATGAAGCACGGGATGCTCTTCGCGCGGAAGACCGTCTGCGGATCGGCCTTCGGCGTGTCGTCCGGCGTGAAGACGCAGGGCGTGCCCGAGGTCGTGCCGCCGGCGCAGGCGTAGAGCCCGAACGACGTGACCGACAGCGTGAGAAGCGCCGATAGGCGCAGCGCCGTGGCGGGGGTCACCCGCAAAGCAGAGGAAAGCATTCGAGCAAAACGCATATCAATCCCGTCCTATCGAGGTCGTTCGAGCCGTTCGAGTCACTGTGAAATTTCTATTTCGATCGCGCGCAGCGGAAGCCGATGGTGCTGAAGCCGTAGGTGGGCGGCGCCTGCGAGCGCGCTGCAGCTTCGACGAGGGTCGCCGGCAGGGAGTAGTCGCCCCCGCGCGTCGCCACGTCGGAGCCCGGCGTGTGGTCTGCGCAATCCATGCACGGGTTCGTGAGGTAAGGAAAATTGTAAGAGTCGCGGACCCATTCGGAAAGATTGCCGGCGAGGTCGGCCTGCTTCCATTTCCCCTGTCCGCGGGGGAGCGTCGAACCGACGCTCAGCGGCGCCGTCACGCCGTAAACGGCGTCGGCCGGCGTGATCGCAAGCGACGTTCGGGGGTCTGAAAAGGGGTAGACACGCTGGCCGTCGGTGGCCCCTCCACCCCCCGATGCCGCGTAGTTCCATTCGGCTTCGCTGGGCAAGCGGCCGCCATCCCAAATGCAGAATGCGTAGGCGACGTAGTAGGGCGCGCAGGCGATGGGCAGGTGGCTCGGCATCGTGCTCCACGTGGGCGCATCGCACGCGGGGCCGTTGGCGACCGCGGCAATGAGCTCGGCGCGGTCTTGCGGCATGGGGAAGCTCGCCTCCCATCCGTCGTCGTTCGGATCGTTTGGATTCTTCCCTTTCCCCACGGTCGGCATGCTCCCCGATGGGGCGCCGCCATCGGCGCCGGTGGCGGGATAGGCGGCGACGAAGCGGCTGAATCGCTCGACTGTGACCTCGAAGTCGTCGAGCACGAAGCTCGAGACCGTGGCCTTGTACGTGTCGTCGTCGTGACTCGGCGTGATGCCGTCGAAGTCACGCACGAACGCGCCCCCTTCGACGACGTGCGCAGAGCAGCAGCTGCGCGGATCGCCCGAGGTGCCGCAGGCTTGATTGATACCCGTGCAGCTCGGCGGCGTTTCACACTGCGCGTTTCGGCAGAAGATCGTGCACGTGGTCTCATCGGTCCACGCGCCCGACGTGCACTGTTGAAGGGTATTGCCGTTGCAGCGGCGTTCGAGCGCCGTGCAGGCTGCGGCGTCCGGTGCGTCGGCTTCAGCGACCGCGTCGAGCGCGCCCGCGCCGGGCGTGGTGTCGCACGACCCATCGAAGCTGGCGTCGCTCGTGGATCCTGCGTCGGCCAGAGTCGTGGAGTCGCGGGGGACGAGCGAGTCGCCGTCGGTGACAGTGGCGTCCGCCGAAGTGGGCGACGGGTCGACGCCCGCGTCGGCCACGTGGGTGATGCTCGAGCCTTCGATGCCGACGAGGGCTTGGCAGCCGACGCTTATCGCGATTGCGGCGGGGACGGCGACGGCGGCGGCAGCGGCGAGGGCAACCCGACGGAGCCGGGTCTCCGGGCGAGACGATGAAGGACTGCGCATTAGAGCTCTCCCGCAAGGCCGAGCCCCGCCTGCGTCGCCGAAAAGAAGGGGAACGCGTGGATCCGCGCCGACTTGGTGGGCGCCTGGGAGCCGCCCGACGTCATAAGCAAATAGGTGCCGCCCCCTGCCGCTACGACGCCCGCGAGAATGGCGATGTTCGCGACCCACGCCGACGTCTGCGCGGCGTTCCCCTGGGCCACCCCCGCGGCTGTGCACCCTTGGGCGCAGGCGTCGTTGCGACTGCCCCATTTGTCGATAGCGCGAATACCGAATACGACCCCGACGGCGAGGGACGCGGCGCCAACGCCGACGAGCGTTCCGCCCCATATTTTCCGGGTGCTCGCTCGCGCATTGTCGCTCTGCGTTTGGGCGTCGGTCGACGCGTTCGGCGCCACCGCATTGGCAACTTCGCCTCCCGCCGTGGCCACCAAAATAGGAATCGATACCGAGTTTCGATCGCCTGCAGGGCCGATTTGCACGTCGGCCTTGAACGGCACGCGCCCCCGCGCTTGAGCGACGACCGTGTGAACGCCGGGATCGACGGGCGACGGAACGCCGAGCGCGGCGCGCCCGACCGTCGCGCCATCGAGGACGACCTCGAGCCCCGCGACGTCGGCCCCCGGTGTCAGCGCAATCGTCATGAACGAAAGCTGCGGCGAGAGAGAATCGAGGCGCGTCGCGACGAACTCGGCCCGCTCGGGGCGCTGATCGCGGCGCGCTTGCGTGAGCGCGTCGTTGTACTCCGTCCACGCCGTGGCAAGGCGCCCCTCCCCCTCGTGGCATACGGCGACGTTGAGCTGCGTTCCCGGGGCGGGGTCGAGGCGCTGGCTCTCTTCGAGCTTGGGGCACGCTTCGCTGAACTTCTTCTCGTTCAATAGGCGGCGGCCGTCTTCGAAGAGCGTGCGGGCGAGCGCTCGTGCACGGGGCGGCACATCGGCATGTGCACACGTCGCGGAAGTCGCGAGGGCGAGCGCGAACGCCGCCGCGATGGCGCTCGCACCACGAGCGGCGGGGCGGCGCTCAGCGCTGATCGACGAGAGGGTCAAGGGGCTCTCCAGGAGCAGAGTGGGACGTCGCAGACGGCGAAGGGGGAGACGTTGGCGAATAGGGAATACCGCGCGCGCGCGACGGCGTAGTTGGGATAGGGGCAAGGCGCGGCGACGCGGTCGCGAGCGGCGGCGGGCTGGGCGCGGCCGACGGAATCGGCAATGAACCCGCGCTCGCGGAGGCCGAGGGGAGCGCCACGGAGAGGCTGTAGGGCGTCACGGCAGTGGAAGACGCGGACGGCTGCGAGGCAGCCTTCGTATTCGAGATTGCGTCGCCCGACGCGCGCTTCGGGAGGCGAATGGCGAGCCCCGCGCCGAGGAGCGCCGCGAGGAGAACGATTCCCACGCCGAGCCCACGCCGCCTCGCCAACGTCCGTGCGCCGCGCGGCGCAGGCGTTAGGCGCATCGGCGAGACGGCCGTCGCCGAGCTGCCGACCATCACGCGGACGATCCGCTCGACCGAGACCAGCCCCTCGGGCCCCGCAAACGGCAAGAGCGCGCGCGCGAGGTCGGCCACCGAGCCGAAGCGATCCGCGGGCTCTTTCTGAAGGCAGCGGCTAATGGCCTCTTCGAGGCCGGCGGGGGCGTCGGGTCGCAAGCTGCGGAGCGGCTTCGGCGGATCGGCGGCGATCATCGCGCAGAGCGTCGGCATCGAGTCGGCCTCGAAGGCGTGCCGCGAGGTGAGAAGCTCGTGGAGGACGATGCCGAGGGACCAAATATCGGTCCGCGTGTCGACCGCGCGCGTGCTCCGAAGCTGCTCGGGCGACATGTAGAGAGGCGACCCCAAGATGACGCCCGTGGTCGTGAGGGCGAGCTCCGCGCCACCGCCCGTTTCCATCGCTTTCGAAATTCCGAAATCGAGAACCTTCACGAGCGCCGAGCCGTCGGCCCGCGCCGTGACGAAGACGTTCGTCGGTTTGAGATCGCGATGCACGAGGCCTGCAACGTGGGCCTCGGCGAGCGCTTCGCACGCCTGAAGGATGTACCCTACACCGACTGCGACGGGGACCGGCGCGTCGCTCGCAATGACCTGACCGAGGTCGCGCCCCTCCAGGTACTCCATCACCATGTACGGCGTGCCGTTGTCGAGGCGCCCGACGTCGAGCACGCGCGCGACGTGCTCGCTTCGAATGCGCACGGCGGCCCGCGCCTCGCGTAAAAACCGCTCCCCCGCCGCGACGTCGGCGCTCGTCCCCGCGCGCAAAAACTTGAGGGCGACCATCTGCCCGAGCTCGAGATGCTCGGCCTGCATCACGACGCCCATTCCGCCCGCGCCCAATAGGCCGACGATGCGGTACTTGTCCGCAACGATGTCTCCAATGGCAACGGGAGGTTCGGTGTTCATGGACGTCACGCCGCTTCTTCCCAGCGGAGCGAGGCATACGCCTCCCGACTCGCGCCTGCGATCCTTTCCGAGATTCACCTCGTCGAAAAGCCTAAATCGTGACGACACCCAACGAACGGAACGTGGCGTCGCGACGCCGTTGTCATTCGTTCGTGCGACACACGCCGGTTGGGTGTCGCGCGGCGGCGGGCCGCGACGCTGCGCTCACACGCCGTCGTGAATTTCGAAGGCGAGCGCGCACGCGTCGAGCCCGCTCGCATACCGAGGCCGCTTCCCCTCGGAGATCCACGTAGGGTCGACACGCTTTCGCGTGCGAAAGAGAACCTTCGACGTCGCGAGCTCGATGACGCCGACGCGAATCGTGTGGGCGTGCTCGCCATCGAGCTCCGTCGCGCCGAGAGGCTCGTTGGCTTCGTCCATGGCGACCACGAGAACCTCCGCGTGGAGCGCCTGCTTCGCGCGGTCGATGGGCGCGCGATCGAGCTCGCGGCGCAGGCGGGCGATTTCGGCCGTGTCGTTCGCGGCGACGACGCGGTCGGCCCACGGCGGGAGAAGAAGGGGCAGCCCCGCGCGGGCGTCTTCGAGGCGCCGCACGTTCGACGTCGCCTGCTCTGCGGGGGTGCCACCGGTATAGGCCAATCGAACTTTGGTAAGTACGACAGCTTCCGTGCGGGCGGCGGGCGGCTCTTTCAAACAAAAGAGGAGCGCGTCTTTGAGCGACGCGCCCGACGCGGCGGCGACGCTCGTAGGCGAGCCGAACTCGGCCACCGGCCCGCGGACGTAGATCGACGGGCGCGCGAGCACGGCGGCGAAGGCGGCCCGTCCGCGGACTTCGGGCGAGCTCACGTCCCCCTCGTAGGGGCCACCGAATCGCAAAAGCGCCGCGTCGGCGCGCGCGACGAATTGCATATCGGCGGGAGTAAGCGACGCGCTCTCGGCGCGCACGGCATCGAGAAGCGCGCGGCGATCCCGTTCGAGCTCCTGCTTGTCGTGAATCTTCGTCGAGACGACCGTGTAGACCGCGGCGATCACGCCGACGATGGCGACGAGCCGTGTGATGGCGACGAGGCGCGGCGAGCCCGCTTCGCGAGCGCCCGACGCATTCTTCCCGCGAAGGCTCGCCTCGATGCGCGACGCGAGCGCGGGGTCCATTCTCCGATTCGTGAGGAGCGTCGGCATCGCCGCTAGTCCCGCCCGCGCGCACGCGCGGCATTCGTGAGGGCGATATTTCGATCGATGAGCGCCATGAGCTGCTCGCCCGTGACGCCGAGGCGTGCGGCAGCATATCCGGCGAGGGACGTCGTCGCGACGCCCGGCGTGAACTGGTAGGTAGGCTTTTGATCCGCCGCGAGCTCGACTTGCAAAAAGCGCAAATCGTGAATCTTCCGTTCGCGCTCGAGGCGCGCGGCGAATGCCAAAAAGTGCGTCGTGATGAACGCCTGGGGCGCGAGCCTCGTAAGCATTCGGATCACAAGCTCGAAGATCTCTTCGCCTTCGGAGGGGTTGGTCCCCGAGCACAGCTCGTCGAGAATCACCATCGCGCCAGGCGGCACGCGCTCGAACAGCTCGCGTATCCGAACGAGCTCCATCCCCAAGCGCCCCTCGGCCTGGTCGGCTTTCGTCTCTTGAATGAGCGAGACGACGAGCCCCGGCGTAAGGGCGAGGGCGCCTGCCCGCGCCGGGATGAAGACGCCCGACTGGGCAAGGAGCTGCGTGAGCCCGAGGGATTGTAAAAGTCGCGTTTTTCCGCCGGAATTGGGCCCCGTGATGAGAACCGTCGACGCGATGCGATCGGTCATGACGTCGCACGGAACAGCTTTGATCCCGTGGGCGACGAGGAGCGGATTGAAAAGCCCCGACAGCGTGCGCGCCGCTTCGGGCGTGACGAGATCGGGCAGGCACGTGGCGAAGCCAGCGGCCTTCGCCATATCGCGAAAGCCCAGCGCGCCCAGGTAAAATTCGATATCGCCGAAGAGCTGCACGAACCGAACGAGCTCGCCCGCGAGCCCTTCGAACACGGCGTCGATGAGGCGCGCCATGATCTCGCCGTCGCTGAATTTGTAGCCGCGAAAAAACAGCTCGATTTTACTCAACCACCGGCGCCACGACGACGTGACGAACGGGTTCTTCTCGTCTTCACGAATCTCGGCGATTTCGAAACCACGAATGTGGCCGTCGGCACCGATACAGATTTTCAAGTTGAGCGTCGCGAGGCGCTCGTCGTACCTGAGGAGATCGCCAAGCGCCTTGTACGGCTCGCTCGCCTGCACACGGCGGCCAAAGCCCGAGAGGCGCGAAAGGCCACTATGCGCAAAGGCGAACTGCCCGGCCATCGCGTCGATAATCTCTTTGGCCAAAAGCAGAATATCGAGCTGACGGCGGTTCGCGTCCCACTTCCCCGCGCCCGTTGCGCCTTCGAGAAGCGAGCGAAAGCGGCAGAGGGCGACGTAGAGCTGCTCGAGGCTATTTCGAAGGGGCGGCGACGACGCGAGCTCGGCGACGATGGCGCGCCGATGGTGCACCACGGCCGGATCGGAAGGCGGGCTCGCGAGGAGCTTCACGAGGTGTGCGGTCGATGGTGGAATCTCGTTGCCGCCGATTTGAATCTTGAAACAGAGCGACGCGAAGCTCTGTAGAAAGAGGTCGTTCACGAAGGCCGACGGCTCCCATGTCGACGGCGCGAAGGTCGCCGAGTCGAGGGCGTCACCCACGAGCCCGCCCGAGACCCCGCTCGCGAAGGCGAGGGAGATCGCGAGGCGCAGCGGCTCGACGCTCACGCGGCTCATCGCCTGCGGGTGGAGTAAATCGGGAATGGTCGCCGCCTCCACACTCGCCGGTTCGCCCGGCGTGCCGTCCTCGCGGGGGCTCGGCGTGCGCGGGAGGGGTGCGGGGCGGGGGCTCGAAAGCTCTTGCACGTACATGGTCTACCGCGAGCTGACGCCCGCGTTCGCCGAAGGTTCCCAAGGTCGTGCAAAAAAGATCACGCACGTTGGCGCGGCGCGCGCGCGTCGTCGCTGCGTGAACATTTCTTTGAATCTGTGAGGCGGGGTGGGTTTGTTTTTAGCCGGGGGGCGAGTGTGAGTTTGTAGGCGTCAGAAAGGCGCTTTTGTCGCTGTTTTTGGCTTATTTATGTGTCGAAACCGCGCGGACTTTTTGATCATTCGTTCGATTCGTAGCAAGCGCGTCTGGGTGGGCGTCGTGACGACGCGACGCGCCGCCGGGGGTGGTAGCGTTCCGCGTCCGTGATCGCGCGCGCCTTTCTCGCCGCTGTACTTTTGCTCGCCGCTCCGCCGACGAAGGGGGCGGCCAATGCGGCCCCTACCAAGTCGGGAGCCCTTGCGACCAAGCCCTCCGCCGCGAAGCCCGCCGCGCCGACGAAGGCGCCGCCGCCGAAAGCGCCTGTCCTCGCGCCAAAGCCGAGCACGCCTGCAAAGCCGTCGCCCGTCGTCGCGAAGCCTGCGCCGCCGCCGGTGAAGGCCGCCCCGGCGCTTCCACACGGGGCGCCCGTCGTGTCGCCGCCGCCGAACGCGCCAGTGCCAGAGCCCGCGGCATCGTCGGAGGCTTCCGCCGAGCCGGTCGCGCCGCCTGCGCCCGCGGCGTCCGCTGCACCCGTGGCATCGAAGCCGGCCGCCCCCGCGGCACGCGCGGCGTCCACGCCCACGAGCTCGGCGGTCGCGGCCGCTGCGCCTGATAAGCCCGCGTCGTTGGCAATCGATCTCATTGCCAAAGATCGCGACCGCGCCTGGTTCGCGACAGGGATCGAGCAGGTGATCGGCAACGAGTTCCTTCGATTCCACGCCGTCGAGGCGACGCCTAAGCTCGATTCGTCGGCGTCGTGTCCAACTCGCGAAGCGCGCTGTCTCGTCGAGGCCTATCGCAAAGCGGGCGTCGAGATCGTCGTCACCGGTGTCGTGACCGAGCCCGGCGCCCTCGCCTACCAGGTCTACGAAACGTGGACGGGAGCCAAGGCCTTCGAAGGGGTCCTCGGCACGAGCGGCGTGACGACGTCGATGTTCGAGCGCGAGGTCGGCCAGCTCGTACGCCCCGTCGTCCAACGCGGGGGGCTTCTCGACGGGCGGCCGTCACGCGCGGCCGCGGAGATCACGGACGGGTCGTCGACCCCACGAGCGGGCGCGGTGGGCGCTCCGAAGGCGGCCGCGAAGCACTGGTATGTCCTACCGCTCGTCGTTGTCGGCACCGTCGTCCTGGTCGCGTTTCCGATTCTCCTCGCCCTGCTTCTGGTAGGCGGGCGGCAGCTGGCGCGACGCGAAACTCCGCGGTCGTGGAAGTGGTCGGGCCTCCTCGTGGCGTGCGCGTCGGGTCTCCCCATTCTGGTGAACGCCGTCGACGTCGATGCGGCCGTAGCGAAGGTCGCTCTTCGCGCGCCGTCGTTCGTCGCATTCGCGCCTCCCATCGTCGCGGGCGCGCTCTGGGCCGCGTTTGGGCTGCTTTTGGGGCTGTGGCTCTTCGCGCCCGTTCGAGGGTTCGAGCGTGTTCGTCACGATGCTCTCTGGCCGCTTCTTCGCGCGTGGCTCCTCCTCACACTTCTCCGTTCGGTCGCCCTCCTCGCCGTCTACGGTCCGCTCCTCGCGCTCTCGCTTCGCGCATCCCACGACGCCGCCCTCTCCGAACGGACCATCGTCGCCTTCGTCGTCCCCGCCGTGGGTCTACTTCTCTGTTTCGTGATCCTTTCGTTCGTCGACAACCTCACACTTTATCTCGACGCGAAGCTCGCCGTCTGGCCGCCAACAGAACGCAACCCGTGGCATGCGACCCTTCGTAGATACGTGCAGGGGTACGTGCGGCGCGGCGTCGTCGAGGTCGACGAAGCGCTCCTCGCGCGAACGCTCTTCCTTCCCGGCACGCGCGGCGACGTCGTGAGCTACGGCGGCGGCTTCGCGCGACCGCGCATCGTCGTTGGCGAAAAGCCCCTCGAGGCCGCGCTGGGAGAGCTCCCCGACGACGAAGAGCTCGAAGAGCGAAAGGTAAATCCGGAGGAGCTCCCCTTCGGCCTCGTGGTGCCGTTCCGGCGCGCCAACGACGACCTCGCCGAGCTCGCGCGGTCCGAACGCCTTCGCACGGACGTCACCCGAAGACCGGCCCGCGGCCGTGCCCCGGTGCCGCGCCTCCTGGGCGAGAACGTGACACTCCTCGGGTGGCTCATGCCGCAGGCGAAGTCCGAAGGGAGCGGTGGCGGATTGCCCCTCATTGCGAATACCGAAGAAGACTTCGGCGTCGTGAAACGCCTTCTGGCCGAGCACTATTCGGCATTCCAAGGCGCCCTCGACGACGACGAGGTCGACGACTCCGACCCCACGCAAAAAGACTTCCTCTTCGGCCCGCTCCTTTTGGAGCTGGGCGTGATTGCGCGCCACGACACGCTCGTCGCGACGTTTCGGTTGTGCCTCGAGGCGATGTGGCCAGGCAACGGCATTTTCTCCCGCCTGTTCCGTCTTCCCATCGCGCTGTACGACCGCCTTCTCGCCTCGCCCGGGCAGCGCGTCGCCGACGCCTACGCGGCGTTGAACAGCGCGCTCCACCCGCTGATTCAGTACCTCTGTTTCATGGGCGGGGCAGACACGCGTCTTTTCACCGCGCGCGCGAACTTGCCAATGCTCGTCGCAACCTCGCGTGGAATGGTGGCCGAGCTCGAAGCCGTGTCCCCCACGGTCGCCTCCGAGAGCCCTGTCCTCGCCAACGCCCGGGCACGCGCCCGTGACGAAGCACGCGACCGCGTCGAATGGGTCGCGCGCAACTTCCACGGATCGATCTCCCCGACCCGCGTTCGTTGGCTGCGTGCTCTCGGCTCGGTGATGATCGCGGCCGCCGTCTGCATCGCCCTGGGGCGCCAGGTCTCGGACGCCATCGCCTACCACCCGAGCTATGTCGATCGAATGAAGTCTCAGCGTACCGTGCCTAGTGAAGGAGACAGCTCGCGATGAGTGAAACGGAGCCGGAGCGGCAGTCGGAGTTCTTCGAAGTTCTCAACAAGAGCAGGCTCGCCGTCAGCAAGAAATCGGCTGGCGCCGGCGTCGTTGGGCTCGTCGGATTCTTCTTGTTGCTCGGCGTTTCAGCCGTCTTTTTCGTGACCGAGAACTTTCTCATCGCGCTCTTCGGCGCGTCGCTCTCGCTCTTGATTTACGCGACGGGCGCCGAGATCGGAAAGCTTCTCCTGTCGACGATTACGATGTTCTTCTCGTCCCGCCACCTCACACCGAAGGCCGCGCAGGTCCAAGAGACGCTCGCCGCCCTCGAAGAGGTGCTCACGCTCAGGAGAAACCGCGAAGGCGAAGTTCGCGTCGGCCCCGTCGAGCCGGGGATGAAGGTTCGCCTCCCCGACAACGCCCTCGTGCGCGACCTCGTGACGGTGCAAGAGCGAAAGAAGACATACGACTACGCCGAATACGTCGTCCACTCCTATTACGTCGAGTGCCAAGAGCTCTACGACCACGCAGGCGCCCACCTCGACTTCGTGTCGGGCTCGATGCCGCTCTTCGGTCTCATGGGGACCGTGCTCGGCCTCATTAGTATGTTCGACAGCCTCGGTAGCGTCGCCACGGTCGAAGCGATCGCCCCGCAGCTTGCGCTTGCGCTGAAGTGCACGCTGTACGGCGCGCTTCTTTCGTCGCTGTACAAAATCGCGGCGACGCGCTTCGAGCAGCGCTTAAAGGGGCTCGATTACGACTTCGACACCTTGTGCCGCGCCCTTAAGGTCATCTTCGAGAACCAGGCCGTGATCGAGGTGCAGAAGTGAGTCGCGCCCGCGTCACGCGCCAGCGTAAGGCGTTCGACGTTTGGCAGATCGTCTACATCGACTTGATGACCAACGTGATGATCTTCTTCGTCGTACTGTGGGCCGTTCAGAGCTCGCCGAAGAAGAGCGGCATTAGCGATACGTTTGGCACCGAGACTGTGAAGACCGTGAACTTACCGGGCGACGTTCTCTTCTCGGTGGGCAAGAGCGACATTTCCGACAACGGCCATGAAGTGTTCAAAAAACTCTTCGCGGACAGCGAAACGGTCCTGAACTTCGACACCGGCGGTCTCACGAAACGGATGCTCATCATCCACGGCCACACCGACAACGACGGCCAGAAAGACAAGAACCTCGATTTAGCGTTTCAACGAGCGCTCTCCACCTACAAAGAGATTGCGAAGTACGGCGCCAACGTCCCCGACCACGTCGTGATCTGCTCCCACGCCGACAACACACCCGCGCAAGACGTGCCGGCGATGGGCGGCAACCTGTCGCCCGCCGAGCAGGCCGCGGTCGCCGAGGCCAAGGCGAAAAACCGGCGCATCGTCATCGAGGACAAGCTCGTGAGCCGGGCCACCTCCGGCGTATCGAGCGCGACGAGCACGGTGGGAGCGCCGTGATCGGCGCTCGTTCGCTCTCGAGCCTCGCGCTCCTCGCGTTCGCGCTCATCTCGGCGCTCGCGTTGGGGAGCTTTGCGCCCGAGCGGATGCACACGCGCGGCTTCGGCACCTATCTCGCGATTGGGATGTTCGGCATCGTCGTGGGAACGCTCATGTTCCGCTTTTTCCGTTTGGGAGAGCGGAGCCGCCACTATGTGAGATGGGCCACCGAGCGCTCGGGCTGGGACGTCACCGAAGGGCACTTCGTCGGCGGCGACACGCGGCGTTTCGTTCTCGGCGAGAGCCGTGAGAACGAAGCGTTCGACTTGCCTTCGTGGCTCCGTCTCGCCATGAGCATCACAGTCACGTCGGTCTTGGCGCTCGCAGTCATCGATGGGCGTGCCCTCGCACGCCTAAGCCGCGCCTCGGGCGATGTGACGTCGATGGCTTCGACCTACTGCCCCGACGAGCTTCCGCCGCCTCCACCCGCGCGGGTGGTGAACGAGCCGGGGTGTGAGCTCGTGCGGCGCGCCTACGCCCTCGGCTACACGAAAACGTTGGGCGACTGTGCTCCCAAAACGGAGCACACGGCACAGAGCGCACGCCCTATTTGTACACGCAGGCAGCGCGACGAGCCGTGGCTCCACTATTCGTACCGCCTCTTCACGTCGTCGTTGGGAGGCGTCGTCGGCGCGACGAAGGCGAGCTATTTCACCAAAGCGCGCGACGACTTTCAAGCCCGTGCAAAGCATATCGGCGCTCTACGCAGCAGCGAAATCGAGATGCTCACGTCGTCGCCCCACGCGTCGCACCATCTCTATACGAACCTGCCCGACCCCAAGAACGGCGCCTTCGAAGAGACGACGTGCACAAGCCGCTACGCGCGCCTCCCCCACCGCGCCACCCCGCCAAAGGGGCCTCTGCAAGCGAGCCTGGTGTTGGAGCAGGTCGTCGCGCAGCTGCTCTTCGAGGGGACATACGACGCGTCTGCTGGGCACTGCCGCGAATACCATGTTCATTGGGGAGCGCCCGCCGATGCGTGCAAGCAAATCGCCGCGAATCCCGCCGAGTTTCTCAAGAGAGACGGCGCGCTGAACGACGTGCGGCGCACGCTCGATCGCTTCCGCGTCGCCAATGAGCTCACGGCGCTCGGCGAGCCGAAGCCGACCCTCGAGCCGCCCGCCTTCGTGAGCTTTCAGTGCTACATCGAAGGCGATGCGTCGCCGCGCGCGCGCACGCCGTTCACCCTCGACGGCCAGGCGTTCACCGCCGACGAGCTTCATGTGAGCCCGTCGCCCGAAGGCGCCGAGCTGTACATCGACAGGTACGACGCCCTCGCGCGCCTGTTCGCGAAGACGTTTCACTATGGGTATTTGATGAGCGAAGCTGGCGCCGCCGAGCTCGCGGGCGGTGGCGCCACCAAAGAGCTCGAAGCGTCGCTCGCGGGGGCCGACTACTTGCTCACGCGGTTGTACGAGCTCGAGAGCATCGATATCTATTTGGATCCCGGTTGGCTCGCCTACCGGCCCGATCTCCTCGAGGTGTACCCCTACGAGCGGCATCTGAAGAACTTCATCGAAGTCTTTCGGCGCGACTACCGGCGCGAACGAGGTCGCCTATGAACCGCTCGCTCGCGCGGCTCGCCATCGGCGCGGCATTCGTTGCAAGCTCTGCGGCGCTCGCGGACGATGCCGCGAGACCGTATGCGCGCGAGCCGCGCGTCGCCCATATTCGCGCGGCGCTCACGGCCATGGCGGCGGCGCCGCCGGAAACCCTTCGCAAAGCCTACGAGCACGCCCGCGGGGTGGAGCGCGGCGCCTGCTCGGCCGGCTCCGTTCGCCTGCGCGTCGAGTGCCTCCTCGTCGCGAGCAAAAAGTACTGCAGCGAGACGGCCACGGCGTCGCACGACTGCGCGCTCTACATGGACGTCATCGTGAGCAACGTGCTCGCCGACGAGTTTTTAATCCCTCGCGAAAAGCGCTACCAAATCGTTCGTACCAATGCCGACTACCGACCGGCCTTGGCCCGTGAGCTTCGGCGCATTCAGGGGACCATGGCCGTCGACTTTCGCCTCCACGGCAAGGGGACCGGCGGCGACGACGACGCCGAGACCATGGCGAGCAACATCGACCGCTACTGCCGCGGCGCGGCCGACGAGAGCAACGTGCCCTACCAAATTTGCGTATCGTCTCT
Organism: Myxococcales bacterium; assembly: GCA_025354825.1. GTDB lineage: Bacteria > Myxococcota_A > Polyangia > Polyangiales > Polyangiaceae > JANXMC01. The sequence goes on from JANXMC010000844.1 coordinate 22,835, forward strand.
CGCCTTTTTCATCAAAGGACCATCGTGAGCAGTCGCGAGCTTCTCAAGTTTCTCGAGGCCGAGACGAAGAACCTCAAACAGGCGGGGCTCGTTCGCCCCGAGCTCGTGTTGAGCGGACCACCAGGCCCCGTCGTCCACGTCGATGGGCGCGCCGTGGTGAGCTTCACGTCGAGCGACTACCTCGGCCTCGCAACGCACGAAGCTTCGAAGAAAGCCGCGATCGCCGCGATCGAAACGTGGGGAGTCGGCGTCGCATCGACGCGCGTCGCGGCGGGGACGCTGTCGCTCCATGCCGAGCTCGAGACCGCCGTCGCCGCCCTCGTCGGCACGGAGGACGCGCTGGTGTACCCCAGCGGCCACCACGCGAGCACGGGGCTGTTCGAATCGCTAGTAGGTGATCGCGATTACGTCTTTTGCGACGACATGATGCGCCCGAGCCTCGCCGACGGGATTCGCCTCTCGCGCGCCCGCGCCTACGCGTACCGCAACGACGACATGGAGCACCTCGAAGATCGCCTAAAGCGCTCGCGCGCGGCACGCTTTCGAGTCATCGCGACGGACGGCGTTTTCCCGGCAACGGGGAAGATTGCCAATCTCGAAGCGATCTACGCATTGGCCTCGAAGTACCGCGCGATGGTCGTCGTCGACGACAGCCAAGGCGTGGGCATTCTCGGCGGGGGCAAAGGCGCCCACGGCGGCCTCACGCTCAAAGACGGCATCGACGTCGTCACCGGCTCCTTCGGCGCGGCTCTCGGCGGCGGCGCGGGCGGCTTCGTCGCAGGGAAAAGTACAGTCATTGCGTGGCTTCGGCAGACGTCGCGCGCACACCTCGCGTCGACCGCGCTTTCGCCCGCGGCATCGGCCGTGGCGCGCAGCTGCATCGAACTCGTCCAGCGCGAGCCCGGCCTCCGCCGCGCTCTCGACGCGAACCTGGAGACGTTCAAGGCGGCGATGGCGAAGGACGCAGGGCTCCTCGTCGACATCACCCACCCGGCGATCTCGGTTCTCGTGCGCAACGCCGTGTCGGCCCAGCGCCTCACGGACTACCTCTTTCGAAACGACATCTTCGTCATCGGCTACTGCCACCCCGTCGTCCCCGAGGGGGAGGCGCGCATTTCGATCCGAATCACGGCAAGGCACACGCAGGAGCAGCTCGAACGCGCAGCGAAGGCCATCGGCGATGGCATGAAGGAGCTACAAATTCAGCTCTAACGAAAGGCCGCGCGGGGTCACCACGCGAGGGCTTTTCGAATCTCGGTCGTGAGCGTCGCCGCCATCACCTGCGCCCTCTTGCGGCTCGGATGGTAGTCGCACCCGAGTCCTGCATCGGCCGCGTCTCGCACATCGATTTTCACGTAGTGAACGCGCGTATCGCCAGATGCCGTCATGCCGTCGACGACCGCCTTCAAATAGCCATTTGCGATATCGAGCCTCCCTTCGTTTGCGGGATAAGAGTTCGAGAGCATCGGACTCGAGGCCGCGAACAAGTGCGCCTTGGGGTAGTGCGCGCGGAGCTTGTCGAAGAAGGCCCGGTACGCGCCGGTGAACTCCGTTTTCCCGGGGATCGTGTGGCCTGCGTCGAAGTCGTTCGTCGACAAATTCACAACCACGGCATCGGGGGCATACGCCGTGAACGGCCACGCGTCGGTCGCGCGCGTGGGGAGAGCTTTTTGCGCGAGCGCGGGGACGAGGTTCTCCGCGCGAAGGTCGCCGTCGTTGTTGCGATAAACGCCGCGCCCCGACCAACACTGCGTCACGACCTCGGCCCCCAGGGCCGCCGCTGCGAGTGTGCCGTAGGCGAGCGTGCCGTTTTCCGTTCCCGTCGTGAAATGGCAGGTTTCGTTCGCGCCTTCGATGCCGTAGCCGCAGGTAATCGAGTCGCCGACCATCTCGATCGTTCGCCCGCTCGCATTCGGCGGCGCGAGAAGCACGCCCGCGCCGAAGTCGAAGCCGAGGAAGAGATCCTCGCCGACGAACGCTTCGGTATCGCGCGTCACGCGCACCGTGTGCTCACCCTCCGCGAGGCCGGTCGCAACGACGTACGACTCGTGGGTCGGGTCGACCTCAAGGCGCGGCTTGAGCACGCCGTCGACGACGACCGTGAAGTGGTTATGCGCATTCGGGTCGGAGGCGAAATCGCGGAGCTTGAGTGTCACCGATGTTCCTCGAAAGCGCGCGACCACCGCCGATCCGGTCCACGCGAAACGAGCCCCCTCGGCCTCCGGCTCGAAGCGCCCGACAAGGCGCACCGACGGCGCCGCGTCCACAGACGCTCCCCCATCCGCGATCACGGTTGCATCTTGGGTTGACGCGTCAACCGAGGGACCAGGCGGGGCGGGCCGCGCGACATCGCCTGCGACGCCGCCGTCGCTTGGCGCGTTGGTGTCGTCGCTCGACGAGCACGCCGCCACTGTGCTTGCGGCGACGAGCAGAACGACTGCCGATACCAACCGAACGAAGGAGCGCGTCATGGTGAAGAGTCTACGGCCGCGAGCGCTCGTGAGAGCGCGCGGAAGATGGTCACCCCATCCGCGGGCCGTGCTATTTTTCCGGAGCCTTATCGCGAACGCAACACCTACACGTGAGGTTCGAATCGATGCGAAGCGCTTGGATTGCAACGGGCGCAGCCCTCTTCGTCAGCGGCTGCGGCGCAAGCTTCCCCACGCCATCGGAGCGGCTCGCACAGGCCGAGTCGGCGTCGCGCGGAGCAAAAGAGCTTGGCGCCGAGAGCGAGCCGAATGCGTCGCTCCATTTGAAGATGGCGAACGATCAGATCAAACAGGCGAAAGACCTAATGGAGCGCGGCGACAACAAGCGCGCCGACGCGCTCCTCGTTCGTGCCCAGTCCGACGGCGAGCTCGCGCTCCAAATGGCCAAAGCGGCAAAGACGCGCGCAGAGGCAGACGAGCTGATTGCAAAGGTGAAGTCGATGCGAGGTGGCAAATGAGCGCGCTTGTCTCTCGTTCGGTGCCCTTCGCGCTCGTCGCGTCGACGTTTCTGGCGGCCTGCGGAGCGACGCTCCCGCCGAAGGAGTTGGTCGACGCGCGAGCAACCTACGACCGCGTCTCGAAGGGGCCGGCCGCGCAAAACAAGCCCGACGAGCTTCTCACGGCGAAGCAGCAGCTCGACAAGGCCGACGCGCTTTTCGCCGACAAGGGCGACGCGCCCGAGACCGTCGACGCCGCCTACGTCGCCTCGCGAAAAGCCGAGCTCGCCGAAGTGTCCGCGCAGCTGGTCGTCGCGCAAAAAGAGAAAGAAGCCGCCACGAAAGAGGCCGCCACGCTCCAAGGCGAGTCGCTCGACCAAGTACGGGGCGAGCTGGCGCACACCAAGCACGCGCTGCAGAACGAGCGCGCAGCCCGGGAAGATGCCGAGAAGCGAGCGGCCGCCGCCATGGCGGATCTTCAGCGGATCGCCGCGGTTAAAAAAGACGATCGCGGAATGGTCATCACGCTGTCGGGCGCCGTGCTCTTCAAGACCGACAAATACGAGCTGCTGCCGGCGGCAATGGTGCAGCTCAATCAGGTGGCCGAGGCGCTCACGCGCAACAACCCCGACGCAAAGGTGACCGTCGAAGGTCATACCGATTCGCAGGGGAGCGAAGACCACAACAAAGAGCTGTCGCTAAAGCGCGCGCAGTCCGTGGCCGACTACCTGGTGTCGCGCGGCATCGCGAAAGACCGAGTGAGCAGCGTAGGCATCGGCTCGGGGCGCCCGATCTCTGACAACAAGACGACCGAGGGGCGCGCGCAGAACCGTCGGGTCGAGATCATCGTCGACAATCCTAAATAATGGTCGGCGCGATTTGTCTGGCAACCACGTCTCCCCCGCGGCCGACGTGGTGTCAGACCTATGATGCCTCTTCGCTTACCTGCTTCTAACCCGCCCGCTCCGCCCGGCTCGGAGATGGTGGCGACGGCCGCGGCCGAGCCGAGCGACGACGAGCTCACGCGCCTCCGCGCTCTGCTCATCGACGGTCGCACGCTCGATGTCTTCGCAGCGTGCTCCGCCTACGCGCCGTTCGAGGCGTGGCGCTCGCACGATGGCGCGAGCCTCGCCGCAAGTCTTGTTGGCGATCTCGGCGCCCCGAAACGAGCCCTCGCGCTCCGTCTTGCGGCGGTGCGGCGAGGCGCGCCGTCCGCGGCGCGCGACGTCTTACGGGTCACGCTCCGCTTCGTCTTCCGCGGCCCGGTCGACGCGCTTGGCGCGATCCGCGAGGCGCGCGCGTCGGCCACGTACGAAGGCGCGACCGACGACGACCGCGCAAATCTCTTCGAGCTCGAAGGGCTCGCGTTGGGCGCGCTGCGCGACTTCGATGCCGCGCGGCGTGCCCTCACGCTCGCCGAGCCGTTCGAGTCGAAGCCCCAGGCGCTCTCCTTCGCGCGGGCTCGCATAGCTCTCGCTCAAGATCGCTACGACGAGGCGCTCGCCGAAGCGCGACGGGCGCACGAGGCGCATCGAAAGCATCCGGGCGCCGCGCTTCTCCTGGCGCATCTCTACGAGATACGAGGCGCGACGGACGACGCGCTGTCGCTCCTCCGCGCGACGGCGGAGACGACGCAATCGGCCGATGTCGCCGGTGCCCTCGCGACGCTCCTCGAAGACCGAAAACTTTGGGACGAACGTGCCTTTTGGGTCGAGCAGTGGGCAGCGCGCTCGCCGCTCCTCGAAGACCCCCATCGCCTAACCGGAATGCGCGCCGATGCCGCCTACGATCGCGGCGACCACAAGAGCGCACTCGCGCTCGCCCGCACCGTTCCGGCCGGTTTCCACGCGCGGGTCGCCGAGCATCTCGCGGCGGCCGAGGCCGGCGCCCCGGCAAAGCGCGTGATGCTCGACGTCCCCTTCGTTCGCCAGCACCACATGACGTGCGCGCCGGCAACGCTTTCGGCCATTGCGACGTATTGGGGTATGCGCGCCGAGCACCTCGAAGTGGCCAATGCGATTTGCTACGACGGCACGCCGAGCCATAGCGAACGAACGTGGGCGGAGACGAATGGGTTCGCCGTTCGCGGTTTCACGGCAACGTGGGACTCGGTCCGCGCGCTGCTCGATCGCGGCGTGCCGATGACGGTGGTGACGGCGACGGCCGCGAGCGCGCACTTGCAGGCGATCGTCGGCTACGACGAGCACCGCGGCACGCTTTTTCTGCGAGATCCGTTCATCCCACGCACGATCGAAGCGCTCGCCGTGGAGTGGCTCGCGACGTGGCAGGCGACGGGCCCTCTCGCGATGGCGATGGCACCCGAGAGCGAGCGGTCGCGGCTCGACGGCGTGGTGCTCCCCGATGCGCGTCTGCACGATCTCGCCTACGCGACCAACGCGGCGCTCGCGCGCCACGACCGGGTTGCGGGAGTTGCGGCGCGCGATGCGCTCGTCGCAGAGGGCCCCGACCACAGGCTCGCGATCGCGGCGCGGCGAGCGGTCGCGGCATACGATCAAGACGTCGAGGGTGTGCTCGCCTGCGCGCAGGCCCTCGCCGCCCGTTGGCCCGATTTTTCGGCAGCCCGCATCGATGCCCAGTGGTGCCTGCGCGCCGTGCGCCCACGTCGCGACGCGCTCGCGGCGTCCGAAGCGCTCTACGCGGCCCACCGCACCGAGTCGCTGTACGCCGAGGAGCTCGCGCGCGATCTCGCGACCGACGCGCGAGAGCATCCGCGCGCCTCACGCCTGTTGCGAAAGGCGATGGCGGCGCGGCCCGACCGCCACGGACCCGTGCGTCAGCTCGCCGACGTCCGTTGGTCGCAGCGCGCGTTCGACGACGCGCTGAGGCTGCACCGCATCGCCGCATGCCTCGGGCAGGCCGACGAAGACGCGGCATGGGGCTACTTCGAGGCGGCTCGCGCGCTGGGCCGCACGGACGAAGCCGTGGCCCACCTCCGCGGCCGCCACGAAGCGCTCGGACCGCGAAATGCGCAGCCGTCGATGACGCTCTCGAAGGCGCTCGATGCGCTCGGCCAGGCGGACGAAGGGTTCCGCGTGCTCGATGATGCCCTCGCGGCCCACCCGGCCGACGGCGTGCTCCTTCTGTTCGTCGCCGAAGCGCGCGCATCGTTCGGCGATGTCGACGGGGGGCGGGCCCTCGTCGCGAGAGCGCGCCCCTTTGCAAAAGAGGCGGCGTGGCTTCACGCAGCGGCCCATATCGCGCTTCACGCGGGCGACGCGAAAGAGCGCGAGGGGCTTCTCGCGCGTCTCATCGCCCTCGAGCCGCTCAACGTGAAGGCCCACTACGCCTATGCAACGTCGCTTTCGTCGACCGCGGGCGTGGCGGCGGCGCGTGCCCATCTCGAGGCGGCGTGGACGAAAGCGCCGCACCATCGCGGCCTCGCGCAGGCGTGCCTGCTGGCGGTCCGAGCCGCGGGCCCAAGAGAGCTCGAGGCGACGGCGCGCAAAGCGCTCGACCGCGACGTCGCCGACGCGTCGGCCCACCTGGCGCTCGCGCGCGCGCTCGTGGCAGCGGGGCGCATCGAGGAGGCCCGCGCCTCGATCGACAGCGCAGCACTTCTCGAGCCCCACAGCGCCGCGGTCGATCTCGCTCGATTCGCGGTGCTCCATCGCGCGGGCGACGCGGCGGGGGCACGCGCGGCGCTCTTTCGCGCGCTCGCCCTCGAGCCCGACAGGCCCGGACTCATTGCCGAGCTCCTCGCCGCTCACGGCAACGGCGCCGAGCGCGACGCGGCTCTCGAGGGCGCATTCCGCGTGGTGGCGCGCGCGAGCGTAACGGGCGATGGGATCGCGGCCTACGTGGCGTGCGCCGAGCAGTCTCGCGACCCCAAGGCGCTCCTCGCGACGGTCGAACAGCTCCGCGCCGAGCGCCCGGCGATCGCGGCGACGTGGCTCTGCGCCGTGCGTCAGCGCACACGCTGCGGCGACGACGACGGCGCGAAAGCGCTCGCCGACGACGCCTGCGCGCGCTTCCCGCTCGTGGCCAATGTCTTCGCCGCCCGCGCCCACGCGTATTCCGCGGCGGGGGGTGATGTCGAAGCGCTTCTCGCGCTCGAGCGGGCCGTGGAGCTCGCGCTCCTCGATGAAGGGCACGTCCTCGCCCTCGCGAACGCGCTTCGTCACGCAGGGCTCGAGGCGCGCGCGAGGGAGACGCTCACGCGCGCCATCGGGCGTGTCCCGTCGAGCGCTGCCCTTCGGCGTGAGCTCGCCGAGCTCGAGTGGGCGTCGGGTCACGAGGCCGATGCGCGCCTCGCGCTCGAAGGGGCGCTCGCGCTCTCGCCCGACGAGAACGCGAGCTACGTCCTTCTCGACAGGATGGATTCGTCGCACTCGGGCGTGGCGCGTGATCGCGAGCGCGATCCGACGCTGGCGCGACTCGAGGCGCTCGCACAGGAGCGCCCGTGGAGCGCAGATCTCTTCGTCACCCTCGCGCGGACGCACGCGCGGCGAAGCGACGGCGCGGCCGCTATCGTCGCGCTCAAACGTGCCCTCGACGCCGACCCCATGATGCTCGAAGCGCACGAGCTTCACGCGACGTTCCTGGCAATCGTCGGCCGCCTCGACGAAGCCCTCGAGGCGAGCTCGCCCGCCGCGCTGGCCTTCGACATGCCCCGCGAGCTGCGCGGGCGACGCGCATGGGTGCTCGCACGAATGGGCAATCGCGCCGAAGCGATCGCGGTCATGCGCACGCTCGTGTCCGAGCATCCGGGCTACCTCTGGGGCGCTCAAGAGCTCGCGCGGTGGCTGCTCGAAGACGGGTCGCCCATCGAAGCGCTGGGCGTGTTGAAAGAGTCGGCCGCAACCCGTCCCGACAGCGCCGCGGCCCACGTGCAGCTGGCGTTCGGGCTCCTCGAGGTGGGCGATCGCGTAGGAGCGAAGAGCGCGTTCATTCGCGCCGCATCGCTCGATAGGCGCGACGTGACGGCCCACGACGGGCTCTTCGATCTCGCGCTCGACGACGGCGACGTGGCCGCTGCGCGCGACGCGATCGAGGCAATTCGTGCGCGGTCGGGGGAAGACAGCGCGCTCGCCACAGTCCACCAGGGGCGCCTCGCGGCAAGTATGGGCGACGGCCCCGGCGCGATTGCGGCGCTCCGCCGCGCCGCGCTCGACGCAAACGTCCCCATCGCAATCTTCGACGGCCTCCGGCGCGACTGCATCACGGCGGGGTTCGGCGTCCTCGCCGACGAGGCGTTCGCCGAGCTGCTCTTCGAGCCCAAAGCGATCGCCGAAGTCGGTGTCTACTGGGCCGCCACGCGCGTAGCCGTCGGCGAGCTGCCGCGCATCGGCACGGCGATCTCGGCGATGGGGCCTCGCTCGAGCGAAAATCCCACCCTGCCCGCCGTCGCCGCCGCGGCGTTCCAGTGGCTCGGCCACCTCCGCGCGAGCGACGCTCGCGAGCGGTACCGCGCGGCCTACGTGCTGTCGAAGAACCTCGGCCCCGTCGATGATGCTCTTTGGGGCGAAGTCGGTGCGGCGTTCGCGGCCTCCGGCGCGAGTGAGGACACGGTGCGCTGGATGCGCGACTGGCGCACGCGCCCGAACGCGTCGGCGCAGGCCCTCAGCCACCTCGCCCACGCGCTTCGCGATTCGTCACGCGCCGACCTCGCCCTCGAGGTCACCCTGCACGGCGCCGCCATCGAGCCCGCGGGCAACGAGGTGAACCCGCTGCGAACGTGGGCCGCCTACGAGCTGGCGATGCGCGGCCGCCCCGACGAAGCGGCCCCGTGGCTCGATCGCACGGGCAATCTCACGGCGCAGCCGAACCTGCTCACACTTTTCTATCTCTCGCGCGCAGTGGTGGTCGCAAGCTCGCCCGCGCTCTCGCGATTCGTCGCCTTTCAGCGGGCAAGCACGCTGCTCGCCTTGGCGAAGAACAGCTCCTCCCAAGCGTTCCTCGACGAAGCGCACGCGCGCGCCACCTACCGCATCGGCCTCGAGCTCGGGATCTTCCTCGCCCCCTTCTTCCGCTTTCGCGAGCGCCTCACCACCATCCTCGTGACCCTCGTGGTCGTCGCGCTCGTCGCGTTCAACGCCGCAGCCTTCGGCGCCGTGCTCGAAAAGATGGGATACCCGATCATCATGGTTTCGATATTTGCCATTCGTTGGGCCATCTCCCGAAAAACGAAGGGGGCGTCGTGAGCTTGCTCCTCACCGCCACGCGCGACGCCTTTGGCCCGGCGCCACGCGCGCTTGGGACCTGGGCGCCCCCTCCACCGCCCAAGTGGATGCCCGCCGACGACGCGCTTCACGCGACCTATCCCGCGTACCGGCGACTTTTGGAGACGGGCGACATCGTCTGGGCCCACGTGATTCAGGCCAATTCGGCGCTGTATGGAGTCGGTGCGCAGGACGCCCCCGCGACCGTCGCATTCGGTGCCGATCGCGCGGTCGATCTCGGCCCGGCGCGCCTCGGCGACGCGGCGTCGCGGGCGTTTCGCCTGAAAGGGACGAAGCCCAAGGACGTCGCCCTCGCCCGCATCGCGGAGATGCTCACCGACTCCATGGGCCGAAAGGCCGCCTACGATCTCCCGATCGGGCTCACCCGAGGCGCCGCCGTTCGTGCCGCCGACGTCATGATTCATCGGGCATTTTTGCCGCAAAGTCGGCTACTCACGCGGGAGCTGCCGGTGGTGGTCAGCCCCGCCCGCGACGCCGTGGCGCTGTTGCCGCGACGCTTTTGGGCGGACGATCTGCAACGGCAATGGCCGATGCTCAGCGTTCGCCTCGGATAGCCCTCCCGGGAATACGCTCGGTCGCCTCGCGTTCTGCGAGAACGGCCTTTCTCCGTTCGACGACCCTTCGAGACAAAATGCGCAAAATATCCCTCGTAATCCTCGCCACCCTCGCCTCGGCGTGCGCCGCTCCGAACGCGTCGGGCCCCGCAGCTCCGTCCTCCCCCGCGTCGGCGAAGCCCGCGGTCGCAGCCGCACCCGCAGCTCCCGCTTCCGCCCCCCGCGCGACGCGGGTCGGCACCACCGAAGGGATTACCGAATATACGCTCCCGAACGGGCTCCGTATTTTGATGTTCCCAGATCCGACTCAGTCGACCGTCACCGTCAACATGACGTATCTCGTCGGCTCGCGGCACGAGGGGTATGGCGAAACAGGGATGGCGCACCTCCTCGAGCACATGACGTTCAAGGGGTCGGAGGCGAATCACAACATTCTCAAGCTCGTGAAAGATCGCGGCGGCCACGCCAATGGAACAACCGACTACGATCGCACGAACTACTTCGAAACGCTGTCCGCGGAGGACGACAACCTCGAATGGGCCTTGGCTCTCGAGGCCGACCGGATGCTCCACTGCACGATCGCGCAGAGCGAGCTGTCGACCGAGTTTTCGGTCGTTCGCAACGAGTTCGAAATGGGCGAGAACGATGCGCGGTCGATTCTCCAAGAGCGAATTTTGTCGACCGCGTATCTCTGGCACAACTACGGCAAGAGCGTGATCGGCTCCCGTGCCGACATCGAGCGCGTGCCCGCCGATGTGCTTCGCGCCTTCTATACGAAATACTACCAGCCCGACAACGCGGTCCTCGTCGTCTCGGGGAAGTTCGATGAACCGAGCGCCCTCGCCTCCGTCGAACGCATTTACGGCGCGCTCCCGAAGCCCACGCGGGAGTTGCCGCAGACGTACACCGTCGAGCCGGCGCAGGACGGCGAGCGCTCGGTCACGCTCCGTCGAAACGGCGAGATTACGCTCCTCGGCTCGGCATACCACGTGATGGGCGGAGCCTCGACGGACCACGTCGCGCTCGACGCCGCGATGGGCATCCTCGCCCGGGAGCCGTCGGGGCGTTTGTACAAGGCGCTCGTCGAGACGAAGCTCGCGTCGGGTGTGAGCTACCAAGCGCAGAGCCTTCGCGACCCAGGTCTCGCGATGTTCATGGTGGAGATCCGCGATCCGAAGAACGCGGCGAAGGTCCGCGAAATCCTGTCGCAAACCGTCGAAGGGTTTTCGAAATCGAAGATCACAGAAGCCGAGGTGGAGCGCTTTCGGAGCGATTCGATTCGGCAATTCGACATGCTTCTGTCGAACAGCGAGCGGATGGCGGTTAGCCTCTCCGATTACGCCGCCTTAGGCGACTTTCGCACGCTCTTCGCGGAACGCGCCGCCATCGAAAAGGTAACCGCGGCCGACGTGAATCGCGTGGTCGAGACCTACTTCAAACGCTCCAATCGCACGACGGGCGACTTCATCCCGACCAAGGCCGTCGATCGCGCGCCTCTCACCGAAGCGCCCGACACGGCCGCGTTCGTGAAGGACGTCGGCTCGGGCAAGCTGGTCGAAGCCGGCGAAGAGTTCGCCGCAACGGTCGCGAACATCGAATCGCGCACCACGCGAACGAAGCTCGCAAACGGCCTCGACTCGGCATTTTTGCCGAAGAAGAGCCGCGGCGCGAAGGTCATGATGATCATGAATCTTCGCTACGGGAATGCCGAGAACCTCGCCGGAAAAGCCGCCGTCGCCGATCTCGCGATGGCGCTCCTCTCGCGCGGCACGACCAAGCAATCGTACCAGGAGCTCCAGGACGCGAAGGACAAGCTTCGCGCGCGAATCATGTTCTCGGGGCACGCGGGGGCGATACGCGTCTACGTCGAAACGCGGCGAGACCTCCTCGCGCCGAGCATCGACCTCGCGGCGGAGATGCTCACGTCGTCGACGTTCACGGCGAAAGAGCTCGAGCTCGCCCGCCAGGAGGCCCTCGCGGATCTGGAAGAGAAGCTCACCGACCCCGAAGCGCGCGCATGGACGACGATGCGCACGGCAACCTCGCCGTGGCCGGCCTCCGACCCCCGGTATTCGATGACGATCGAGGAGACGATCGCGGCCTATAAAAAGGTGACGGCCGACGAGATTAAAGCATTCGCACACGACTACTTTGGCGCGACGCACGGCGAGGTTGCGGTCGTGGGCGACTTCGATTCGGCCGCGACCAAGCAGAAGCTCGAAGGCGCGTTCGGCGGATTCGCGTCGAAAAAGCCCTATGCGCGGCTCCCGTCCAAGCCGTTCACGGGCGCTGGCGCGGTGAAAGTCGTTCCGATCAAGGACAAGGAGATGGCGCAGATCGTCCTCCAGTCCGATATCGCTCTTCGCGACGACAATCCCGATTACGCGGCGTGGCTCATCTTGGGGCAGATTCTCGGCGGCGACCCGTCGTCGCGCATCTGGATGCGCGTCCGCGAGGCCGAAGGGCTTTCCTACGGCGCGCGCGCGTGGACGAACGCCGACGCGCTCGACGAGGTCGGGCGTACGACGGCCTACGCGATCGTCGCGCCGCAGAATGCCGAAAAGGCCCTCGCCTCTATTCTTGACGAATACCGAAAAGCGGCGACGGGCGTCGTCACCGCCGCCGAGCTCGGCCGCGCGAAAGAGTCGTGGTCGAAGACGTTCGACACGTCGCTGTCGAGCGACACGTCCGTTGCGGGCCGGCTGCTGGGCGGCCTCGAGACCAAACGTACGCTGCAGTGGAACGAAGAGCTACGGGGCAAAGTTCGCGCGCTGACCGAGGCCGACCTCGTTCGCGTGGCCACGAAGTATCTGCACCCGGAGAAGCTCGTCATCGTCAAAGCCGGGAGCCTGCCCTCCGCGACGGCTTCGAAAGACGCGCCCAAATAGCGGAGAGCTCACGCCGCGCACGAATGGACGCAACCTAGGTCTCGGTGAGCGCGATACGCGCTTGATGAAAAGCCAATCGGGATTGCGTTCGTGGTCCGCGCCTGCTCTCCCCCTGCTCGCGGCACTTACGGGCGCCGCCTGCGCGCCTGCTGCGACGGCGTCGGGGGCCGCATCGCCGTCTGCGCCAATCGTCGTCTTCCCGTCGCAGCGCGAGCTCGCGGCTCTCCCCCCGACGCCTGTCTCGGGCGACGCCTTCGCGACCGGCGTCGTTGCGGTCGACGCGTGGGACTTCGAGAGCCTCCAGCCCGAGGGCGCCGCCTACGAGGACACGTCGCCGTGGGGAGGCCTCGTCGACGAGGTCGCGCGCTCACGGCCCGGCGCCATCACGCTCGACCCCGCGCTTCGATGCGCGGCGAACGAAATCGCGCGCGTGCAAATCAAGAAGCAGGGACTCCCCACCACCGGCTTTCGCCGCTTCGCGGTCGCACGCTGCGGCGGCGCGGTGGCCGACACGGTCGTGCAAAGTTGGACGGCGACCCTCCCGGCGAAGGCGACGGAGGCCGACCTCGTGGCGCACATGCACGACGAGATGGCGGCGGTTCTCGAGAAGGCGCTCGGTGCCGAGCCCCACCAGCTCTTCGGATTTTCGGCCTACCGCGAAGGTCGCGAGGTTCGCATGGTAGGCGTCTTGGCGCGCGACGAGGTGCGGCTCGAGACGGCGAGCCGCAAGGTCGACAGCGCGCGAAACGTAACGATTCGCGGCACCTTGCGCGGTGAGGCGACGACGCTCACGGCCCTGGTGAACCAAGGCGCGACAGGCGTGGAGCACTGCACGCCCGACCCCACGGTCTCTCTTCCGCGCTTCTCGGCGACCTGCCACCTCGCAGCCGGCGACGACGCGGCGTGGGTCGAGCTCGCCGTGCAAAAGAAGGGGCGCCTCCTCTCGACGTCCCTCGCGACGCTGCTCGTCTACGCGCGGGAAGAGGCGACGCAGACGTACAAGGACCCGGCCATCGACACCGCGACGGCGGCCCACTCGGCGAGTGAGCTCACCGCGAGCCTTCTCGATCGCCTCAACACGATGCGCCGCGCTGCGAAGCTCCAGCCGGTCACGCTCGCACCGAAGCAAACCGCAGAAAACACGCGCCTTGCAGGGAATTTGGTGGTCGCGGGCTCGGGCGAGGACGGTCAGAAGGCCGACACCATCGCCCTCGGCCTCATGGCCGGGTGGGACGTCTCGGGGCTGATTCGAGACGGCCGCTTCTACCTCGGCGAGTCGGCCCCCGCGCGCGATGCGAAAGCGTGGCTCGACGACGCCTCGACGCGCCCCCTCGCGCGGATCGCGCTCTTCGACAAGGCGACGAAGCAGGTGGCCATCGGCGCCGTGGTCCCCACGGACGTGCCTGCGGTCGCCGTGGCGTTCACCGCGTATTCGTTCTTCGATACGCCGAACCACGATCAAGAGATCGAGCAGCTGCACACGATGCTTCGCGAGGCGCGCGTCGCCCGTGGGCTAAAGCCCCACGTGCGGGTCGCGCAGACGCCGCAGCTTTCGAACGAGGTAGGCCGCGTGCGCGACAACGGCGACGCGACGCTCCCAGCCCTCAACCGCGCCATTCAAAGCATCAACGAGACGACCGGGCGAAGCGTCTCGGGCTTCACCGTGGACGCACACGACGTGGCCGCGATGAAGTTCCCCGACAGCATCCTCACGGGCGAGGCGGGCTACGTCGCCATCGACGTCACGCACCACAAAGCGCCTGGCGCCGCGTGGGGTCAGCTCGCAATCTTCGTGGTGATGGTCCACGCGCCCGTCGTGAGCGACCACTAACCGCCCGGGGGCGGCCAGCGCGCGGAGACGCTGCGGGAACGGGTGTCGTACGAGTGCGGGACAAAAAAGTGATCGCGCGCGCGCGCGTGAACGGTAAATAGCCACGATGGCCGTCGACACGTTCCCGTTCCCCGACGAGCCCGAGCGGCCGTTGGGGTCGCTGCCCCGGCGCGAGCGCGCGTCGTGCTGGCGCGGCGTGGCGGGAAGCCTCGACGAAGCGTGGGGTCTCTGGCAGTCGCAGCCGATCGTCTGCGAACGAGGCGGGCGCATCGCGGTCGCCGTGAAAGCGACCCCGCCCGGCGACCCAGTCCCCGCGGTGTACCGCATGCTGTGCGTACGGTGCGGAAGCGAATCGCCGTGGTTCGAGCTCGACGCCGACGGAATGCGCGTGGTTGCCGACGCGATCACGTCGCCCACGTTGCCCGTCGCCGCCGACGCGAGCGATGACGAGGGGCTGATCGACTGATCACGGGGCGCGCTAGGTGCAGTACTAGGGAATCGCGCGCCCCCCTCGCCAACGGGGCAATTGCCCAGTCGCCAATACCTACCGATCTCGAGACCAATTCCGTCCACGTCCTATGGACGTTTTCGTCTGACAGCGCGCACCTTACGAGCACGGAGAAAACCGCGCGGGCGACCTCTGCTCAGTTGGACGAATCGGCAGCGTGCTGCGATCATCGGGACCAGGACGGTCGTGGCTAACTCCCAAGCACGCGAAGATGTCTTAGTCCCGTATCCGGCGACGATTGGCGTGGAGCCAAATGCCACGCATTGCCGCAGCACGCTGCTCGTGGCGTCGATGAAGACGCTCAAAGCGCATGGCTATTACGATAACTACGCAAAGACGATGGGGCCGACCGATCTCGAGACGATAGCGTCGACGGCGGCGGGAATGTGGCTTCCCATCGCGCTCGGCATTGCGCACTACCGCGCCTGCGACGGCCTGAACATTCCTCTCGACGAGCAGCTCACCATGGGCGGCGAGGTCGTCCATGCGCTGCAAAAGACGTTCATCGGCACCGTCCTAAAGGCGGCGAGCTCGGGCGCCGGCATCGGGCCGATTACGGGGCTCGAGAAGTTCGTTCAGATCTACTCGCGGTCGATCAAGGGTGGCGGCGCACGCATCGTTCGCCTCGGCCCGAAAGACGTGCGTGTCGAGTTCGTGGGGCAACCCTTCGCCGCGATTCGGTACTTTCGGGTCGCCTACCGCGGGTTCATTCACGCGGGCTGCTCGTTCTTCGCGCGACGGGTCGTGGTTGCAGAGCTAAGCGCGCTCCTCTCGCCGACGACGCTCGGTTATCGCATCGCGTGGGCCTGATGCGACCTACGTTTGTGAATGCCAAATAGCGCCTTGCGAGAGGTCGCGCCGTGAGCCCATACTTTACCCGTATGCCCTGCGATCGAAGTCGGGAATGCTCGCGCCGAGCGCTCCCATCGCACGGATGAAGGAGAGCTCCACGGTGTCTTCCGCGCGCATGGACCTCGATTGGCCAATGTCCGAGTCTGCCAGCGATGGCGACGAATATGCCAAATATGCCGACGTGTACGACGTGCTGTTCGGCGAGATATCCGACGATGCGGGTTTCTACATTCGCTGCGCGGGCACGCGCATTCGGCCGGGCGGCGCGATCCTCGAGGTCGGCACGGGCACGGGCCGCGTCGCCGAGCACCTGCTTCGCGCAGGCTATAAAGTGACCGGGATCGACTCGAGCGGCGAGATGCTCGCCCACGCGGCGCGCAAGCTCGAGGGGTATGGCGAGGCGTTCGACTGGGCGAAAGCCGATATCCGCACGATGGGCCTCGGCCGCAAATACCCGGTTGCCGTCGCCCCTTACGGCATGATGGCCCACATGCTGACCGACGACGATCGGCGGGCGTCGTTCCGCCGTATCTACGAGCACCTCGAGCCCGGCGGCATCTTCGTGTTCGACGACATGCCCGGCTGGCTCGCAGGCCACGCCGACGGCAAGGGTCTCACAGTAAGGCACACCGGCTTCGACAAGACGGCAAAAATGCCTGTTCGCATGATGTCGAACTGCATGGAGGTCGTCGGAAAGCCGCTCAGCGTTCGCTACGATTTCGTCGACTGGCTCGAGGGGGACAAGGTCGCCAAGCGGCTCGTGATTCGCGTCGTCTTCCGCGACATTTCCCTCGCGGACGAGCTCGCGCTCCTCAAAGAGGCGGGGTTCCACGAGGTCGATCTCTTTGGAGATTTCGACGGCCGCCCTTTCGACCGTCATAACCTTTCCGCGAACACGAGACTCATTCTACGCTGTCGTCGCGCCGCGTAGCCTTGCGGGGCGGAAAGCCCGCGCTTTGAGTCGTAGTCGCATCCCCATCACAGTCTCCTCCGAGCCGCCGCCGATGAGCGTGCGGCCCTCGGCTCTCCTCTCACAACCTCGTACGACGCCGCTCGAGCCGCGCGTGCTTCGGATTCTCCGCGGACGCGCAGGGGTCCTCTTCGTCATCGTCCCCCTCGCGCTCGTCGAGGTCGTCGTCGATGGGTGGATGACTCTCAGCTACAAGTACATCGTCGACAAGGCCATCGAGCCTGCCGACGGTCGCTGGCTCGCGATTCTCCTCGCGTCGCTCGGCATCGGCGTCGTCGTCGCGTCGATCGTTTCGGTCTACCGCGAGCACCTCATCGCGCGCACCGTCACGTCCGTCGTGAACGACGTTCGCGTGGCGGCGTTCGATCAGTGCCAGCGTCTCTCCATCGGTTTTTACGCGCGCACTCAGGTGAGCGAGATAGTAGGCCGCTTCGCCACGGACATCGCCAGCCTCGAGGCGTGGGCCTCCTCCGCGGTCGCCACCGTGCTCATGCCCGGGCTCAGCGTCGTCGTCGGCGCGAGCCTCCTCTTCCTCGTGCTCGAATGGCACCTGGCGCTCATCGGCGTGCTCGTGTGGCCGCTCGTGCTCATCGGCCCGCGCATCATCGCGCCGCGCGCGGCAAAGGCCGTCGACCAAAAGCGAACGCGCGAAGCGCAAATGCTGGTTACCGTCGAGGAGTCGATTCAGGCCCACAAAATCATCAAGGCCTATGGCCTCGTTGGGATGACCCAATCGCTTTTTCGCGGCAAGCTCGACACGTTCGCGCGCGACGCCGTGCGGTCGGGCTTCTTGTCGTCGTTGGTCGAGCGGTCGACTGTGATCTCGATTTATACGGTTCAAGTCATCGTCATCGCCATCGGGTCGTTCATGGCGTATCGGCGCCAGGTGAGCGTCGGCTCTCTCATTTCGTTCCTCACACTTTTTTGGAACCTGGGCTGGTCCGTCGTCGTGATCGGGCGGTCGGCGCCGGCGCTCGTGGGCGCGGCCGCCTCCATCCGCCGCGTCGACGAGCTGCTCAACGAAGCGCCCGACCCTGTAGAAGCCACCGGCACGGCGCTCGCCCCGCTCGAAGAGTCCCTCGACTTCGACGACGTGACCTTTGGCTACACGACGCAGGCGCCCGTGCTGCGCGGGCTCACCCTCACGATTCGTAAGGGGCAGTCGGTTGCCTTCGTCGGACCGAGCGGATCGGGCAAGAGCACGGTGTTCAACGTTCTCGCGAGGTTCTACGACCCGCAGTACGGCACGATCAGCATCGATGGTGTGAATGTCAAAACCGCCACGGCCGCATCGTTGCGATCCCAAATGGGGATCGTTCTTCAAGACAGCTTTCTCTTCAATACGACGCTGCGCGAGAACATCCGCCTCGGAAAGCTCGGCGCAACGGACGCAGAAGTCGAGCACGCGGCCAAGCTCGCCGAAATTCACGATCTCATTCTTGCGATGCCCGAGCAGTACGAGACTCTCGCCGGTGAGCGTGGCTCGCGCCTCTCGGGCGGCCAGCGTCAGCGCATCGCGCTCGCCCGTGCGCTCATTCGCGATCCGTCGATCCTGCTCCTCGACGAGGCGTCGTCCGCTCTCGATCCGGCGACGGAGGTTGCGATCAACGAGATGCTCACGCGCGCTTCGAAGGGGCGGACGACAATTGCGATTACGCATAGGCTCGCAACGGCAATGAATGCAGATTGCATCTTCGTCATCGACGGAGGGAAGCTCAAGGAGCAAGGGAGCCATCGCGAGCTCGTGAAGCGTGACGGCGTCTACGCCGACCTGTGGCGAAAGCAGAACGGCTTCGTCGTGAGCGACGACGGCCACAGTGCCGAGGTGACGGGCGAGCGCCTCCGGTCGATCCCCCTTCTGACGCCCCTCAGCGATGCGCAGCTCGCGTCGCTGGCGACGCGGTTCGTTTGCGAACGCGCGACGCCGGGCCACACGGTGATTCGCGAAGGGGACGTGGGCAGCCTCTTTTACATGGTCGCGCGCGGTAGCGTCAGCGTCACGCGACGAGGAGAAGGGGGCGAGCCCCACGAGGTCGCGCGCCTCGCAGACGGCGACCAGTTTGGCGAGATGGCGCTCCTCTACGATATGCCGCGAAGCGCGACGGTGACGACGACGACCGACTGCCTCTTTCTCACCCTGACGCGCCACCATTTCTTGGATTTGATAGGCACGACGCCCGACCTCCGCGAGAACGTCGAGAAGGTCGCTCAGGCTCGGATTCTGAGGGGGTGACGGGCCTCGCTTACCCCGGGATGCCGTAGGGCCTTTGAGGCGCGCCTTCGCGAACTTCGTCCGTCCAGACTTTGAAGCTCTTCAAAATGTTCGGGCCGAAGGTCGTGCTGATCGCGACGTCGCTCGCGTCGCGCCCGCGCGCGATGAGAACGCGGCCAATGCGCGGGATATTGTTGCGCGCATCGAAGGTGTACCAAGCGCCGCCGATGAACGCCTCGAACCAACCGGAGAAGTCCATCGGCGAGGCGCTCGGTGGCACGCCGATGTCTCCCAAGTAACCCGTGCAATACCGGGCTGGGATGTTCATGCAGCGGCAAAGCGTAATCGCGAGATGGGCGAAGTCGCGGCACACGCCCTGCCGCTCGTTGTACGCCTCGAAGGCCGTTTTCGTCGCCCGCGCGTGTTGGTAGCCGAAGGTGATGTGGTTGTGAACGAAGTCGCAAATGGCCTGAACCCGCCCCCAACCCATGGGGCCGTTGCCGAAGAGGGACCAAGCGATCTCCGAGAGCTTGTCGGTCTCGCAGTACCGGCTGCCGAGCAGGTAGACGAGAGTGTCCTCCGGGAGATCTTGCACCGCGGCCTGGGTCGCCGTTGGGATGATGAGATCCGTGTCGCCGGTATCGTTCACGAGCGCATCGGCGAAGAAGCGCGACTCGCCGCGGGGGGCGACAACCCGCATGCACCAGTTGCCGAAGCCGTCGCGGTAGTGCGTCACCGGCACGCGCGGGCGCGTGACCAGGTAGTCGGGAATAACGATGTCCGAGACGCGCGTGTGATGGATGCTGAGCACCAGCAGCATTGGCGTGGGCTGCTCACATTCGTAGACGAGATCGAAACCGACGCGAATTTGCATGGAGCCCTCCCGCGCGACCGTACACGCCGGATGTTTCACCCGCGAGTCGGCCGCACGCGAAGTTTCGAATTCGTAGCGCTCGAGGTTGGCGAGCGCGTCAGTTGTTCTGCGCGCCCTGGGTGATCCACTCGAAGAGAATCGCTTTCTCGTCCGTGAGAAGCGTCGGCATCGCCGAGCCGCACGGGGGCGGGCTTCCAGAAATCTTCTCGTAGAGAAGGCTCGAGTTGGGCTGGCCCGGGTCGGCGAAGACGCCGGCCGAGCTTTGGTACACGTAGTACAGCGATTTTCCCGCGGCGGCCGTGCACGACAGGGTCGCGCCGCCAGGCACCGCCGTCCCCGACTTCGGATGGGAGAGGAAAAACGAGCGCGTGAGAGGCCCCGGGGCGTAACCCCCATCGTGGCACCCTCCGCATTTCGTCTGAACGAGGGGCGCGACGTCCGTCCCATACGACGTGGCCGTGTTCTCGGGAGCGCCATCCGTGACGGGCGAGCTACGATTGCCCGCTTCGTCGACGGAACGGACGTAGACATAGTATTTCGTGCGCGTGCTAAGCCCGCTCGGAGACGACCCACCCGAGGTCGTCGTCGAGGTGCTCATCACAGCGAACGAGCTAAAGCACGACGTGGTCGTCGACCAGCAAAGCTCATAGGTGGGGCTCGGCGTGACGGCGTCCGAGCTCGCTCCCCACGAGACAGTGAGCCTGGTCGCCGTCGTCTTGTTGAGGGCGACCTGCACGCCCGTCGGCGCGGTGGGGCCCGTCGTATCGGCAAGGGTTGCACCGGCGCGCTGCGCCGTGGCCGCGGACACGTTGTTGGCGCCGTCGCGGGCGCGCACACTGAAGTACCGCGTCTGTACAGACTGGCTCGGCGAGAGGTTCAGCGTAAAGCTGACGACGCCTGCGGCGGTGGTACCTCCGTTTGCTACGAACGCGTTGCAGCCGCCGTTCGTCGCCGAGTAGCAGACGTCGTAGCGAAGAGCCGGCGTCGCGGTGACGTTGTCCGCCGCCGCAGACCAGGTGAACGTGATGGTGCGGTAGCTGCCCGTTGCGCTCGTCGTTCCGGGTGTGCTTGGCGGCTGATCCGCGAGCGTCGTTCCGCACGCTTGCGTCGAGTCGAGGCCGTAGTTGAGCGCCGCGTCGCGCGAGCGAACGGTGTAGCAGTAGAACGTCGACGGCGAGCGCGCGCCGCGGAAGTACGAATTGGTCCCCGACGCGCCCGC
>JANXMC010000854.1 GCA_025354825.1 Myxococcales bacterium
TGTCCCCCTTCTCGACCCGCATCATCCTGAGCCCCGAGCCCTCGCCGCCATGCGCCGACTACCCCTTTCGTCCCACCTCGCCGCGGTCACTCTCTTCACCAGCCTCTCGGCGCTTTCGAGCTGCTCGTCGACGGCGCCGCCCGCCACGCGCGAGGCGCAGCCGCCCCACGCCGAATCCGCCGCCACGCCCTCGTCCGCAGCGGCCGCGAGCGACAGCGCGCCCCGCGCGTCGGCGACGATGGCCGCGGCGACCCCGGCGGTCGATGAATCGGCCGCCCCCGCAACGCCTGCGAGCGCGCAGCCGCCTCCCACGCGCGAAGGGTTCGCCGCGTGGCTTCGGGAGCACATCCCCGAAGGCGGGACGGTGGACGCCAGCGGCGACAAGGTGAAGGTGACCCACGTTACGAAAAAGGGCGACACCGCCATCACAATCGCGACGCAGTATTTGGATATCACCGATATCTACTTTCGCGACGACCTGATTACCGAAATACAGAAAACGAACCCCGTCGCTCGCGGCAACCTCCGCGAAGGGACGTCGATTCAAATCCCGCATCTCATCACGGCGCCGTACAAAACGGGCGACGCCGCCCGTCTGGGCATGCCGGACGACCGGAAAATCAAAGCAATTTACCTGCGCGACGACTCGCACAACCGCATCTTCCTCGCCTTCGAGAAAATGCCGCCGCGCGGGATGAACGCCGTCGTTCTCGACGGCAAAGACTACGACGGCCTCTTCACGTACCCGACGAAGATCGCGATTGCGAAGCAGACCGGCGCCGCGAAGAGCGCCCCCATTCGCAATCTCGCCCGCCTCGTTCGTTTCGCCCATGAAAAGGGCGTTCGGATGATCATGCGGATCGCCTGCTTCCACGATCCGTTCACGCAGCCGAAGGTGCCGGAGCTCTCTCTCAAAGGGAAATGGGGCGGCCCCTACCCCATCGGCTGGCTCGATCCGGCGGGCGCCGAGGCGCAGGCGTACATTCTCGAAGTCGTCAAAGAGGCGCTCGACGCCGGCTTCGACGAGATCAACCTCGATTACATCCGCTTCCCCGTGCAGCCGCACCTCGGCAACGCGAAGCTCCCCCCCGCCGGCCCGGCGCGCACGACGGCGATTCGCGACTTCGTTCGCCGCGTTCACGAGCTCACGAAGCCCCGCGGAGCCGCGCTCTCCCTCGACGTCTTCGGCGTCGCGGCGTTCGGCAGCCACCCCGATATCGACAACCTCGGGCAGGACATCTCGCTCCTCGCCACCGAGTGCGAAGCCATCGCGCCGATGGTGTATCCGTCCCACTACGACAAGGGGTTTCACGGGTGGGACGAGCCCGGTGATCACCCCGAGATCATCGGCATCGGGACGAAAGCGGCCATCGAG
Organism: Myxococcales bacterium; assembly: GCA_025354825.1. Classification (GTDB taxonomy): domain Bacteria; phylum Myxococcota_A; class Polyangia; order Polyangiales; family Polyangiaceae; genus JANXMC01. The sequence goes on from JANXMC010000854.1 coordinate 1,376, forward strand.
CTTCTCGCGCCGATCAAAAACGCGGCGGTCATTCGCCCGTGGCTGCAGGCCTTCAACTGGAAGTCGCCGAGCTACGGCCCGAAGTACCTCGCCGACGAAGTGAAGCACGCGCAGGCCGCCGGCTCCTCCGGGTGGATGATGTGGAACCCCTCGCAAGAGTACGACACCGGGTACCAGGCGGTTCCGCCGATGCGCGCGAAGTGAGCACAGGCAGGGGCGCGCGGGCGTTTCGGGGCGCGCTCGTCGCGGCGGTCGTCGTCGTCGCGGCTGGCGCTCGCCCGGCCTACGACCACGCGCGGGCCGCGGCGTCGCTCGTGCGCCTCGTCGATGCCAACGCCCACGGCGGCTTCAGCGACGTTGGCCGTCACGCGGTCACCACCGCCGACGTGACGATTCCCACCGACGCGGGCCCGGTTCCCGGGCGCATCTACAGCCCCGCCGACGACACCGCACCTCCGGCAATCGTCTTGATTCACGGCGTGCATCGCCTCGGCATCGAAGAGCCCCGCCTGAAGCACTTCGCCGAGACGATCGCGAGCGGCGGCGTCGCCGTGCTCACCCCCGAGATCAAAGAGCTCGCATCCTACGCCGTCGACGAAAGCTCGCTGGTCACACTAGCGGCATCGATGCGCTTCCTGCGCGCGCGCCTCGCCCTCGGCAGCGGCAAAGTCGGCCTCATGGGCATCAGCTTCGGCGGCGGCCTCGCCCTCGTGGCCGCGGCCGACCCCCGCAACGCAAACGACATTGGCTTCGTTGCGAGCGTAGGCGCCCACCACGATCTGTCGCGCGTCCTTCGGTTCTTCGCGACCAACGAAATCGCACGCCCCGACGGCTCGATTCTCAAACGCAAAGCCCACGATTACGGCCCACTCATCGTCGTTCTCGGGCACGCCGAAGCGTTCTTCGCCGAGGCCGATGCCGAGACCGCGCGCGCGGCGCTTCGCCTCTGGCTCGCGGAACAGTTCGACGCCGCCCGCGAAGCCGCGCGCGGCCTCTCGGACGACGGCAGGAAGCGCATGGACGTTCTCTTCGCCCACGACGTCGGCAGCCTCGGCCCCGCGCTCCTCGCCGAGGTCGCGCGCAACGACGCCCGCGCCCGCACCGTCTCACCGAGCGCGCACATGGCGGGCATCCACGTGCCGGTCTTCGTCCTCCACGGCGAGGAAGACGCAGTCATCCCTCCGAGCGAGGCGCAGTGGATTGGCCACGATACGCCTCCCGGCTATTTGCGAGATCTCCTCGTGACCGGCGCCGTGAGCCACGCCGAGATGCACGGCGAGCCGACGCTCACGGAAAAGTGGGCCCTCGTCCGCTTCCTCGAGCAGCTGTTCGAAGCGGCCCGCGACGCGAAGGCTCGCTAACGCTACGATCGCCGCCATTGCCATGCCCACTTCACCCTCCCTTCGCCATCCACGCCGAGCCGCAGATCTCTTCCTGGTCTTTGCGCTCTCCCTGGCGGGGTGTGAGGCCCACGCCGAGCCCGCATCGCATCCGCAACGCGATGCCGCGAGGCTTTCGCAACCAAAGGCCCTCCACGCGGCGCGTCTGTTCGATGCGACGGCCGGAACGATTCTCGCGAACGTGACCGTCCGGATCGCGGGCGACCGAATCGCGTCGGTCGTCGCTGGCGCGGCGGCGCCTCCGGACGCCATGGAGCTTGGCGACGTGACGCTCGTCCCTGGCCTCGTCGACGCGCACACGCATCTCATGGCGAACGACACCGGCGATTACATCGATATGCTCACGCAGAAGAGCGAGGCGTACCGAACGCTCGAAGCCGTCGCAAATGCGCGCGCGGTCCTGTACGCCGGCTTCACGTCCGTGCGCGACTGCGGAAATGAAGGGTTGATGTACGCCGACGTCGCGCTGCGCGACGCCATCGAAAAGGGGCTCGTCGAGGGGCCACGCCTCCGCGTCGCAACCCGCGCCATCGCGGCCCCTGGCGGCTATTTGCCATTCAGGGTCTCGACCGATCTCGCCGTGCGCCCCTCGGGAGCGCAGATCGTCAACGGCATCGACGAGGCGCGCCGTGCCGCGCGGGAGCAGCTCGCGAACGGGGCCGACCTTCTAAAGCTCTACGCCGACTTTCCGGCGAGCCCCACGGAGCCTATTCGCCCGACGCTCACGGTCGACGAAATGAAGGCCGCCGTCGACGTCGCCCACGCGAGCGGCCACAAGGTCGCGGCGCACGCCATGTCACTCCCTGGAATTCGGAATGCGCTGGCCGCCGGCGTCGACTCCATCGAGCACGGAAACGACGCCGACCTCGAGACCCTTCGGCTCATGGCGGCGCGGGGCGTCTTCCTCGTCCCGACCCAGGCGGTCATCGCTCTCGAGATCGAGAGCGAGGCGCCGGGCTCGCCGCGGCGCGCGGTCTTGCAAGCGCAGGTCGAAGGCGGGAAGCGGCTCATTCGCGACGCCGTCGCGTCGGGCGTGAAGATCGCGACGGGCTTCGATTCGGCGGAGTCAGCCCATCACGGCCAAGACGCCCTCGAGGCCGTCACGCTCGTCGCCCACGGGATGTCGACGACGGCGGCGCTTCAAGCCGCCACCGTGCGCGGCGCCGAGCTCCTCGGCTGGACGGACCGCATCGGCTCGCTCGAGAAGGGGAAGCTTGCGGACATCGTGGCGGTGCCCGGCGATCCAACGCGCGACGTTCACGCGCTGGAGCGCGTGTCGTTCGTCATGAAGGGCGGCGTCGTCGTGCGAAACGATCTCCCTCCTCGCACGAAATAGCGCTCGGCGGGGCGCGAGCCTCGAGCGGGGCGCGTCCGCTCTACGACTGCGCGCCGACCAACGCGCACCGCGCCGCGAGCTCCGCCCGCGATCGCACGGCGAGCTTTCGGTACGCGCTCGCAACCTGATTCGCCACCGTGCGCTCCGCCGAGCCTCGCTCGCGCGCGATTTCCGCGTTGCTCTTTCCCGACAGCAGCGCGCGCACGATCTCGCGCTCGGCCGTCGTCAGCTGCTTCGTCACGTCTTCGCGTGTGATCGGGTAGCTGAGGATCGCCACCTCTTCGCCGCCCAGGCTCGCGCGCGCGATGATGACGTCGGCGGGTGGCGTTGGCGTGAGCGAGAGCTCCGCAGGAGGATCGAGCGCCGCACGCGTCATCGCGATCGGCGGCGGGTTCGAGCTCCTCTTTCGAGGCTTGGGGTCAAATGTCGCCACGGGCAGCACCCTCCGCGCGCGTGCGAGCAACCCTGTCTGCCACGGCGCGCGCCGACGGAGCAGACGTTGGGTCGCTCGCTTGGGGCGGCGGAGTGAGCTGTTTGTAAGCGCGGATGAGCGCCACACGTGACGTTGCGCCGAGCTTCTTCGACGCTCGCGACAGATGCAGCGCAATGGTGGAAATCGATAGTCCCATCTCGTAGGCGATAAGCTTGTTCGAATGTCCGAGCGCCGCAAGCGCCGTGATCTGTGCCTCGCGCGACGAGAGCCCCGCGGTCGCGCGCGCCTTGGGCTCGTTGCGCCGCGCGATGATGACGCGTTTGCCATCGTGGTCGAAGTGATCGACCAACGTCCACCGCCCCGCCACGAGCCCTTCCCAAAGCTCCAGCGCCTGTTCGGGGTCGCTTGTGCGCAACGTTCCGCGCGCCCTTTCGACGGCGTCCGCAGCACCGGTGAGCGCGTCGATCCCCGAGGGCTTCGCCGCGTCGCCAACCGCGTGCTGAATGCCTCCGCCGGGCGAGACGATGGCTTCGACGCCCTCCGCTCGTCGAGGGTCTTGCCCCTCGAGCGACGTGCGCTGGCGGAGGCGCAGCGCAGATGCGATGTGCACCGCGATGCGGCTCCAGACGAACGCGAGCTGCGGCGAAAGCATCATGCGGCGCGCGAGGGGGGCCAAGATGAACGCGCCGCGCCCGTCGGCGTTGGACGCGCGTATGCCAAGAATGTCGTGAACGCCGAGGGACGCCATCTCGGAAAAGGCAGGCTCGGCGCGGAGCACTTCGTCCATGAGCGCATTGGAGCTCAGCGTCGAACAGCCCGGATTTCCGCCGTACAGAAGCCGCACCGTTTCCGGCGACCCCGTCGTGCTCATACGCGCACCGGCCGCTAGGAAAAGAGCGTCGGCGCCGTCGAGAACGGGAGCCCACATTCGAAAGCGCGTCGCGTCGCTCGCATCGAAGAGGAAGGCTGCGATCCCCTTTCCCGTGTCGAGGAAGGGGCGTGCCTGGGCGACGATCTCGGAGAGCCATTCGCTGTCGTTGGGCTCGCCGCGATAGGCCACTTCGAGAATCGATATCAAATCGTCGGATGCGGGCTGCACGCCGGACCCAGGTCCGATTCGCAGTCCCATCTCGGGTGCGCCAGCTGCGCTTGCGTTAATCGCGGTATCCCGCTCCATGGATATAAGCCTGAATGATACCCCTTCTCACGCAACCCCCTACCGTCGCATAAGAAAGTTCGTTGTACGGTCTTGAGTGCCAACCGTGAGACTCTCTCCGGTCAGCTGCGCGCGCTCACGAGTGCTGCGCCTGGCGCAACCCGTTGATGCGCCGGCAGATGTGGTCATTCTCGGCATCCCTGCTGAGACGTGGGCACACCGTGCCGCCCCGTGCCCGTTGCATCTATAGTCAATTCATACGGCGATGCTGTAGTGGCACCACGGCAAAGATCCAGGGGAATTCACCGAGGGCCAGAGGCCGCGCGCAACCGGGAGTTGGATTACGAAGAAGTCCCGAAAAACGGGAGTCCACTATTCCCTGATTCACCCGTCGTTCGCAGTTATCAAATCGCGACAGCGGGCGCCGTCCGCGTGGTGCGAGCGCTCACCAGGTGGTGCGAAGGGCGCCGCCAAATACGCTCAAAGTGGGCAGACGAAAAAGGCCGCGCCCTCGCTCGGCGTGTAGGTCGGCAGGGGGGCCGTCGTGTCGTCGACGCGCGAGGCCACGCAGGGCGTGCCGTTGATGCTCACTTGAACGGGCTGCGTAAGCCGGCCGTCGAGCTGCATGCAGAGCTTGTCGCCGTCGTGGAAGACGCCACGGACGGCGCTCTCCTTCACCACAATGGGGAGCCCCGAAATCGGATTCGAGTTCCCCGGCACGGCGAGGTCGCCGAGCGACGACGCGAAGCGCCCGTCCGTCGCGACGGCGGTCGTTGGAAAAACGATGTCCGAGCCGGCGGGATCGAGATCCGAAAACGACACGCCCCCGTGCTGCGGATCCAACAGCGCACGGATCGTCAGTCCGAACGAACCGCCCGACGTGCTCGGCGTATAGTCGAGCTTCGCCGCGAATCGAAGCCCCTTCGACGGATCGCCTCCCGACAGCGCGGGCTGACATTGCAATAGATAATTCGCGCTGATCGCCGTCGTCGGCGCAGCTCCGACAATAGGCGGTAGTTCGACCGGCGGCGGGGCGGCCCCCGAGTCTGTCGCCACGCGACCACGCAGGGGGTCGGTGTCCTCTACGAATTTGTCGTAGTCGGCGCGAGGATTGACGCACGCGCTCGCCGCGAGCCCCATTACGACTAGCCCTATTGAAACGAGTATTGTCGCGGAGGCATTTCGGATAGAACCGTTTGAAGCCTTCGCGTGCTGCCGACTTATCGAACTTGCCGAGCTCGCCGAATCTGCACGATCGTCACGCTTCGGAGCCGCCGAATCGGTACCGCCGAAAAGATGCCGCTCGCATGACTTCCGGTTGACCATGTCTCTACGCATAGGTAGTTGCTGATAGCTTCGCAAGCTCATTTTACGCGTCATTTCCCGGGAAATGGCGCGCTGGTGGCACGCGCAAATGATGACGCAAATTAAGGGGAGGCCCATGGTTCGCCGGCGCACATCGTTACCTGTCCGACGTGCTCGCCGTTCCCTCGTGCTGCCGTCCGCCGCAGTCTTCGGCGCCGCAGCGGTCGCGAGCGTCATCGCATCGACGACACCCGCCTACGCGGCTGGCTATTCGTCAGCACGATTCGGTGGCGACCAAGGCAGTCCCGCATTGGCAACGCCTTTTGCGGTGTACTTCAATCCGGCGGCGATGGGCGGCTCCCCCGCCCGCACACAGATTGTTCTCGATGGCTCCCTCGCGTTGCGTCAAGTGACCTATACGCGCTCGCCGAGCGCTCTGTCACCCGACGATCCCAATCGAATTAATGAGCCTTTATATAAGTCCGCGAACACGGGAGATGCGACACTCTTCAATGTCGTCCCAGCTCCGTTCCTCGGCGCGATGTCGAACCTCGGCACGAAGAATCTTCGTGTCGGATATGCGGGGTACATTCCCTTCGGCGGCTCCTCCGACTGGTCCAAAAACGATAAGTTCGCGGGCAGTAGTCTGGCACCCGGCGCCGTCGACGGTCCGCAGCGTTGGGCCAACGTCAGTGGGCAAATCATAGCGTTTTACAACACGCTTGCCCTCTCCTACACGTTCGAGAAGCCCCACCTCACGCTGGGCGCGAGCTTCAGTGGCATTTACCACTCGGTGAAGTCGGTCCGCGCGCGCAACGCCGACGGCTCCGACGACCTCACGAGCGTCGCCGGCTCTCTGAAAGAGGGTCGCTCCTACCTGGCGGCGACGGGCTTCAACCTCGGCGCCACGCTGGGCGTGTATTGGGAAAACGAAGATCGCAAGTTGCGAATCGGCGCTTCGTACATCAGTCAGCCCGGCTTCGGCGAGACGCGCCTTAAAGGGACCCTCGAGCAGCAGTTCGGCACCGACTCGTCACGTGCTCAGGTGACCACGATCGACTTGCTTCAAAGCTACCCCGACGTCATTCGCCTCGGCGGCGCATTCCGGTATAGCGACCAGTGGGAAATTCGCGCCGACGCGGCGTATTCGCGTTGGTCGAAGTTCAAATACCAGTGCGTCGTCAAGCCCGGCGAAAAGTGCGACGTGAACGCCGACGGGTCGGAGATGTCAGGCAACGAAATCGTCCTGAACGTCCCCCGAAAGTGGAAAGACACAATCTACGGCCGCGCGGGGCTCGCCTACTTCGTGGGCCAGGACACCGAGCTCTTCGGGAGTCTCGGCTTCGAGACGAGCGCCGTCCCCGTCCGCCTCGTCGACCCTGCCGCCATCGACGCGTTTCGAATCGACGTATCGCTCGGTGGCAAATACAACATATCAGATCACGTCTCGATCGCGGCGAGTGCCAACTATCTCTACTACTTGCCGGTGGAGACGAACGGCACCGCCGAGCAGTACCGCTACGCAGGCGCCTCGCGAAGCCCCAGCGCCGATGGCGACTACCAAGCCGCAATCTTGTTCTTCAATGCCCACGTCATCTACGGGTTCTGAGGTTTAGATCTTCTTTCGCGGCCTCGGTAACCCGTATAGCTCGATTCGAGAGACCAACGTTCGGCGCGAGATCCCAAGTTGGCGCGCGGCGTTGGTCTGGTTTCCGTCGCAACAGACCAGCGCCTCTTTCACGCGGGCCCGGTCTTCATCGGAGCCCGGCGTGCTCTTCTGCGTCGCGGCCGAGATCGCGATGGACGTGACGGCGGTGGTCGCCTCGGCGCCGTCACGGTCGGGTTCGAACACAACCCGGCTCGCGCGCACGGGCGGCCGCATCGAGAGCGTGCGCCCCATTTTCTCGAGCGGCAGGTGCTCGCGATCGACGCGGCCGTCGGCCGACAGCAACACGGCGCGTTCGATGACGTTGCGCAGCTCGCGAACGTTGCCCGGCCACGCATAGGTGATGAGCAGCTGTGCCGCGTCCTGGGTGAGCTCGGGTGAGTCGTCGCGACCCAGCGCGCGTGCCGCTTCGACCGCGAAAACCCGGGCGAGGGCGACGATCTCGGCGGGCCTGTCGCGCAGCGGCGGCACCACGATCGTCACGGCGTTGAGGCGGTAGAAGAGATCCTCGCGAAAGGCGCCGCGCGCGACCTCGGCCTCGAGATCGCGATGGGTCGCAGCGACGAAGCGCACATCGACGTGGCGAGGCTTGAGGCCGCCAACGCGCATCACCTCGCGCTGATCGAGCACACGGAGAAGCTTCGCCTGCACGGCGAGAGGCATATCGCCAACCTCGTCCAGAAAAACCGTTCCCCCCTCGGCGGTCTCGAGCAACCCTGATTTTGCCTGGGCCGCCCCCGTGAAGGCGCCGCGCTCGTAGCCAAAGAGCTCGCTCTCCAAGAGGTTCTCGGGAATCGCAGCGCAGTTAAGGGAAACCATAGGCGCGTCGCGCCGCGGCGACAGCGCGTGGACCATTCCTGCGAGGACGTCTTTGCCGACGCCGGTCTCGCCAAGGAGCAGCACCGGAATCGTCCCCGCAGCGACGCGGGCGACGATGGGGCGAAGGCGCTCGAGCGCGCCGGATTCGACGATGCGGCGGCTCGATCGCGTGTCGCCCGCGACGATCTCCCGCGGCGGCGCGGCGCGCTCGACGAGCTCCTCCGGCGTGCGGCCGTCGGTGGGGTACGACGCGACGCCGAGGTGAATTTTCGCCGTCGTCACATTCCCAAGAGCGACGCGAATGCGATCGGCAATGGCGAGGGCCATCGCGCGATCGGTCTCGACGAGAAGAAGCTCGTATTCACTCGGCGCATATGTCCCGACGACATCGACCGATCGCAGATGCTCCGATATCGTATTTTCGAGGACGCCCGGCGCGCTCTGGGCGGCCACGTGGGCGATCCGTACGCGAAGCACCGCAAAGGGTCGCCCCGTCGCCTCGCCTCGGGCACACTCGTCTTCGAGGCGCGCTTCGAAGTAGCCGTGGCTCCACAGGTGGCGACGTCGCGCGCGCGCCGCGCTCGATTGCAGAATCACGATGCTCGCGCCGACGGCGAGGGTATCGCCGACGGTCATCGTCTTCGGCTCGTGGGGTGTTAGCGAAAGCTCGCCGAGACGCGTGCCGTTGACGCTTCCCAAGTCGGTCACTTCGACCGTCGCGCCCGTGCGAATCGATGCGTGCTCGCGCGAGAGCTGCGGGTCGTCGATGGCGACGTCGCACCGTTCGGATCGTCCAATCGTGATCTCCCCTTTGCTCGGAACTGCAAAGGAGAAGACCCCCGACTCGCTCATCACGAGTAGTGAGAGTCGTGACATGGGCGCAGGTGGGGCCGTTGGTGCGTCGGAGCCAATGGCGATTCGGTTTTCGGTCGGACAGTCGTCTTGCTGCACTCGTTCCCCTCGTTGGCAGTCGTGGACGGCGACGTCTTAACTAGGAATCACGCTTGTGCAATGCGCGACGGGCGGCACGTGGCTTGTGCAACTAAACCAAATTGCACAACGGCTTCACATTAGCTCTGTACAACACGTTGCGCGACCTTGACCGCTTACATGAGAAAACATTGGCGGAATCGAAGTAGGCATTAGGCGACATCTGCGCCACGGATTCGGCACGTGGCGTGCTCTAGCGGAGAGTCCCGTGCATTCGTTCGAGCCGCGAGCGAATCACGAGCCCCCAAAGGAGCGATATTCTATGCGTCGTACTCACGTTGCCAGCGCGTTCCTCACATTAGCGGTTTCGCTCTCCGCGAGCGTCACCGCATGCAGCTCCGCGCCGACAGACGAAGCTGGAGCCACCAGTGCAGACGAGACGACCTCGCAAGAGAGCGTCACGTTCCTCGCCGGCCTCCAGTGGTGGCGTGGCGAGCGTGCCACCCGCCAAGCGGCGTTCGATGGATACCTCGCCGCGAATGCCGACGACTACAAGTCGTTCAAGAATACCCCCCTCGGCACGAGCGGTATTCCGATGATCATGATCCGCCTCTTTCCGGAGATCTTTCCGGAGCTCTGGGGCGCACCCGACACCAACTTCGCAGCCGTCGGCTTTGCCAAAGACGACCTCGAGCCGGGGCGCGTTCTCCCCCTCGGCCTCGGCTACATCGGCTCGTCGCCCGCCATCCCGACGCCGGCCGGCCCGGTCAACGTCAACGTGGTCAACCTCACGTGTGCCGGCTGTCACACCGGCCGCGTCCAGGCCGCCGACGGCTCGCAGAAGTCGATCCTCGGCGCGCCGAGCACGACCTTCCGAAACTTCCGCGGCATGGTCTACGCGACCGTCACGTCGCCCAAGTACACGGCCGACACCTTCCGCGCCGCCCTCGCCGCGCACCCCTTGGGCTGGGTTTACGGCGACCCCGCGATGGGGCAGCAAGAGGCTCTCGAACGGGCCATTTTCATGGCTCCCGGCAGCGCCGAGCAGTTCTTGGCGAAGCTCCAGGCGGGCTCGATCGGCGGCGCGCAGCGTTGGGCCCAGACCCTCGGTGCGTACACATACAACACGCCCAACGCGCCCAACCCGTCGGCCAGCACGCCGGGCTACCTCGACGCCATCGGGGCCGGCATCGCCATCGTCGTCGACCCCGCGGTGGTCACCGGCGACGCGCTCAAGGCTGCTCTCCCGCCGCTCCCCGCGATGATCGACATCATGAGCGTATGGAACCAGAAGTCCCGCCCGTTCGCACAGTGGGACGGCAGCATCACGACGAAGCTTCACCGGAACCTCGCCGCCGAGTTCGGCGTCATCGGCGACCCGACGAAGCTGAACATGGACAACGCGAACAGAACGACGCGCCTCACCGAGAACATGCCGTCGCCGCCGTATCCCTTCGATCTCCCCGTCGCCAGCGTGGCGATTGGCAAAGTGCTGTATGGCAAATACTGCGCGTCGTGCCACGAGGGGAGTAAATCGACGATCTTCCCGGCGGCCACCGTGGGGACGGATCCGAACCGCGCCGTCATCTGGACGCCCTACAACACGGCGGCCCTTCGCGGCGCGTTGCGCATCGGCTGTACCGATCCGGTCACCTGCTTCCAGGCCGACGGCTCGCCCGTGCCGGATGATCATCTCGTTCGCTCCACCGGCGGCTACCTCGCGCCGCCGCTCGACGGCATCTGGGCGCGCGCGCCCTACTTGCACAACGGCTCGGTGCCGACGCTTCGTGCGCTCCTCACGAAGAACCGCCCGGCCACGTTCTACCGCGGCAACGCGGCGTACGATCAGCTCGACGGCGGCTTCGTCTCGAACGCGGTGGTCACGCCGGGTGCGGCGATCTTCGATACGACGAAGTCGGGTAACTCGAACAAGGGTCACGACTCGCGCGCCTTCCTCGGTAACCTCGACTGGTCGCGCGACTGCATCGCGACCGACTCGCTGATTGCCTACTTGAAGACGCTCTAAGTCCCAGACTCGGTCGCGGCGAACGCGCTCTCCGCTTTTTCGCGCCCTCGCGCAAGCCCCGAAAGGGCCTCGCTACGGGCACGCTGAAGGGATGAGCGCGTTTTGCTATTTCGCAATGCGCCGCGGCGGCCCCGGGCGTGGCGGCGATCGGCGCGATCGAGCCAGAGGATGGCCGCGAACGGCGAGGTCACGAGAACCACGAGCACGAGCGCCAACGCTTCGGTGTGCCCTTTGAGAAGCGCCACGGCGACGGCCACGAGCAGCGCCATCCACGTCGGAAACGCGACGAGCCCCGTGCCGATTTTGTAGGTTGAGCGAACGTCGTGGTCCGAGCCCGCGAGGCGCGCGACGGCGCGTGGGAGCTGGTACGGAAGGGCGTAGAGCGCCACCCCCACGAGTGCGAAGGGGGCCGACAGGACGAGGAGCGCGGTGGGCATCAGAAGGTGCGGCGCGGGCGCGTCGCCCCGCGCGACCACGGCGTCGACCGTTTGCGCCTCGTCGAGCATGGCGAAGTAGCGCGTGACGAGCGCTTCGACGTCGGCGTAGAGCGCGGGGTCGCCTTCGGCGAGGGCGCGCTTGGCGAGCTCGACGCGTTGGCCGAGGGCGCTCCACGTCGCGAGCGAAGCGTCGCCCTGCTCATGGGCGAACATCTCGGCGACGCGCGCGATGAGCAGCCGCTCGCCCCACGTTCGCCCTTCGAGCACGAGGCCGTCGAGGTCGCCGCGGAGGTGCGCGGTGATCGCGCGCGCGAGCGCATCGCCTGCTTCATCGTGGTCGTCGACACGCCGGGCCTTGCCGTAAACGATGAGAACGCGGCTCCGGAACGTGTCGCGCGCTTCGAACTCGAGGCCGACGGCCTGGTACGTGAGCCCCGTCGTCCCGCGCGCTTTCGCGGCGGCGAGCATTCGCCCGGCGCCCGTTTTCACCGTGACGAGATGAGGCTCGTTGTGGCTCGTCCCCTCGGGAAAAATCAGGATATTTCCCCCGGTCGCGAGGCGCTCGGCAACCCTCGCGAAGACGTCGTCGTTGGCGCTCACGTTCTGCGTCGGGTTGTCCTTCTTGCGCAAGATGGGGACCGCGTCGGCGGCGTCGAGGAGCCAGGAGAGGCCGGGGATTTTCCAGAGCGTGCTCTTCGCCACGGGGGCGATGAGACACGGCGCGCTCGTGAGCACGAGCACCGGGTCGACGAGACCGTTCACGTGGTTCGCCGCGAAAACGCGTCCACGTGTCGCCGGAAGAGGGCGCTCTCCGACCACCTCGATGTCACGAAAGTAGATGGCGACGACGCGCTTGAACGCGGCAACGAGGACCTTTCGCAACGCGCTCATGGAATTTCGACAATAGCCCCGATAGCCTAAAACCCCATGACCTCCTCGAACGCGCGCGACGAAGAACGCCTCCGAGAGTGCCTCGCCCGCGTCTTCGCCGACGGCGTTCTCGACGAGAGCGAACGCGACGAGCTGAAAGCGATTTATGCGCGCGGGACGATGATGGTCCCTGTCGTGAAGCGCATTTTCACCGAGTTCGTCACCGCCACCTATGCCGACGTGATGGCCGACGGCGTCGTGACGGACGACGAGCGCGCGAAGCTCCGCGCGATCGTTCAGGGGCTCAAGCTGCCCGATGCCTGCGTGCCCGACGAAGTTCGAAAGGCCCTCGTCGGCTAGGGCTACGCGGCGGCCGCCTTCGCATACCAAGTGCTTCTCGAAGCTGTCGGCGCCGTCGACGCCGTCCGCGCGAAGGGCACCCGTCGGCGTCGATCGCGCCCGATGCCCCGTGAACAGCGCCGCGGTTCGAGCGCAACGGCGCGCAGCTGCTAGGTTCGGCCGCGATGGACTTCTTCGCGACGGCAGCAAAGGGTACGGAAGGCGCGCTTCGGGACGAGCTTCGTGAGCTCCGCTTCGGCGCCGTTCGGGCGGACCGCGGCGGCGTGCACTTCGCCGGCACGTGGGACGAAGGGTTTCGCGCGTGCCTCCTCTCGCGCATCGCCGTGCGCATTTTGGCCCCCCTCGCGAAGTTCCCCGCGAAGGACGCGAAGTCGCTCTACGCGGGTGTTCGCGCCATCGACTGGACGCCATACATCACGTCGCGGCAAACGCTCGCCGTGCGCGCGACGGGGCAGGCCGATGCGCTTACGCACACGCAGTTCGTTGCCCAAAAGACGAAAGACGCCATCGTCGATCAGATGCGGGAAAAGTTTCA
>JANXMC010000014.1 GCA_025354825.1 Myxococcales bacterium
CGCCGCTGGGCTTTGCGTACGCAACGGGCACGTGATGGCTTGAGACAGCAGAAACGTTCATTGAACTGATCCTCACGGGAGAGAGCACCCACGGATTTTCCGTGGCGGCCGGCTTAATGCTCCGGCGACCTTCGTAGTTTAGCCGCCTAAACTTTCCATGCGGTTAAGATCGCGACCGGCGAGCCTCGGCCAGGGCGGTCTCCCCGAGGACGTCGGCCAGGCGATCACGTTCCTCGCGAGCCCCGGCTCGGTAGGCATTAACGGCGCGGTATTGCGCGTCTGCGGCGGCTCGCTCGTGGGCGCCTGAGCGATACCGAATTTAGGAGCACCACAATGGCTAAAGCTAAGAGTGAGTCTACTGCGAATACGCAGCCCGGGTCGCGTCGCGCCGTCATCGTCGGAGGCGTTCGCACGCCGTTCGTGAAGGCCTTCGGCGATCTCATGAAGATCGACAGCATCGGCCTCGGCGTCGCCGCGGTCGAAGCGCTGCTTCAGCGCACGGGAATTGCGCGCAGCGAGATCGAGTCGATCATTTGGGGCGGCGTCATCCTCCCGAGCGGCGCGCCGAACCTCGCGCGCGAGATTGCGCTCGACCTTCGCCTGCCGCCGTCCGTCGAAGGGATGACCGTGACCCGCGCATGCGCGTCGGGTCTTCAGGCCATCACGCTCGCGGCCGCGGCGATCGAGCGCGGCGAATCCGACGTGGTGATTGCGGGCGGGTCGGACTCGACGAGCAACGCAGAAATCAAGCTTCCGCAGAAGGTCGTTCACGCCCTCGCGCCTCTCGCGTTCGGAAAGGCGACGCCTGCCGACTACCTCGGCGTGCTCGCAAACCTGATGCCGCTCCACGAGATCATGCCGCAGCGGCCGAGCATCGCCGAGCGCTCGACGGGTGAAGTGATGGGCGAGGCGGCCGAGAAGATGGCGCGTCGCAACGAGATCTCGCGGCAGTCGCAAGACGAGCTCGCGGTGCGCTCGCATCAGCGTGCCGCCGCGGCCATCGCGTCGGGTCGCTTCGAGAGCGAGGTCACCTCCATCAAAACGCCGGAAGGGAAGTGGGTTCACGCGGACGGCCTCGTTCGTGCGGATACGAGCGTCGAAAAGCTCGGAAAGCTACGCCCGGTATTTGCCAAAGACGGATCGCTCACGGCGGGCAACTCGAGCCCGCTCACCGACGGCGGCGCGGCGGTTCTTCTCATGAGCGAAGCGAAGGCGAAGGCCCTTGGGCTGAAGCCGCTCGCGGCGTTCAAGAGCTGGGCCTATTCGGCAGTCGATCCGGCCGACCAGCTCCTCATGGGGCCGGCCCTCGCGATCCCGAAGGCGCTCGATCGTGCGGGGCTCACGCTCGCGGACATCGATATCGTCGATATGCACGAAGCGTTCGCCGCCCAGGTGTTGAGCGTTCTCAAAATGCTCGGAAGCGACGCCTTTGCGCGCGCGCGCCTCGGGCGTGACAAGGCGGTCGGTACAATCGATCCGGAAAGCATCAACCTCCACGGCGGCTCCCTCGCCCTCGGGCACCCCTTCGCCGCCACGGGCGCGCGTATGGTGACGACGATGGCGAACGAGCTCTCCCGCGGCGGCAAGCGCACGGCGCTCCTCGGAATCTGCGCGGCCGGTGGCCTGGGCGCGGCGGCGATCCTCGAGCGCGTCGACTGAGAGAGACTAGGAGCGATCGCGACGCCCCACGGCCGTGAAGGCTCAACCCGAGCGCCGCTTCGAGCAGCGTGAGGGGGACGGCCGAGGCCGTGGTGTGCGGCGGCGATCGTCAGGGACGGGCGTTCACTGCGTTGGCGGCCTCGCGGTAGCGCGCGAGGGCCTTCGCGAGGGAAGGGTCGGAAGTGTCTTCGGGGACCAGAGCAAGCGCTCGCTCGCCCGACTGAACGGCGCCGACGAAGTCGCCTATTTGGTAATGGGCCTCGGCGATGACCGCATGGCATGCCCAGCACAGGGGGTCGCCCTCGAGCGCTTTGGACGCGCCGATGAGCGCCGCGTCGCTCTCGCGCCGCATCATGTGGGCTGCGGCTACGAGGAGCCGCTCGTCGGACGTCACGGCGTGGGCCTCGAGGGCGGAGATGACCTTCGCGAGACGGGCGATTTCGGCGGCGCTCGCGCCCGAGTCCGGCAATGCGCGCATCGCGAAGGCAGCGCGCGCGTAGAGGAGCTCGGGGTCGTTCGGCGTCTTCGCGAGCTGCGTCTCGAGAGCGCGCGTGGCGGCTTCGGCGCGCCCCGCGAGGGCGAGGCGCTGCGCGTGCCACAAAGCCATGGCCGCCGTGTCGCCGCCGTGCTCTTCGGCGCGTTCGAGCTCGCGCATGGCGAGGTCGTTCGTGGTGCCGCTCCAAGGCAGCAGGCGCGCCCACAAGAGGTGAATCTCGTCCTCGCCCATTCCGCGGTAGCTCGGCACGGGGCGCGGCGTCCTGCGCGGCGTGAGCTCCATTCCAAAGTCGGAGCGCTCGGCCGTGATGTAGCTGCGGAAATCGCCTTCGAGGGTTGCGTCGTCGAACGGCTTTGCGAATGCGGCCCACGCCGCTCGCGCAGGATCGCCGCGTTCAAGCGCATTGGCCAATACGTCGAAGCGTGCGCGGTACGTATCGTTGCCATTCCGAAGCATGTGAACCAAGTGCCACGCGCCGGCGTAGTACGCCGTTTGCTGAATCGTGCTGTCGCGCGATCGCGCCTCGTACCCTGCGGTTCCGTAAAACGCCTCGCGCGGGGCGTGGACAATCTCGGTGACGCTTGGAATGAGCGAAGGCTCGATGGCATATTTTGATGCAAAGCCGCCAAGAACCGCGCGGTTTCCCTCGATGCGCGTGGTGGAGAAGTAGACGGCGAGCCCTTCGCCCAGCCAGACAGGCGGTGAGGGGAACGCGCGGAACATGAGCGCGTGGGTGAGCTCGTGGGTGAACACTTCGCGCGACTCGTCGTCGAACCGGCCGTACATTACGAGCGTTGGCGAAGTCTCGAAGTCTTGCGGAAGGCGCGAGCGGTAATAGGCACGAACGCCGCTTTTCGTGAGCTCGCGAAAGTCTTGCTCGCGCGCGAAGAGAATCACCGTTTGGCGGCGACCCTTCACGCCGTTGTCGGGGAAGGCGACCTGCTCCAGAAGGTCGTAAACGCCTTCGAACGCGTCGAGCCGTGCCGTCGCTTCGTCGCGGGAGACGTCGGTCTTGAGGGTGAAGTGGCGCGATTGCGCTTCGACCCACGGCGCGCCCCCCTGCTTCGGGCATTCGAGCGGCGTCGCGAACTGGCCGCCGCAGGCGAGCTGACTCGACGCGATGACCGTTGCGAGAATAGCCGTGACCAAACTGCGAGCAACGGGGTCCACGCCGCCAAGCTACTCCGCTGTCGTGGGCGCCGTGAGCGCGAGTTTGGGGGCGCTCGGCCACGTGCCGCTAGCTGCGAGTGAGGCCTGTGCCTCCTCGAGAGCGGCGACGAACACGTCGAGGTGCTCGAGACCGAGCGGCGAGGTCGACGACGGCGTCGCCCGGAGGACGCTCGCGAGCTTCGCGCGCGCCCGCGTGAGGATTCGCGCCGCGCTCAGGGCGTCGCGCTGCACGTAGAGCTTATGAAACGCCGCCGCGACCTGAATGAGCCCCTGGAGGAGCGTGCGTGCGGGCTCTTTGGACGTAGCGCGCCACAGATCCTCCCACGCCTCGTGGGCCTCGAAGAAGGCCCCTTCGTTGAAGAGCGCCACGCCCCGCGCGACCGGGCCCGAAGGCGAGGGGCTCACGCGCGGCGACGGCGGCGTCGCGCGACGAGGGCCAGTGCGCCCATGCCCAGCGCACCGAGGGCCGACGCCGTGCGTTCCGCCTCGTGGCCACGCGACGAGCCGGGCGCGACGGCGCAGCAGCCGCCGCCGTCGTCCGCGCCAGATGTCCCCTGCGCGGGCGCGACGCACGCGCGCGTGAAGCCGCGGCGGGGCGTGGGGTCGCACGCGCTTGCAGCGAGGTACCCGGATGCGTCGGCGGGCGCGTCGACCTTGCGACGGCCGTCGGGCGCGTAGATCGTGCAAATACCGGCGACGTCGTCGGGGC
This sequence comes from Myxococcales bacterium, assembly GCA_025354825.1. GTDB lineage: Bacteria > Myxococcota_A > Polyangia > Polyangiales > Polyangiaceae > JANXMC01. The sequence continues at coordinate 4,035 of JANXMC010000014.1, forward strand.
CGAGCTCGAAGCCGCCGCCGGTGCGGCTGTCGTCGGCCCACATGAGCGCGGACGAATCGAGGGAGTGGGCCAATCCGTAAAAGTGGCCGGCCTCGTGGCTCATGACGATAGCGAGGCTCGCCTTGGCGACCGTGCGTGTGTCGGTATCGAGGTATTTGAAATTGAACGAATTGATTTCCATATCGGCGTCGACGATTTCGCCCGTTCGCTCGAAATAGGTCACCGTCGTGAGCCCCAACGTCCGCGAATCGCCGCCGGGCGCGGCGTCGTCCCGAAAGACGATGACGTTCTGGTTGGCGCCGGTCGTATCGTATTTCACTTCACCACATACGACCGAGCCAAGATCTTTTGCTGTGATGCTCGGATGGCCGCCGCTCGCGTCGCAGCGTGCGGCAGGCCAGCGCGCGAAGGCCGCCGCGGCGGTCGACGTCGCGAGATCGAACGGCACGTGGGCGCTCGCGTCTTCTTGCAGGCTGTAGCCGATGCAGCTACTTCGCCAATAAACGACCGGCCCGTCGCTGCAACAGCCGTCGGCGCCCCGCGGGCAGACTGCTTCGTAGATCGACGGATCCGGGTACTTTGCACGGGTTTCCCCATCGAGAGCGCGCGTTCGGCAGAAGGCCGATGCGTCGCGCGCCGCGAGCGTCGCCGCGCTGCACGCCGCGAGCGCGGTCAACGTCGCGAGCGCCGAGCGAATCTGACGCCAACCCGTCATTCGGCGGCCATCGCCAGATCGACGTCGTGATCGCCGAGAAGCATGTCGAGCACGTAGGGCGGCGCATCGCTGCTCCCCAATCCGGCGACGGCGAGGGCGATGGCGCGACGCGACGCCCGCGGCGGGATCGATAGAATCGCCCAGCGCGACCCGGGCGCGCGGCTCCACTCGCGACCGACCTCGACACGGATACGCGCGATGCCTTTGCACAGAGCGACCGTCACGCGCGGCGGCTTGAGCAGCGAGAGCGCGCGTTCGGCGAAGGCGATGCGGTCGAACCGCTCGTCCGACGTCTCGACGAGGATGTCGTCGGGAATGATCTCGACGTAGCGCGCGCGCTTCTCTTCCAGCACCTGATTCGTGTACGGCCGCCGAGGCAAAAGCTCAAGGCCGAGGCCCCACGAGGTGGGCGCTCACCGCGCGTAGGTCGCCGGATCCGGGCGAATCCGCGCGACACGGCGGCCCCCCTCGCCCTGCCACATGGAAGCGGCGCCACCGGGGAGGGTGACGGCTTCGAAGGTCATCACCTCGACCTCGCGCGGAGCCGGGGGGGCCTTCGGTGTGATCGAGGCGAGCCCCGCGAAGAGCGCGGCGTGGGCGAGCACGGTCCCCACGAAAATGGCGCCGATGCGCCGCCGCGTGGCGCGCGCTTCGGTGGATGCGCGGACGAGCATGTCCTCGGGTGACTCGGGCGCGTCGAGAGGCATGTGGAGAGCATCGGCGTTCGGGGCGTCGTGGAGGTCGCGGTCCGGCGTCGTCATGAGGGTGGAGACACGGGCGACTCCGAAAGGTTCCCGTGGGCGCCGAAAAAGTCGCGCGAGGTGTGGGCACACCCCGCGTCCGAGCCGCGGTGGCCCGCGGGGGCGCGCCCGCACCGCCAATCGCTTGGTCACGCGTGGCGTCGTCGGGCGTAGACTACCGTCGCCATTCTTCTGTCTCGGGGGGGACTGCGGAGATCGTGCGCGCGTGACGGCGTGCGTTCGAATCGCCGTGCGGGAGCGGAAAGGACGTGTCGCGTGGGGGTAAAGCTCGCGGACTTCGAAATAGGGCGCCGTCTGGGCGAGGGCGCCTTCGGCGACGTGCACGCGGCCTTCGACAAGAGCCGCGGCGCGAACGTCGCGCTGAAGCGGCTGCGGCAGTCGGGCGCGGGCAGTCTCTACCGCTTCAAGAACGAGTTCCGCGGCCTCGCGGGGATCTTTCACCCCAACCTCGTGAATCTCCACGATCTCTTCACCGACAACGGCGAGTGGTACATCGCGATGGAGCTCGTTCACGGAACGACCATCGTCGAGTACGTGCGCCGCGCGCTCTTCGCGTTTGCCGACACGGTGATGACCGAAGCGGTGGTCGATCTCGACGACCTCCCCACGCTTCCGCGGGTCGCCGTTCAGGCGTTCGATCTCTCGCGCGTGCGGTCGGCCTTCACGCAGCTCACGGCGGGGGTTCGCGCGCTCCACGAGGCGCAGCGGATTCACCGCGACTTGAAGCCTTCGAACGTTCTCGTCGCGCGCGACGGCACCGTGAAGATTCTCGACTTCGGCCTCGTCACCGAGCTCGTCGACGGCAGTCGCTCCCTTGCCGACATCGTCGGTACGCCCGCGTACATGGCGCCCGAGCAGGCGCGCGGCGAGGACGTGACCGAGGCCTCCGACTGGTATGCGGTCGGCGTGATGCTCTACGAGAGCCTCGTCGGCCGCCCCCCCTTCGACGACGGCGACGCCCTCGAGGTCATCGCCGCGAAGAACATGCGCGAGGCGAGCGACCCGCGGAGCGTCTCCGCCGCGCTTCCACCGGTGCTTTGCGATCTATGTATGAGACTCCTCCGGCGCGACCCGTCGTCGCGACCGCCGCCCGATCAGATCGAGCGCGCCCTCGACGCGATTCCGGGGCCCATCTCGCGCATCTCGTCGCCCGTCCCGCGGGCGCCTCTCGTTGGTCGGGACGACGCCTCGGAGGCTCTGCTCGCGGCCTTCGAGACGGCGCGCACGGGGCTCTCGGTGACGGCCCACGTGGTGGGGGCGTCGGGGAACGGCAAAAGCGCGCTCTTGCGAGATTTCTTGGGGCGCATCTCGGCGCCGGGAGACGTCGTCGCGCTCGAAGGGCGCTGTTACGAGGGGGAAGCGGCCCCGTTCAAGGCGGTCGACACGGTCATGAGCGCTGCCGCCGCGCGCCTCAAACGGTTCTCCCCGGCGGCTCTCGATGCCGTATTGCCTCGCGACTTCGATCTGCTCACGCAGCTCTTTCCCGTCCTGCATCGATTGAACGTGCCGTCGCGATCGACGCCGCCGTTTCGCGATGCCCTCGACGCCCTCGAGATTCGGCGGCGCGGCTTCGCGGCGCTGCGGGATCTCATCGGTCGCCTCGCAGAGCGGCACCCGGTCGTGATCGCGATCGACGACTTCCAATGGGGCGATGTCGACAGCGTCGAGCTTCTCGCCGAGCTCGTGCGGGCGCCCGACGCGCCGCCGGTGCTCGTCGTCCTCAGTTACCGCTCGGAGGGGGCCGAGACGAACGAGACGATCCTCGCGCTGAAGGAGCGCGTGCTTGGCGGGCACGCCGTCGCCATCGACGTCGCGCCCCTCGAACGCGCAATGTGCGCAGAGCTCGCGCGCGCACTGCTCGAGCCGAGCGGCACCGCCGCGGAAGGGGACATCGACGCCATCGCGACTGAGTCGCGCGGCAGCCCGCTCTTCGTTCACGAGCTCGCGCGCCATGTCACGCAGGGCGCAGGAGGCACCGACGAGGTATCCCTCGATGCCCTCATCTCGGAACGCCTTTCGTGCCTGAGCGAGGACGCGCGGACCGTCATCCAAATCGTTGCGCTCGCCGCCTCGGGCGTGAGCGTCGACGTTCTCGCGGCCATTGCGCGCCTCCCCGGCGAGCTCGCGCTGTCGGCTCTGACGGCGCTTCGGGGCGCACGCTTCTTGCGCATGCGTCGTGATGCTGTCGGAGACGTCGTCGAGGTCTACCATGATCGCATTCGGGAGCGCGTTCGTGCGCTCATCGAGCCCGCTCTTGCCAAGCAGCTCCACGGGCGCATCGCCGAGGCTCTCGAGCACCGCGACGACGTCGACCCCGAGGTCATCGTTTTTCACTTCCGCGCGTCGGAGCACCCCGAAGCTGCTCTTCCCCATGCCGAGCGTGCGGCGGCTGCGGCATCTCGCGCGCTCGCCTTCGACAGAGCGGCGAGGATCCATGCGGTCATCGTCGAGCTCACGCCCGCCCATGCCGAAACGCGCGTCGACGTGCGGATCGCTTGGGCGGACGCGCTCGTTCGCACGGGGCGCGGGGGAGAGGCTGCGGCGCTCTACGAAGAGTGCGCGCGCGAGGTGAAGGGCGAGCGCGGCGTCGAGCTATGGCGACGCGCCTCGGAGCAGCTGCTGCTCGTGGGCGAGGTCAACCGCGGTCGAAGCATTCTGAACCGTGTTCTCGAGAGCTCGGGGCTCGCTCTCGCCGGCCCGTGGAAGACGCTCCTCACCCTCATGATGCTCCGGGCGTGGATTCGCCTTCGGGGCCTCGAGCGCCGCCGAGTGCGCTCCGCGAAGGAGAAAGAACGCCTCACGCTGCGCCTCGAGGCCTGCAACTCCGCGGCGCTGGGCCTCGTCATGATCGACAACGTTCAATCGACGCTGTTCATCACGCGGCTTCTGCTCGCGGCGATCAAGCTCGATAACCCGCTTCATCGAAGCCGTGCGCTCGTGGGAGAGGCTATATGCCAGTCCTATGCGGGCAACCGGGCGCGCGCGCGGATGCTTCGTGATGCCGGCGCAAAGCTCGCGCGCGAGATCGAATCGCCCTACTGCCTCGCCTTCGCCGATTTGGGCTCCGGGATTTTGGCGATCGGGGAAGGCCAATGGGCCGACGGGATAGCCTCGTTCGAGCGCGCCGCCGCGAACTGCCGCGCGCAGCCTTCTCCGCTCTCGACGACGCTTCGCGAGACGCACCTGTGCGAGCTGATGTCGCACATGGCCGAGATTTACAGCGGCCAGTTCGTCGCGGCCGACGCTCGTCGCAAGCGCCTCCTCCGCGACGCGAACGATCGCGGGAATATCTTTCTTCGGATTACGTCGGAAATCGGATTTGCGACGCTTATCGATTTAGCCCAGGGTGACGTCGCGTCGGCCTACAGCGCTGTCGCCTATGCGAACGCGCGCTGGCCCGAGCTCCCCTATACGCAGCAGCGCCTTTTCGCGCTCGTCGGCACCGTGCTCACGGACATGTACGAAAAGCGAGCGCTCGCTGCGAGCCAGCGGATCGATGACGAGTGGGCGCTCGTCGCGGCGGCGGGCTGGCTCCACGCGGCGACCTACTGCACGATGACACGCTATCTTCGTGGGGCGTCCCATCTGGCCGCCTGCGCCGCGGATCGCGCGTTTCATCTTCGAGTGGCGAAACGCGAGGCGCGGGCTCTCGCGAGGCGTCGCGAGCCGTGGACACGTGCGTTCGGCGCCGTGCTCTCGGGCGTTGTGGCCGGGATTGAAGGGCGCCACGCCGAGGCTCGACGCCTGCTCCTCGCCGCGGCGGCGGACTTTGCGTCTTACGGGATGCGCGCCTACGAGGCCGCCGCGCGTCACCGCGTGGGGCTGCTCCTCGGAGGCGAAGAGGGGACGATGATGCGTCGCGCAGCGCTTCGACAGATCGAGGCGTTGGGCGTCCGGAACGCCTACCGCTTCGTCGCGGTGTTGGTGCCCGCGCCGACCGTCGCATAGTGCGCGCCGTCACGTCTCACACTTTGACGGCGCGGGTCAGGAGGTAGTCTTGCCTCACGTGGTTGTCCTCGAAGTACAACGCGATGAGCGCCTCGAACTCGGCGCGCAGCTCCGCGAGGCGCGGGGCCGCGTTCGCCCCGAGCGCCTCGACGAGCTTCGTCATCGGGCCGATGTTCCGCTCCATGAGAAGGCGGTGGTGTTGCACGCTGAGGACTTGAACGCGCATGACGTCCCGTGCAAAGTGCACGTTCTTCACCGCGCCCCCGAGCCGCTCGCGAACGACGTGGGGGTCACCCCATAGCTGCGACGGCGGCACGCCGGGCGGTCCGGGCGGCGCATACTTCGCGACCAGCGCGAACATCGCGCCGACGAAGTGCTCCGGCGGCCACGTCGAGAAGGCGATCGTCCCGCCGGGCTTGAGGACGCGCAGCATCTCCGCGGTCGCAACCTCCGGGCGCGGCGCGAACATGTGTGCGAACTGGCTAAGCACGATGTCGAACGAGGCGTCCTCGAACGGCAACGCCTCGGCATCGGCTTCGCGGAGGTCGACGCCGAGGCCCATGAGCGACGCATTCGCGCGAGCCTGCGCCACGAGCTCGGGGGTGAGATCGATCCCCGTGACCGTTGCGCCGAGCCGCGCCGCCGTCAGCGCGGCGACGCCCGTTCCGCATCCGACGTCGAGGACGCGCGCTCCGGCCGTCACCCCCGCAAGGCGGACCAGACGGGGCGCGACGGACGCCGTGAGCATCTCCGTCGGGCCGAAGGTCGCCCAGGCGCGTCTTGCGTTCTCTTTGAGCTTTTCGATCGAATCCATGGCTCCTCCTTGCGAGACGCGAGACTGCCTGAGCGTCCTCGCGAATGCACGCGGCCCGTCTCGGCGCGAGGCCGTCGTGACGGCGCTCCTCGCCGCGTCCGCCCTGTCGTCCGTGAGCCCCTGGGCTAGAGTGCCGAGAATGGCTCTCTCGGCGACGATGTACCACCTTCAGATTGACCTCTCCGATGTCGATCGCAATGTCTACGAGGCGCTCGATCTACGCGTCGCGCAGCACCCTTCCGAATCGATGCGGTACCTGCTCACGAGGGTGATTGCCTACTGCCTGCTCTACGAAGAGGGCATTACGTTCTCCAAAGGTCTCTCCGCGACCGACGAGCCGGCGGTGTGGATTCACGATTTGCAGGGGACGCTCCGCGCGTGGTTCGACATGGGCACGCCCACGGCCGAGCGCCTCC
>JANXMC010000023.1 GCA_025354825.1 Myxococcales bacterium
GCTTGGTAGGTCGACGGATTGACACCGAGGCTCGTCGCCGCCAGGGAAACGGAATCCGGCGTGCACGACGCGCCTCCACTCGCGCACGTACCGCCCACCCCGCAGTCCACGCGCGACGTACACCCCGTCTTGCACGTCCGACCGTCGGCCGCGCATCCCAAGCCCCCCGCGCATGCGACGGCTGGCGCTCCTGCGGCCGGCGCCACGCAGGACGGACTTCCCCCAGCGCAATGCCCTCCGGGGCTCACATTGCCCGCTGAGCAGGACGCCGCGGTGCCACAGCTCCGCGCGCCATCATACTTACAAACCTGGGCCACACCGGGCCCTGGGCAGAAACCTGCGCACTCCCCAGTCCCGCATCGCCCCTGCGCCTCGGGCGCCCCGAGGGGCGCGACCTCACACGTTCCCGGATGCGTCCCTTTGCACGTGGTGCACATCGTCGTTCCGCACGTGGGCACGTTGCAGCAGACGCCTTCCGATGTGCACCCCCCTTCGGCGCAGTCGCGGTCGTCGCGGCAGGTCTCGCCAAGGCCCACCATCGGCTCGGCGACCATCTCCCAGACCATTCCGCGATTGGTGAGCACGCGAACCCGCCCACCGACGGGGTCGTGGACGAGCCGGTAGGGCCACAAAAGGCTCTGCGTCCGGCGCTCTTCGACGGGGCGATAGGCATTTGGATACGTCCGACTCGCCGGGTCCGTCATCGTCTGCACGTACACGTGCTCCGCCGACATGAGCTCGAACGGATACGGGTTCACGCTCGTGAGGTTTGAGCCGATGTACCGGCCGATGCGCGCAGGTTCCCACACGCGGGATGCGGCGGCCGGTGCGAGTGAGAGCTCCATCATTCCGGAAAGACCGTCGCGCATTGCGACGATGCGCTTGCGTGCTCGATCCTCGAGCATCGGCGGGAACATGCACGTCGGTAAGAAGTCGCGACCTAGGATCGAATAGGAGTGCAGGGGAAACGGGTAGTACGCGGTGTTGTATCGAATGCCGACGTTGGGCGAGACCGAGCTCGGCGAGGCGATCATGCAGTTGTTGCCGCCCGGGGGCGTGGGGCCGACCGACCAGGTCGTTCCGTTCCAAACACGAAGTGAACCGTCGGCATCCGTCGTTGCGACTCCACCGAGCGTCGGGCTCTCGAACGCCGCATTGGGGTGCGCCCACGCGGTTTGCATCGTCCCGGCCCATTCGTACATGTAGGAAAGCGAGTTGTCGGCCATGTCGCCGTTGTCACGTTTGACGCTTGCCGTGTACGGGCCGGCGAAGGCAGTGCTCCACGTCGCGCCGTCCCACTCCCATGTTTGACCGGGCACCGTGCAGCCGAACACGACGGTTTTCGCGCGAGCGCCGTCATAGGCGACCAGCGTCGCAGCCTTGCATGATGCGAGTGCCGCCGGCGCGGCGGCCGACGTCCACGAAGCGCCATCCCATTCCCAAACGGCGCCGCCGTAGATCATGACCGACCGTGCGCGCCGGCGATCGAACACCATGTGAGGCGTCGCGAGCGCCGCGTCTCGAAAGCGTGAGGCGAAGGTCGCCGAGTAGATCGTGTTCGCGGCTTCGTTGCGTGTCGGCTCGAGATCGGACTCCGCGCGAAGACCGGCTGTGATCGTCCAACGAGCGGGCGCCGTCGTAGGTGTGAGGCGCGCCCACCCGCCGCCATCGGTGTAGCTCCACGTCTGTCCCGTCGTGGGGTCGAAGAGCGCCATCGCGCCCCGCGCGCTGTCCCACGCCGCGGCGACGAAGTCGTTGGGTCCCTGCGCGAACGGCGACGATGCGCTCGAGGCCTCTCGCCACGCGGCGCCGTCGAGCGCAAAGACGCGGGCGTCGTCGGGCATGAAAAGCTCGGCGGTCGCGCGGTCTTCCGCGAACGCAACGAGAGGCCGCGCGTTCGGCAGGAGAGACGGCGACGCGAAGCCCGCGCCTGCGGGCGTGGGCGCGGGCGCGCCCGCATCGACGGAGGCGACGGGCGCGCCACCATCGCCGGCATAGGCGCGTTCGAGCGTCGAGCGGAGCGCGAAGTGCTCCGCGCGCGGATCGTAGCGCCACGGAAGGAGCGAGGAGCCCGCGTCGCCATCGACGGCGTTCATCGGCACGGGCGCCTGGCCCGATGCGCTCCACGTCGGGGCACCTGCGACCTGACGATAGAGCGGCTTGCCGGCGACGATTTCCGAGAACGCGGCGTCCGACGACAACGTGAACGCCGTGCCGTCCCACTCCCATGCATCGTGGACGTAGCCGCCGAGGCAGCCGGTCGCGGCGAGCGCGGCGCGCCCGACGGGGTCGGCTTGCGTCGCCGTGGTCCGCGTCGTGATCTCCGCGGCGGTGAGCGTGCATGTTGCACGCTTCGTCTCTTCGCCACCGACGAAGCTTACGCGGGCGCGCGCCGTGTTCCAGAACGCCGCCATGCCGCGTCGGCTCCGAATCGCCGCGGGCGCTCGCGCATCGGCGAGGCGCACGCGCTCGCTCCAGTCGGTGCCGTCGAATTCCCAAACCGTGAGCGCATCGGCGACCTCGGTGCTCGGATCGACCGTGTGCCCGCCCGTGAGGACGAGCCGCTTACGCACGGGATCTTCGATGAGCTGCGCCCCCTCGCGCGCAGGTGGCGGATTGCCGATGGCGAGGCGCTCCCACCGCGTGCCGTCGTAGGCCCACGTGTCGTTCAAGAGGCCATTCGCCATCGAATCGGGGAACGGCGCGCCGTAGGGCTGGACGGTCTTGTCCTTGTTGCGCGCTTCGAGCTCACGCCCGCCGAAGAGGATCATCCGTTTTCGCGCGCCGTCCCACGCCATACTGGCGCGAATGCGGGGCGGCGGAGAGCCGGCGATCTTCTTCTGCGCCCAGCGCGCGCCGTCGTACTCGAACGTGACGTCGAGCCCGTCATAGTCGTTGCACGAAAACGGGACGGACGACGTGATCTGGCTGAAGACACTGTTCTGCCAGCAGCTGAGGCCAGGTGTGCCGCCGCCATAGAGCACCGTGCGTCCGCGGTTGCCGTCGAACGCGACGGCAGGATCGATGATGCCCGGGAGGCGTGCGCCGTCGACGAGCGCGAAGCGCGTGCCGTCCCACTCCCAGGTCTCGCTCTCAATCGCGAAGCCGCGCTGCCATTCGCTGATCTCGCGCGTACCCGCGGGGAACAGCGCGGTCGTGCGCGGCTGCGTGTCGATGCGCTGCGAGAAGCCTTCGTGGTAGCTGCGCGACGCATCGCCGAACTGAAAGATCGTGTCTTCGAACTGCCGGCTCCGAACCGGCCGCACGAGGACGGTCTTGTGGCGGACCGAATCGCGAACGACGTACGACTCGCGCGAGAGGAGCGTCGCGTCGTAGACCCGCGCGCCGGGGACGCGCGCGTCGGAAAGGACGGTCCACCGCGGCACGACGAGCATCGGGTCGATGACGATCGGCGTCTCGAGCCCCGCGTAGTCGACGTCGATCGCAATCGCGTCGCCTTCCACGACGTAACGCCCCGCGCGCTCTACGCCGCGGTGGTCGATCGCGAGCGGGCGGTGCGCTCGGAGGCGCGCGACGCCTGCTGCGTCGGCGAGGATCGCAGCCCCCGTCGACGGTTCGATTCGGAGCGTGCCACCGCCCTCTGCGGGCGCGAGGTGCAGTGCGAGCTTGGGGCGAGCGTCGCCGCGCACGACGTACAGAAGCTCTGCGTAGCTCGGGTCGTGGACGGCGACGACGTCGACGCCATCGTAGGCGCCGCGGTAGACGACGGAGCCGTCTTCGACGGTCGCACCCGCCGCATTGGCAGCGACGAGCGACACGTGCGCGCGGTCGGCCGCGCCTCGCACGCCGAGGACGAACACGCCGCGCGCATGGGCGGGCGCTTTTGCGACGACGGACGCGTCGCTGTCGCCCGTATCGGGCACCGTCGACTGTGCGTCGCCGTTCGGTGCGCGCTCGAACTTGCCCGCGGTCGTGAGGTGCGACGCGGCCTTCGGTACATTGGTGAGAACGAAGTCGCGCTCGGAGCGTTCGTCATGCGCGCGAGCGGCCACCACGGCGACGATGCCGGCGCCGAAGAGCGTGACGGCCCCCGTCGCGGCGAGCTTTCGGAATCGCATCGAGCTCATGGCGTCACCGTCAGCGCAACTTCGCGCGCATCGTCGAAAGAGGTCGTCGAGTCGTCCGTGCGCGCTTCGACGCGGACCGTGTAGCTACCGGCGGCGGGGGCCGCGAAGACGCAGCTTGCGTTGGCGCGCGCGTAGGCGCCGCAGGGGTACGTGATGGCACCGCCCGCGACCGTGAGGCCGACGCGGTAGCTCACGTTCTCGTAGGTTGGATACGGCGTGACGCCGTTGGGCGAGGCCGGCGTGAACGCGTAGGCCGCCGTCGCGACGGTGACGTTGACACCGGTCGCGGCCGGCGCGGGCGTGACGGTCAGCGTGTAGATCTTCGCGAGCGCCTTGCATGCGTTGACGGACGCGCCCGTCGAGGTCGTGCGGCTGCCGCAGTAGTAGCCCGCGGCGCAGGGTTGGGTCGCGCTGCAGGATCCGCCGCGCCCGCAGGTCGTGGGCGCCGTAGTGTTGCAGGCGACGGGCGCACAGTCTTTCTGCGGCTGCACGCACGCGCCGTTCGCGTCGCATTGGCCCACGTCGAGGGCGACGGCATTGCTGCACGACGCCGCGCCGCATGCATCGCCGACGGGGTACATGTGACACGCCTGCGTATCGCGCCCGTCGCAGAGCGGGCCGCACAGGCCGCCCGTCGGGCACGCCGCGCGACCGCCGCGGGGCGTGCCGCGCACGGCGACGCACGTCCCTTCCGAGCCCGCGACGTTGCACGCGCCGCACTGGCCGGTACACGACGTCGCGCAACACACGCCGTCGACGCATTGCCCCGAGCCGCAGGTGCCGGCGCCTGTGCACGGCGTACCGTTTCCGTAGCGGGGGGGCGACGCGTCGGGCATTCCGGGCAGCGCGAGCGACCACGTGTCGCCGTACGTCGATGCGGCCGTGCCGCCCTGCGCGTGCAAGAGACCGCCGAAGAGGACGAGCTCACCACGGCTCGCGTCGAAGAACGTCGCGTGACCGAGTCGGGGCTCGAGCGACACTGCGGGCACGCGAAGCGTCCACGTGCCGGCGACGCCGTCCCACTCCCAGACCTCGCCGGTCGTCGAGCGCGCATCGTCGCCCGCGCCGCCCGTGAGGACGACGCGACCGCGGACGGCGTCGAACGCGAGGCGATGGCCGAATCGTGCGGGTGGCACGATGCTCGACGTTCGCTGTGTCCAGCCCGAGCCGGTGCCGAAGCTCGGATCCCACTCCCACGTATCGCGGAGAGCCTTGCCGTCGGCCCCCCGACCGCCAAAGAGG
>JANXMC010000506.1 GCA_025354825.1 Myxococcales bacterium
CCTCGCCGATCGCATCGGGACAGTGCTTTCGAAGCCTCTCGACGAGACGGCGCTGGCCCTCGGCTACTTCCTGTCGATCGCCGTCTGGCTCTCTTTCGAGCGAAGCTTCGGGACGCGCCTTCGCGAGGTCACGGAAGACGCTCTCTTGGCCACCGAGGCCGCGCTCTTGCTCGAAGAAGAGCTCCGCGCGAGCCACTCCGAGCAGCCCATCGATCTGGACGACGTCGTCGCCCTCGAGCAGCCAAGCGTCCTCGCGTTCATCAACGAGCACGTCGAGGCGGCGCTCGACGTGACCGCGTTTGGCGATGGCGGAACGGGCGACGACGAAGCGGGCGGCGGAACGGTTGCCCAAAGCGGGCGAAGCGCAGCCGATCGCGATGTCGACGTCGACGACGTGCACGCGGTTTACCGCGCCATTCTCGTACTGACCCTCGCGCTTTCCCACGCCGTGAGCCCCGCGTCTGGCGACGTGCGCGACCGCGAAATGCTCGCGTAACTCAACAAGCATACTCTTTTAGAAACCTTCTTCGATATCGTCCGAGCTCTTCGTTGTATTCACGGCGCGCATTCGGCGGCCGTCCTTTCGACCACTCCCACTTAGCGGCCTGAGAGCTTCTGCAAGCTCGGGCCAAGCTTGGATTTTAATCATCATGCATTCGTCTTCCCGTGGCCTTTTCTGCGCGTCGTTAATCGCCTCCGTTCTGTCGTTCGCATCGTCCGCATCGGCGGCCTACGCCCAGCAGCCCGACGAGGCCGCGCCGGCACCAGCTGCCGCAGCGTCCGCGCCCGTCGCGCCCGCGGCGGATCCCGCGCAGGCCGCCGTTCCCGTCGTAGCTGCCGACGCCGCCGAGCCCGTTCCCGCCACGCCGCTCGTGCCTGCCGTGAAGCCGTGGTTGCTCGATCTCGACACCGCGTTCTTCTCGCAAAGCCGCGACGTCGGCACCCTTTCAAGAACCACGCTGAGCTACACGATCACGTCCTTCGTATTGGGCGGGACGTACCGCGCCGACCACTTCGAGCTCGAGATGGCGATCCCTTTCGCCCACGGCACGTCGTCCTTCACCGAGAGCAGCGAGTCGGTCGGCGATAACTCGAGGTCCGCCACGTCGTTCGGCAATCCCCTCATCGGTGCCTACTACGCCGAGAATCACAGCTTCGGACGGCTCCGCATCGGCGCCAGCGTCACGCTTCCCCTCGCCCCGAACAGCGGCGGCGACCAGGGCGAGCTATTCGGGGCCGTCTACACTCGCTCGCTCGAGCGGGCGGGGATGTGGGTTCCCCAGCGGATTTCCATCGCGCCCTCCATCCGCCTGGCGAACGACGAGCATCAAGGCGTCCAGCACGTCAGCGAGCTAGTCATCGCGCCGCTCATCTCGACGACCAGCGCGCAGAGCTCCGACCTGCTCGTGCAGGCATCACAGAGCATCGGCTACCGCACGGGGCCGCTTCGCTTCGGCGTCCGCGGGATGCTCGTCGCGATTCCGACCGCCGCAGGGTCCGACAAGGCACAATTCTCGGTGATGCCGTACGTCGGCGGCGACTTCGGCACGGGCTTCGTCGACCTCGGGCTGAACATGAACATCGACGAGCCGTTCGGCCCGCTCTTCGACCAGGGGGCGTTCTGGGCGGTCAAGCTCCGCGTCGGCGCCCGCTTCTAAGAGGCCGTACAGTGAGGGCGCCCGTGAACATCTCGCGAGCGCCTCACCGCCGCTAGCTTTTACCTCTGCGCACTGCTAATTCCCGCGCCAATGCCGCGGCGTACGGACCTCAAGAAGATCCTGCTCATTGGCGCTGGGCCCATCGTGATTGGGCAGGCGTGCGAGTTCGACTATTCGGGAACGCAGGGGGCGAAAGCCCTTCGCGACGAGGGGTACGAGGTCATCCTCGTCAACTCGAACCCAGCGACGATCATGACCGATCCGGGCATGGCGACGCGAACCTACGTCGAGCCTCTCGAGGTCGCGACGCTCACCGCCATCATCGAGCGTGAGCGCCCCGATGCGGTGCTGCCGACCCTCGGCGGGCAGACGGCGCTGAATCTGGCTCTCGAGCTCGAAAAACACGGCGTCCTCGAGAAGTACGGCGTCGAAATGCTCGGCGCTCGCCCCGAGTCGATTAAGAAGGCCGAAGACCGCGCGCTCTTCAAAGCGGCGATGGAGAAAATCGGCCTCGAGTGCCCCAAGGCGGGCGCCGCGCACTCCGTCGAAGAAGCGTGGGAGATCGTGAAACGCACGGGTTTCCCGGCGATTTTGCGCCCCTCGTTCACGATGGGCGGCACCGGCGGCGGCATCGCGAAAGACGCGAGCGAGTTCGAAGCGAAAGTCTCCTGGGCTCTCTCGCAATCGCCCACCACGGAGGTGCTCATCGAAGAGAGCGTCCTCGGCTGGAAAGAGTTCGAGCTCGAGGTCATTCGCGACAAAGCCGACAACTTCATCGTCGTCTGCTCCATCGAGAACATCGATCCGATGGGCGTCCACACGGGCGACTCGATCACCGTCGCCCCGGCGATGACGCTGACGGATCGCGAGTACCAGCGCCTCCGCGACGCGGCGAAAGCCGTCATGACGGAGATCGGCGTCGAGACCGGCGGCTCGAACGTGCAGTTCGCCGTGAGCCCCTACGACGGCCGCATTTACGTCATCGAGATGAACCCGCGCGTCTCGCGATCGAGCGCCCTCGCGTCCAAAGCGACGGGCTATCCCATCGCGAAAATCGCGGCCAAGCTCGCGATTGGCTACACCCTCGACGAGCTCACGAACGACATCACCAAGACGAGCGCCGCCTTCGAGCCGGTCATCGACTACGTCGTCGTGAAGTGGCCGCGGTTCGCGTTCGAAAAGTTCCCCGGCGCCGACAACACCCTCGGCACGCAGATGAAGAGCGTCGGCGAAGCGATGAGCATCGGCCGCACGTTCTGTGAAGCGCTGCAGAAGGCCGCGCGCTCCCTCGAAACCGGGAAAGACGGGCTCAACTCGCTCCTCGGTCGTGTCGACTACCGCCTCCTCGCCGAGCCGAAGAAGGTTCGCAATCTCGACATGGAGGCGCCCGAGCTCTCCGCGCCGAAGTCGCTCCCGCCCGCAAGCGCCGAAGAGACCCGAGACGCCCTGAAGCGCCTCATCGGCATTCCCACAGCCGAGCGCCTCTTCTACGTCGCCGACGCAATGCGCGTGGGGATGACCGACGAAGAGGTTCACGACATCACGAAGATCGACCCGTGGTTCCTCGCGCACATGCGGCGGATCCTCGACGCCGAGCTCGAGATCAAAGGCGGCGCCTTCGCCCCCGCCGACGTCCGCCGGTACAAGCGCCTCGGGTTCTCCGACCGGCAGCTCGCGACGCTGACCGACAGCAACGAAGACGCGATTCGCGCGATGCGCCACGCCGCGGGGATTCGGCCGGTCTACGCGCGGGTCGACACGTGCGGCGCCGAGTTCGTGGCGCACACGCCTTACCTCTATTCGACGTACGAAACCGAAACCGAATCTCAAGCCAAAACCGGCAAGCGCAAGGTCGTCATTCTCGGCGGCGGGCCGAACCGCATCGGGCAGGGGATCGAGTTCGACTACTGCTGCGTCCACGCCGTGCAGGCGCTGCGCGAGCTTGGGTTCGAGACCATCATGGTCAACTGCAACCCCGAGACGGTGTCGACCGACTACGACACGTCCGACAGGCTTTATTTCGAGCCGCTCACTCTCGAAGACGTGCTCGCCATCGTCGACGAAGAGCAGCCCGAAGGCGTGATTGTTCAGTTCGGCGGGCAGACGCC
>JANXMC010000054.1 GCA_025354825.1 Myxococcales bacterium
TCCCCGCCTCTCTTTCCTCGGGGCTCTCCCTCTTTGAGGCCTCGCGCCGTTCGCCGGGTCGTTCGTGGGTTGAGGCGTCGCGTCTGAGGTTCGCGTGCCTCATGTTGGGGTGACGGCTTGCGTCTCTTTTGAATCATTTCGCGTGTTTGCGCCTAGGCGGGGCGGGGGCGCACCTTGCGGTTCTTGGAAAGGTGGTTCAAGTTCGGACTCTTATGTCCGCCCCTTTCCAGCTGTTGAAGCAGTTCGAACCTAAGGGTGATCAGCCGGCGGCTATCGAGCAGCTCGTGAAGGGCATCGAGGCGGGCGAGAGGCACCAGGTGCTTCTCGGCATCACGGGGTCGGGCAAGACGTTCACGATTGCGAACGTCATTCAGCGGACGCAAAAGCCCACGCTGATTCTCGCGCCCAACAAGACCCTCGCGGCGCAGCTCTATGGCGAGATGAAAGAGCTGTTTCCGCAAAATGCGGTTCAGTATTTCGTCAGCTATTACGATTATTACCAGCCCGAGGCCTATATACCGGGTAGCGACACGTACATCGACAAAGACGCGATCATCAACGACGCGATTGACCGCATGCGCCACGCGGCGACGCACTCGCTCTTGTCGCGGCGCGACGTCATCATCGTTGCAAGCGTCAGCTGCATTTACGGTATCGGCAGCGCCGAGAGCTACCACGGCCTGCTCATCGATTTGAAGGTTGGCGAAGAGTTTCGGCGGGATAACCTTCTTCGCCAGCTCGTCGACATTCAGTACGAGCGCAACGATATCGACTTTCATCGTGGCACCTTTCGCGTGCGCGGCGACGTGGTCGAAGTGTTTCCGGCCTATGAGCAGGAGACGGCGATCCGTATCGAGTTTTTCGGCGACGAGGTCGAGGCGATCAAAGAGATCGACCCGCTTCGCGGCAAGGTGAAGGGGAAGCTCGAACGCTACGCGATTTTCCCGGGCTCCCACTACGTGACGCCGCAACAGCAGATGCGCCGGGCGATTACGCAGATTCGCGAAGAGCTGCAGGTGCGCCTCGATTTCTACGACAAGGAAGGGCGTTTTCTCGAGAAGCAGCGCCTCGAGCAGCGGACGCAATACGACCTCGAGATGATGGAGCAGATGGGATTCTGCAACGGCATCGAGAACTACTCGCGCCACCTGTCGAACCGGAACGCCGGCGACGCGCCGCCCACGCTCATCGACTACTTCCCTAAAGACTTTTTGATGATCATCGACGAGTCGCACCAGACGGTGCCGCAGGTCGGTGCAATGTACAAAGGCGATCGCGCCCGCAAAGAGACGCTCGTCGAATACGGCTTTCGCCTCCCGAGCGCGATGGACAACCGGCCGCTCAAGTTCGATGAGTTCGAAGATCACATCAAGCAGTGCATCTACGTCTCGGCGACGCCCGGTGAATACGAGCTGGTGAAAACCCAGGGGGCGTTCGTCGAGCAGGTCATCCGCCCCACGGGGCTGATGGATCCCGAGGTGGAGGTGCGCCCGGTGGGCGGGCAGGTCGACGATTTGCTGGGCGAAATTCGCGACCGCGTGAAAAAGAACGAGCGCGTGCTCTGCACGACGCTGACGAAGCGGATGGCGGAGGATCTCACGGACTATTACCGCGAGCTCGGCGTCCGTATTCGGTATTTGCACTCGGATATCGACACCCTCGAGCGCATCGACATTTTGCGCGATTTGCGCCTCGGGGAATTCGATGTCCTCGTCGGCATCAACCTTCTTCGCGAAGGTCTCGATCTGCCCGAGGTCTCTCTCGTGGCGATCTTCGACGCCGACAAAGAGGGCTTTTTGCGCAGCGCGCGGTCGCTCATTCAGACCAGCGGTCGTGCCGCACGTAACGTGAACGGGCGCGTCATCATGTATGCCGACCACGTCACGGCGGCGATGAAGCAGTCGATGGACGAGACGACGCGCCGTCGCATCATTCAAGCAAAGTACAACGAGGTTCACGGCATTACGCCAGCCACCGTCGTGCGCGCGATTTTGAACGTAAATCCCGCGGCGGGGACGGTCGACTACTACAACGTTCCGAAGCTCGCGAAGGCGAGCAAGTCGGGCGAGCAGGAGACCGTCGACATCTCCGAGCGGCTCCAGGCGTTGCGCCTGGAGATGTTCACGGCGGCGGAGAACCTCGAGTTCGAGAAGGCGGCGCGCCTTCGCGACGAGCTCAAACGGCTCGAGGCGGTCGCCGGTACCGCGGGCGACGAGGCGAAAGAGGTCGCCGCGGCGTTCAATCCGTACGGTGCGAAGTCGGCGCGCAAGCGGCCCGGTCGTGCCGCCGCGGGAAGCGCGAGCAGCTCGGCGACGCCTGCGAAGCCGGCGGCCCGTGCACGCAGCAGCAGCAAGTGGAAGCCGCGCTGAGCACGCGGCTAGCGCGCGCCCCCGTCGGCAGGCGGGCGTGCCCGCGTGACGACGATGCGGCGCAGCTGGGCGCCCGAGCGGCGGATCGCGTCGTTCAGCGACGAATCAGACGCCTCGGCATGAGCCCCTAGCGTCGTGAGCGGGTAGGGGAGCTCTTCGAAAACTTTGGTCACCGCGGGCATCGTGCCGGCGACGACCCATGCGATGGCGTCGCCGTCGTGGGGCGGAAGAGCGCGCGGCGTCACGTACGCACGAAGCGCCCCCGAGCCGTCCTTCGAGACCTCGAACGGCGCGACGGGGCGGAGCAGCGCGCCGCTCGCATCGGTCACGAGCAGGCGCGCGGCGTCGAGCCCTGCGCCCGTCACCGTGAGCTCCAGGTTCGGCGGCTCGGCGGGGTCGGGAGCGGCTGCGTCGTCCGCGTCAACGTCCCCCTCGTCGAGGGACGCCGCGAACGCGCGCTGCGCGACCGTCATCGGCGTCGCATCGCTGCGCAGACGCGCGACGACCACCGCGAGCACCACCGCGCCCGCCGCCGCGAGCACCGCGCCGTAACGCGCCATCGACGAGGCTCCCTTCGGAGCGCCTCGCGCCTCGTGTTCGTCGCTCACGGGCGGCCTAGAGCTTGTCGAGCTCGCCGCGTGTCTTGAGCGCCTCGACGACGGCGCGCACGTCTTGGGCGCGGTCGCGCGGGATCACGAGGACGGCGTCGTCGGTCTCGACCAGAACCAGGTCAGACACGCCGACGAGCGCGAATCTGCGCTTTTTCGTCGCGTCGCGCGCGGAGCCCGCCGTCGTGAGGTCGGCCACGAGGTTGCCCGACGCGTCGACCGCGATCGTCCCATCGGGAAGCGCGTTGCCGGCCGCATCCTTCGCCGCGAGCTCCCAGGTGCTCTGCCAGCTGCCCACGTCGTTCCAGCCAAAATCACCGGGCACGACGGCCACGTTCGCAGACTTTTCCATCACGCCGTGATCGAGCGAGATCGACGGCAGCGTCGGGAAGATTCGCGCGACGGCGGCTGCGCCCGCAGCTTCGCCCTTCGCTTCGGCCGCCCCGATTTCGGCGATGCCCGCGGCGAGCGCCGGCAGGTGTGTCTCAATCGCCTTGAGCATCGCGTCCGCGCGGAAGAAGAACATCCCGGCGTTCCACAGGTGCTTGCGCCCCGCGACGTACTCTTCGGCGACAGGCAAGATCGGCTTCTCGATGAAGCGCGCCGCGCGGAACAGGCCGCTCTCGATTTCGTTGCCGCGCTCGATGTAACCGTAGCCCGTCTCCGGTCGCGTCGGCACGACGCCGATGGTCGTGAGGTAGCCGGCGCGGGCCCCTTCGAGCGCGCGGGCGACGACGAAGCGAAACTCGGTCTCGTCGACGATGAAGTGGTCGCTCGGGAAGACGCCGACGAGCGCTTCCGGATCGCGTCGCGCGATCGTCGCGGCGCTCCACGCTACGGCGGCCGCGGTGTTGCGCGGCGCGGGCTCGGCCAAAATATGGGACTTGGGCACTCCGGGGAGCGCCGCCGCGGTGGCCGTCGCGAGGCGCTCCGCGGTGACGACGTAGAGTCGATCGCCGGTGACCGTCTCGGCGAGGCGGTCGCGCGTCGCCGCGATGAGCGTGACGCCGGTGCTGCTGCCGAGGGGCAGGAGCTGCTTCGGACGCGCGTTGCGGGACGCGGGCCAGAACCGAGTGCCGGCACCGCCGGCCATGATGACTGCGTAGGTTGTGGCCATGATGTTGGGCGGCAGAATCGCGGCGGAGGGCGCCTCTTGGCAAGGGGCGCGCGCGCTCAGGAGATTACGGCTCGGCGATGGCCGTGGCGGTGGCGACGGCCTTGGGCGCGGGGCGCGCGTTCCAGACGCGGCTCGCGAGGACGAGGCCGACGATGGCCGCGGGGAGCATGACCATCGGCCACGCCGACCAGTTGTGCGGATCCTTCGCGGCCGGCCCCGTCGGCAGCGCCTTGCCGAGGACGAACGCCTGCAGCGCCGTCCCGAGATAGACGAGGCCGTCGATGATTCCAACGGCGACGCCGACGTTCTTCTTGCCGCCGAAGTCCATGCTCGCCGTGCCCGACAGCATGCCGTGCACGCCGATGATGCAGAGGGACATGAACACCATGATCCAACCGAGATACGGCGTGCTCAACCCCCCGAAGACCGCAACCGTGCCCACGACCATTCCGCCGTACAGAATCGTGGCGACCGGCCCGCGGCGCGAACCGAAGACGTGATCCGAAATGGCACCGGCGACGACGCCGCCGAGAATGCCCGCGACGCAGAGGAGCATCCCCCAGTTTTTGGCGACGAAGTCGTTGGCAATCCCCGTGTCCTTCGCGAAAAACGGGTATTGCTGCATAATCGCATTACGCAAATAGCCACTACAGAACTCGACGCCCGCAATCACGAGGATCACCGGGCTGCGGAACATGCGGCTCGCGACCGCGACGACGCCGAGGCGCGGGCCCGTATCGCCGGACGACGCATCGGCCGTATCGAAATCGGTGAAACCCGCCTGGCCAGGCGTGTCGCGCAGCGCGAGGTAATCCCAAATAGCGCAGAGGCCTAGAATGATTGCCGGAATGAAGAAAACCCACGCGAGGGGGAGATTCTCGGCAATCCGGCGGCTCCAGTCGTAGGCGAAGTAAATGCCCAACGAGATGAGCACACCGAAGATTCCGCCGAACGTTCCGCGCTCACGAACGTGGAACCAGGCGGCATTCACCTTCACGATCGACACTGCGCCGAAGCTCTGGAAGTACATGTTTCCGGCGTAAAGCAGCGAGAACGTGAGAACGAGATCGTGGGTGAGCCCGAGGTGAATCACGAGCCCCATGAGCGTGTTCATCACAAGGGCGCCGACCGACGCGATGAGCATCGTCACGCGGCCGCCCCAGCGATCTGTCAGTGGGCCGTTAATCACGAACGCGCAGCCGTAGACCACCGTCCCCACGGTGAAGATCGTGCCGAACTGCTCCTTCGTCATTGCGTCGCCGAGCGCGTTTTTGCACGCGTTCAGGTTGTAGCGACCCATGTAGAGGAACGCGTAGGTCATCCCCACGGGGAACCAATTGAGGAATCGACGACGGCGAAACTGCGGTGAGTGACCAAGCTCGACCCGCGGAAGGCGCGCGACGACGATGCTGATGACGACGAGCAGACCGGCGATGGGCAGAAGCTCTTTGAGCCACGTGGGTGAGGTCATGAAGGCGGCGCGAGGATGCCACAGCCTGCGAGCTTTTCAGCCCCCCTTGCATGGGAACGGCCAGGGGAGCGACCATGACGCCGATGCGCCATGCCGACCTCCTCGCTCAGATCTCCCTCTTCGAGGGGCTCGCCGACGAGGACCGGAACGCCCTGGCCGAGCGTCTCGTCCCCAAAACGTTCGCCGCGAATACCGTTGTTTTCACGAAGGGTGAGCGCGGCTCGTCGATGTACGTGGTGCTCTCGGGAGCCGTCCAAATCTTTCTCCCCGGCGACGGCGACTCCCGCGTGACGCTCAAGGACGTGCGCACCGGCGAATACTTCGGCGAGCTGTCGCTCTTCGACGACAAGCCGCGCTCCGCCAGCGTCGAAGCCGTGGTCGACACGGTGCTTCTCGAGCTGACGCGCGACAACTTCGCCGATCACCTCGCCCGCTCGCGTACGGCGGCGCTCTCGATTTTGAGCGACATGGCGGAACGGCTTCGTGAAACCAACGCGCTCCTCAGCCAGCGTGCGGCCCGCGACGTCGTCAAAGAGATTGAGGAGAACCTCACCTGGGGCCAGCGGCTCGCCGACAAGGTCGCCGAGTTGAACGGCAGCTGGGCGTTCATCCTGTTTCTCATTGGGCTCACGTTCGTCTGGGCACTCGTGAACAAGCTCACACGCGACCCGTTCGACGAATACCCGTTTCAATTTTACAACCTGGCGCTGGCGATTCTGGTCGCGCTCCAAGGGCCGCTCATCGTCATGAGCCAAAACCGCCAGACGCTGAAAGACCGCGCCCAGGCCGAGACCGACTTTCGCGTGAACCTGAAGAACGAGCTCGGAATCGAGCGGATTCAGTCGGAGCTCGGGGCGTTTCGCGCCGAAGTGACCAAGCGCATGGAGTTTCTCGAGCGGGGCGCCCGAGGGGATCGCATTCGCGCGGAAATACCCGCAAAAATGCCCGGCGGTCCGCTGCAAAGCGCGCCTCCAGCGTCCACCTCGGCGCCGACGGTGGGTGGCGGCGGCGCGCCCGGCGGC
>JANXMC010000510.1 GCA_025354825.1 Myxococcales bacterium
CATCGAGCACGACGAGAGCGTCGTGCGGTCGTGCGATCGCGTGATCGAGCTCGGCCCCGGTGCCGGCAACGAAGGCGGCAACGTGCTCTTCGACGGCACGCCCGAAGCGCTCGAAGCGCGCATCGATCTGCCGACGGGGCGCGCATGGAAAGCGGCAAAGGCCGAACCGCGGACGCCTCGCAAAGCCAAAGAGTTCCTCCAGCTGAAGGGCGCGCGCGCGAACAACTTGGACGCGGTCGATGTGTCCATTCCGCTCGGCGTCGTTTGCGCGATCACGGGCCCGAGCGGCTCGGGCAAGTCGACGCTGGCCGAGGAAATCCTGTACCGCAGCGTCGCGCGGGGCCTCGGCGACATGCGCGTCGACAGGCCGGGACCGCACGACCGCATCGACGGCATCGGATCGCTCGCGCGCACCGTCCTTGTCGATCAATCGCCCCTTGGCCGCACCGCTCGCGGCAATGCGGCGACGTACACGAAGGCGTGGGACCGCGTACGTGCGCGCTTTTCCGTGGAGCCCGAGGCGATTCGTCGCGGCCTCACGCCGGCGCACTTCTCGTTCAACGTCGCCGCAGGGCGCTGCGAGACGTGCTCCGGCGAAGGGTACGAGACCGTCGAGATGCAGTTTCTCGCGGACGTGTCGCTGCTTTGCGCAGTCTGCCAAGGGAAGCGCTTCAAGCCCGAGGTGCTGGCGGTGAAGCACCGCGGCGTGAACGTTCACGACGTGCTCTCCATGACGGTGAACGAGGCTCTCACGCTCCTCGATCCCGCCGACAACCGAGACTACGTTTTGCGCCGCGCGCTCGATCCGGTCTTGCGCGTCGGCCTCGGCTACTTGCCCCTGGGGCAGCCGCTGTCGACGCTCTCGGGCGGCGAAGCCCAGCGCCTCAAGCTCGCTCGCGCGCTCTCCGAAAATCCCGCGAAGACGCTGTTCGTCATCGACGAGCCGAGCGCCGGGCTTCACGCGGAAGACGCGGCCTACGTCGTCAAAGCGCTCCACGCGCTCGTCGACGAAGGGGCCAGCGTCGTCGTCGTCGAGCACGATCTCGACGTCATTCGGCAGACCGACTGGGTCATCGACTTGGGGCCCGGCGCGGGGCCCGAGGGTGGTCGTGTCGTCGCGGAAGGGCCGCCTGCCGCGATCGAAAAGGGCCCTTCGAAAACGGGCATCGCGCTCCGTCAGGTTCGCGCCGGTGGAAAGCCGCGCGTGCCTGCGAGCGAGGACGCTCCGCGCGTCGAAGCGATTCGCGTGGCCCACGCCCGCGAGCACAACTTGAAAGACGTGAGCTGCTCGATCCCCCACGGCAAGCTGTGTGTCGTCACGGGGCCGAGCGGCTCGGGCAAATCGTCCCTCGCCTTCGACGTCGTCTTCGCCGAAGGGCAGCGGCGCTTCATGGAGACGCTCACGCCGTACGCGCGCCAGTTCTTGCCGATGCTCCCGCGGCCCGACGTCGACAGCGTGACGGGCGTGCCGCCGTCGATCGCCCTCGAGCAGCGAACGGCGCGCGGCGGCGCAAACTCGACAGTCGCCACCGTGACCGAGGTCGCGCACTACCTGCGCCTTTTGTTCGCGAAGGTCGGCGAGCTCCACTGCCCGAAGTGCGATTCGCTCGTCGCGCCCGCGTCACCCGACGCGCTGTTCGCGCGCCTCACGACGACGAAGGACCGCACGAAGAAGACGCTCTACGCGCCGGCCGTCCGCGCACGAAAAGGGACATATCTCGATCTGTTCACGAACGCGTCGCGGGGCGGGATTCAAGCCGCGCGCGTCGATGGGCAGCTGTTGTCGATCGACCCGCCGCCGAAGCTCGCGAAGACGAAAGAGCACACGATTGATCTCATCGTCTTCTACGGCGCCATGGGCGATCTCGATCGCGCGACGTTCGATCGCGCGCTCGTCTGGGGTGCGGGCGCGGTGCGCGTGGGGAACGGTCCGCCGAGCGCCGCGCCTGCGACGAAAGAAGACGTCGCGTCGACCGAGCGCGCATGCACGGTGTGCGGCACCGGCGTGCCCGAGCTCGATCCGCGGTGGTTCTCGTTCAACACGAAGCAGGGGCAGTGCGAAGCGTGCGAAGGGACCGGCATCGAAGGCGGCCCCGACGCGATCGCCGAAGGCGGTGATCTCTTCGAATGCACCACGTGCGAAGGGACGCGCCTCTCGGCCGTGCCGCGGCGCGTGCGCATGTTCGGCGAGACGTACCCCGCGTTCACGGCGAAAGACGTGTCGGCGGCCGTGACCGAGGCGAAGCAGTGGAAGTTCTCGGGGGACGCGCTGACCATCGCAAAGGCGCCCCACGCGGAGCTTTTGCGACGGCTCGCGTTCGTCGAAGAGGTCGGTCTCGGATACCTGGCGCTCGATCGCCCGGCCGCAGGTTTGTCGGGCGGTGAAATGCAGCGCCTTCGGCTGAGCGCGCAGCTCGGAAGCGGCCTCACGGGCGCGCTCTACGTGCTCGACGAGCCGACCATCGGGCTTCACCCGCGCGACACGCGGGCGCTCCTCGCGAACCTGCGAGCGCTCGTCGATACGGGGTCGACGGTCGTCGTCGTCGAGCACGACGCCGAGACCATCGCGGCCGCCGATCACGTCATCGACATGGGGCCGAGCGGCGGTCGCGGCGGCGGGCATATCATCGCCGAGGGCGATGCGCAGTCGGTGCTCACGAACATGGCGTCGCCAACGGCCCGCGCGCTGCTCGAATCGGGGCGCGTCGATAGGCCCAAGCGTCCCATGGCCGATCGCTGGATCGAGCTGTCCGGCGCATCCGAGAACAACTTGAAGGACGTGAATCTGCGCATTCCCGTCGGCCGCATGTGCGTGGTCGCCGGCGTGAGCGGATCGGGCAAAAGCACGCTCGTACGGCACGTGTTCTACCCCGCCCTTCGTCGCGCCTTGGGCCTCGTGGCCGACGAGCCGGGCGCGTTCAAGTCGCTCAAAGGTCACGCCGCCGTGAAGCGCGCGCTGGCGGTCGATCAGTCGCCCATCGGGCGAACGCCGCGATCGGTGCCGGCGACGTTCCTCGGTATTTGGGACGACTTGCGAAAGCTCTTCGCGTCGCTCCCAGAAGCAAAGGCTCGCGGCTATGCTCCCGCGCGCTTTTCGTTCAACACGGCGAGCGGCGGTCGGTGCACGGCGTGCGAGGGGCAAGGCGTCATCGTCTCGGAGATGGCGTTCTTGCCGGACATCGCGTCGGCCTGCGACGTCTGCGGAGGCGCGCGCTTCGAGCCCGCAACGCTCGACGTCACGTACGCCGGGCTCACCATCGGCGACGTGCTTCGCCTGCCGGCCGAGGCCGCTGCGCGCGTCTTCGCGGCCCACAAGCGGATCGCGAAACCGCTGTCGACGCTTCACGATCTCGGCGTTGGATACCTGTCGATCGGGCAAGGCTCCAACACGCTCTCGGGCGGCGAAGCGCAGCGCCTCAAGCTCGCCGCCGAGCTCACCGCCGGAAGCGCCCACGAGCCGACGGTCTACGTCCTCGACGAGCCCACCACCGGGCTTCACTTGAGCGACGTAAAGCGCCTCATCACCGTGCTCGAGCGCCTCGTCGAACGCGGCGACACGCTCGTCATCATCGAGCACCACCCCGACGTCATCGCCAGCGCCGATTGGGTCATCGAGCTTGGCCCCGAAGCCGGCCCGGCGGGCGGAAAAATCGTCTTCGAGGGGGAGCCCGCGAAGATCAAAAAAGCCAAGACCGCGACAGGCAGGTACTTCGCGACCAGCGCGACCCCGCTCCCCACACCGACGTCGTAAGCGAAAGTCGCTCGCGCTCAGCGCGCCGCGGCGTACGCCTCGGGGGCGCGGGATCGCGGCGCGAGGGACGCGCGATGGAGCCGAGCTGCGACCGACGCGATCGACGCGACGTGGCCGGCCCAAACGCGCTGCGCGTCGGGGTCGACGGCGTAAAACTGAATCCCGAACCCCGGCGTGCGCCACGAGCCGGGCTCGGGGACGACGATGTGCGCGACGAGACCGTGGATGACGAGCGGGTGGTCGTCACCGTTCGGCAGCTCGATCGCAAGGCGCACGAGGTGGCGCAAGGGCGGCGCTTCGTGTGCGCACAAGAAGAGACCGCGGGCGGAGACGTCCTCCGTCGGTAGGGTCCGCACTTCGCGCCCCCAGCGCACCTCGACCCGCAGAAGAGTCGCGAACCGTTCGTCTAGTCGCTGGTCGGAAGGCTTCATTGCGATCATCTCCTGCCTCTAGAGACGGCGCCCCCCGGAAAAGTTGAGGGCACCTCGCGAAATGATCGTCGCGCGCCGCGTTGCCTCAAACTTGGCCTGGGCTGGACCAGCTTCGTACCGTTCGGCCCATGAGCGAAGCTCCTGCTGGCTTTTCGTCGGCCAACACTGCGCTCCCGCTACCTCGCGTATTCGGGCGACTGCTTCTTTTGAAGCTCCTCGCACGCGGCGGAATGGGAGATGTGTACCTCGCGGCGACGACTGGCATCGAGGGTGCGGAGCGCGCGTGCGTCGTCAAGACGGTGCGCCGCGACCACATTCACGACGGCTCGTTCCTCGCGCGGTTCCTCGACGAAGCGCGGGTGCAGTCGCAGCTCAATCACCCGGGCGTCGCGCAGGTCCTCGAAGCCTCGACGGACGACAACGGCGAGCCGTACACCGTCGTCGAGTATGTCGAAGGTCGATCCCTCGCCGAAGTTCGCCAGCGCGCCGTGCAGCTCGGTGCGCGCATCGGGTGGGCCGAGGCCGTGGCTCTCACGCTCGAAATGGCGCAGGCCCTCGCGCATGTGCACGAGCGGTCCGGTGCAGACGGCTCACCGCTGGGGATCGTCCACCGCGATCTCAGCCCCCAGAACGTGATGGTGGGGTTCGCCGGCGAGGTGAAGCTCATCGATTTTGGCACCGCCCGCGGGCACAACCGGAGATGCCACACGGTGGCTGGCGTGGTGTTCGCGAAGCCGGGCTACGTCGCCCCCGAGGTTGCGCGCCAGCAAGTCGGCGACGGGCGGATCGATCTCTACGCCCTCGGCGTCATGCTGTGGGAGCTGTGCGCGGGTCGCCGCTTCCTGACGGGCGACGCCCAGAAGCACCTGGAGGAGGCCGCGGCCGGGAAGATCGTGCTGCCGTCGCTCTCGGACATGGGCGCGCCGGCCGAGCTCGATCTGGTCGTGAAGAAGCTCACCGCCAACAATCCCGACGATCGCTACGACAGCGCCTCCATGGCTGCGCTCGATCTGGCGCGCGTCC
>JANXMC010000094.1 GCA_025354825.1 Myxococcales bacterium
GGCTACTTCTGGGTCGTGTTTACAAGCCGCCGTGCGTACGGCAACGTTGCGACCGGCGACCCCTACGAGGTTGGCGATGGCACGCGTCCCGTCGCCAAAAAGCTTTGGGTAGCGGCCGTCGATCTCTCTCCAAAACCTGGCGTCGATCCTAGCCACCCGGCGTTCTACCTCCCAGGGCAGGAGCTCAACGCCGGGAACATGCGCGGCTATTGGGCTGTCGACCCGTGCGCCTCGACGGGGGCGTCGTGCGCGACCGGCGCGCAGTGCTGCGCGGGCTTCTGCCGCGCGGCGACGAGCGGCGCGCCGCTCACCTGCGCGGACGCGCCCGTCGGATGCGCCCGCGAAGTCGAACGGTGCACGGCGGACAAGGACTGCTGCGACGCCCCCTCGTCGTTCACGTGCCTCAACGGGCACTGCGCGCGAAACGCGCCTCACTAATTTCGCCGGGGCACGGCCCCGTCACTCCCCGAACGCTCCACGATCCGCAAAGAAGAGGTCCTGATGACTAACGTGCAAGGCAAAGTCGCGCTCGTTACGGGTGCTGCGAGCGGCATCGGACGCGAGACAGCGGTAGCCCTCACACGACACGGCGCGCGCGTTGTGATCTGCGACGTCGATGTCGACGGTCTCGAGAACCTGCGCGCGGAGCTGGGGCATGCATGCGCGCTCTCGCGACGTGTCGACGTCGGCAGCGAAGACGCCATGCGTTCGTTCGCGGATGAAGTGAATGCGAAGGTAGGCGTCGTCGATCTCCTCGTGAACAACGCTGGTGTCGGCCTCGAAGGAGGGCTCCTCGGCACGACGCTTCGGAACTGGGATTGGGTCCTTCGAGTCAACCTGTGGGGCGTCATCCATGGCTGCCACTTCTTCATCCCGCCGATGGTTGCGAGAGGGCAGGGCGGCCACGTCGTCAACGTGGCGTCGACGTTCGGCTTCTTCGCGCCACCCGACGTCATCGGCTACGCGGCGAGCAAATTCGCCGTGTTCGGCCTGAGCGAATCGCTCCGTGCCGAGCTCGTCCCCCACGGCATCGGCGTCACCGTCGTCTGCCCCGGGGTCGTCGCCACGAACATCATCGAGACCGCGCGCTTCGCCGGTGGCAGCGACGAGGCGGCGCGCCGAGCACGCACGGCGAATCTCTTCGCAGGCCGAGCCTACGGCGCGGACAAAGTCGCCCGCGCGATCCTCGACGCCGTCGCACACAACAGGGCCGTCGCGCCCGTATCACCGGAGGCCCTCGCGCTCTACTACATGAAGCGCTTGGCACCTGACCTGGGGGCGCGGTTGGGAAGGTTCATTGCGAAGCGCGCAGCGGTCTGACGCCTCGAAGCAGGCGGGCCCGGCCGCCGCAATCGCTCGTCTCCACGGGGTCCAAACGAATGCGGGCGAGGTGACCTGGCCGGCTGGCCAAAATTGGTCTTGACAGTGGTTGGTGTCACATTCATAGATGTCCTATCGCATGGCGCGACGCTTCCCCGTTTCCAAAGGAGAGCATCCGATGGCGGTTCCCCAATCACGCTCCGTCTGGTCGCGCATCCTCGATGTCGCCAGCCTCGCCGCAACGCCCCTCGCGCCCTCCCACTACCTCGAGCTGGTGAGCCCTCTCCGGGCCACCCACACGCTCAACGCACGCGTCGAAGCCGTGCACGACGAGGGGGACGGGACGCGCACCCTGACCCTCCGACCCGGCCGAGGCTTCCGCAGCCACCGCGCCGGCCAGTACGTTCGGGTCGGCGCTGCGATCAACGGGCGCGTCGTGACGCGAACGTTCTCAATCTCGTCATCGCCCGATCGCCGCGACGGCTGCATCGCCATCACGGTGAAGGCGACGCCCGACGGCAAGCTCTCACGCTTCCTCGTCCACGACGTCCGCCCCGGCGCATACCTCACGATCGCGCAGGCCCAAGGGTCCTTCGTGCAGCCCGAAGGGGCGCCCGTACGCCCGCTCTTCGTCACCGCGGGGAGCGGGATCACCCCCGTCATGAGCATGATCCGCACGTTCGTCGCGCGAGGCACCATGCCCGACGCCGTCCACGTGCACTATGCAAGGACTGGAGAGACGGCGCTCTTCGCAACCGAGCTCGCCTCCGTCGCGGCTGCGCACCCGCGCTACCGCTATGTGCTCGTGACGACCCGCGAGGGGCACGGCGCACGGGCGCGCTTCGACCGGGCCGCACTTGACGCTCTCGTGCCCGATTGGCAATCCCGCGAAGCGTGGGCGTGTGGCCCCCAGGGAATGCTCGACGCCGTCGAGGCGTGCTTCGCCGCGGCCGGTCGCGCGCAGCATCTCCACCTCGAGGCGTTCCACGCCAAGCTCGCGCCTCGCGATGCGAAGGCGACGGGCGGCCGCGTTCGGTTTGGTCTAAGCCGCGCCGACGTCGAGGCGAACGGGCAGACGTCGCTCCTCGAGGTCGCGGAGGCGGCTGGCATCCAAGCGGCCCACGGATGCCGAATGGGCATTTGCCATTCGTGTGACGTCACGATGGTCTCCGGATGCGTTCGCGATTTGCGCACCGGCGCCGAGGTCAACGAGCCCGGCATCCGCGTGCAGATCTGTGTTCACGCCGCGGCCGGCAACGTCGATCTCGCGCTCTAGTGAAGCCAGGAGCTCCCATGACTTTCCCCATTGTGATGAACCCGGAAACGCGCGACAGGTTCGGCGCCGAAATCGACGCCGTTCAGCGCGATATCAACGCAAGCCTCGGTGACCGGGATCGGCGCTACATCAAGCGGATGATCGCGATCCAACGAGGCCTCGCGGTGGCGGGGCGGCTCACGATCTACGCAAGCCTGCCGCTTCTTCCGACGGGCCTTCCGTTCCTCGCGGTCATCGGTCTCGGCTCGTTCACTCTGGGCATCGCGAAGATTCTCGAGAACATGGAGATCGGCCACAACATCATCCATGGGCAGTGGGACTGGATGAACGATCCGTCGATAAACTCGTCGACCTGGGAATGGGACAACGTGTGCCCCGCGGACCAGTGGAAACACTCGCACAACGTCGTCCACCACACGTGGACGAACGTTATGGGCCGCGATCGCGACGTTGGCTATGAGATCCTCCGCGTCAACCCAACGCAGCCTTGGCACCCCGCAGCCTTGGGGCAGCCTGTCTACAACGCACTTTTGGCGCTCCTATTTCAGTGGGGCGTGGCCGTGCACGACATCGATATCGGCGGAATGAAAAGCGGGAAGACTACGTGGGAGCAGGAGCGCGTGAAGCTCCGCGGTGTCGCGCGAAAGGCCGCCAAACAGCTGACGAAGGACTACGTCCTCTGGCCGCTCCTCGCAGGTCCGTTCTTCTTGTATGTGATCGGCGCGAACGCGTTCGCGAACATGATGCGAAACGTCTGGTCGTACATGATCATCTTCTGCGGTCACTTCCCCGACGGCGTTCACCACTTCACGGAGGCCGACGTCGCGGAAGAGACGCGTAGTGGGTGGCAGCTGCGTCAAACGTTGGGGTCGTGCAACATTGAGGGCGGCGCGCTCTTCCATGTACTGAGCGGCAACCTAAGCCACCAGATCGAGCACCACCTTTTCCCAGACATGCCGAGCAACCGGTACCCCGAGGCGGCGCGGCGGGTGCGCGCAATCTGCGCGCGCTACGGCGTCCCTTACAACTCTGGATCTCTCACGCGTCAGTTCGGGACGACGCTGCGCACAATCTTCCGCCTCGCGCTGCCGGGGGGCGGCGGCGAGCGTCTCGCCCGCGCGTGAGCGGAGGTGATTCAGGCCGAGGCGGCCGCCCGGTTACCTCGGCAGCGTAGCGAGCCACGCCGTCACCCGGTCTGCCTCGCTGTCGACCTTGAGGGCTTGGTATGCCGCGCGCGCCTCGCTGGCGAGGGCGCGTGCGCGCTCGGCGTCCCGGGCGTCTGCCCAGACGGCGCGTGCCAGCAGAAAGCGCACGTCCGCGACGTCGTCGGCCCGTACCTCCTGATCGTGCAACAGAAGGAGGGCGCGCTCCGCCGCCGCCCGAGCTTCTCGCGGGCGACCTTCATGGAGGCGTAGCTCGCTCAAGTTCTGCTGCGCTCGCGCGCGTCCGACGGCCGTCGACGGATCGCGCTCGTCGTAGCCCGCGAGGGCCTCATGGAGGTACCGCTCCGCGGCCGGCAAGTTTCCACGGGAGGTTTCGCACGCGCCCAAGTCCGACGCGGTCTCTACCATCCGCGCCTTCGCGATCGCCGCCGGAATACGGCCAAAGAGAGCGTAGGCCTCGCTCAGAAATCGCATCGCCTCGTCGTGACGCCCGGCGTGGAGAAGCGTCTCTCCCACTACCTCGAGCTGGTAGCCGAAGTCAGGATCGTCTGGCATCGCTTCGCCGTCGCGCAGCACCTCGCGCGTGATCGCGAGGGACCGGAGCGCGAGAGGGATGGCGTCGTCGAACCGGCGCGCCGCCGACAGGTTGCTCGCTTGATTGCTTAGATAAATTCCGAGCGCAGGATGATGAGGCCCGAACGCCTTCTCGATCTCGCCCACCGCCTCGCTATCGGCCTCAATCGCCTCGGCATCGTGTCCCATTGGCGAGAGCGTGCCTGCGAGCCCAGTAAGGCACTCGCCGAGCTCCATGGCGGGGTGAGGGTCGAGGTCTCGGAGCGTCTGCGCGCATGCGCGAAAAGCCGTGACGGCGTCTGCCCATTCGTTCGCGTAGACGTGAACCCAGCCCGTGACGGCGTGTCGTCGCGCAGTGAGGAGCGGATCACCTCCGATACGCGCTATCACCGCTTCGGAGAGGTGGAGCCACTCGTGCGCCGCGGAGCCGTCACCCGACGTGCCCCCGAGCGCGAACGCAAGTCCAAGCTGCGCGCGCGCCCTGGTGTGATCGAGGTGATTCAGCTCCGCGAGCCAGATGGCGTGCTTGTACGTGCCGATGGCGTCGTCGGTGCGGAGAGCGCTCTCGTAGCGTCCAAGAGTCCGCGAACGGCAATTCGCCATACAGGGCCTGATAGAGAGACGCACAGAAGGCGAGCTGGTCGGCCCGTGCGTCGGTCAGCTCGGTGCGGAACTGCGCCGGCGACATATAGGCCGGTGTGCCCGACAGCGAGCCGACGTGCGTGAGGGGCGCTGCGAGCTGCGGAACGTCGCCCGCGTATACGGACGCGGACGAGACGGAGCCGACCGGGACGGCGTCCGGGTCCCGCACGCCCAAGGAATGGGCGAGCCCGAAGTCGGTCACGAGGACGCGGCCGTCCTCTTCCACAAGTACGCGATCGGGCCGCGCCCTCAGCCACGTCCGAAGGGTGCCGCCCTCGACGAGCTCCATCGCCACGAACACCTTGCCCTCGAAGACGCCGGTGTCGTGGATTGCAACGACGTTCGGGTGGGAGAGCCGCGCCATCGCCTTCGCTTCGCGGAGCATCCGCGCGCGCCACTCCTCGGCCTCGTCGGCGTCGAGCCGTGAGCGGTGGAGCTTCACGGCTACCCTGCGATCGAGCTCCGGATCGTATGCCGCGTAGACGGCACCCATTCCGCCTTGCCCTACCTTCCCGATGACGATGTATCGACCAATGGCGCTACCGCGCGTGAGCTCGAGCTCGCCCGCTGGCGGGCCGTGCGGCGTCCCGATCGTCGGTTCGTCGACGAGCATGTTGGCGCACGAGACGCACCCGGCGAGATGCGCGCGCACGGCCGCAGCGTCCTCGGACGGCAGCTCGCCGAGAGCGAAGCTCGCCGCCGTTGTAGGGTCGATGCAGGCCACGGACGTCATCCAAGAATCGCACGACCGGGGGCGGGCGTGGCAACGCATAACGTCTAAACTGCTTGGCCATGGGAGCGGAGCTTCAGATAGATCTCGGCATCCTCGTCAACTTGAGCGCCGAGGAGCTCGATCGTCAGCCGTACGGCGTTATTCGATTGGACCGCGCGGGCA
This sequence comes from Myxococcales bacterium, assembly GCA_025354825.1. GTDB lineage: Bacteria > Myxococcota_A > Polyangia > Polyangiales > Polyangiaceae > JANXMC01. The sequence goes on from JANXMC010000094.1 coordinate 5,870, forward strand.
CGGTGCTCACGTTCAATCGCTACGAAGAGAAGCTATCCCGAAAGAAGCGCGACGACGTGCTCTGGAAGAACTTTTTCAACGAAGTGGCACCGTGCACGAAGGTTCGCGAGTTCTACGGCCGCTTCTTGGAGGGGGTGAAAGCGCGGCGGATGAATGTCACCTTCGGATTCGTTTTTCCGTTTCCACATGGAGTGCGGCACGTCGACATTTCCCTCTTTTACAAAGAAAATGACGACACGGTCTGGGTCATCGTCCGGGGCGACGCCGCGTAATCTCGCATTTGCGCACGCCCACGATGGGGCGCGAGGAAATCTAGAGAACGGCCTACTGGACCGGTAGATCGATATCGAACCCGGGTAGATCGACCGTGCAGCCGGCGGGGTTCGTCGGATCGGCCCAGTGGGATGCGGTCACCTTGGCTTTGAAATTCTTCACATTGGCGAGAGACACCGTCACGGTACCGCTCGTCGGCTTAAGCGTTATTTGGCTTCCGACCGCGCCCGCGCTCCCCGCCCCTCGCACTGCGTTGACTTGAAGCAATGCGCAGTATTCCGTTCCCGTAGAGCACGCTTTTGCAAGCTCAAGAGGCGTGTCCACTTGTACCGGCTCATTGAGCAATATGCGTACGACGTGAAGGGGTGCTTCGTGCAGAGTCAGGTTCCAGGTGAAGAAGAAGACCCCATTGTCATCTTTCCCGCGGTGGACGTCGCTCGAGGAGACGCGTGTATCGAGTTGCGAAGCAACTGGACAGTCGTCAGAGGTGGACGACGCATCGGCGCCGCGCGCGGCGTCGGGCCCGCTTGCCGTGCCGCTATCGCGATTTATGCTCGGCCCGCTGTCAGGGCCGGTCTTGATAGGGCCCTTCGCACCCGCACCACCGTCCGTCGATTGGCCCTCGTCATTTCCCCCGCCGCAGGCGACGAACGCACCTGACGCGAGTGCGATGAGCAGCAGTCTGAGACGCGAGCGCGATATCTTGGACAGTTTCATTGTGATCTCTCCTCAATTCTCTTTGCCGCGTCCGCCTCCGTAAGCCGGGGAGGCGACGCGGGCATCCAAACACGCGAACGACGAGTCGTGGTGAGCCCCACGAGGACTCCAAACGCCTGTGCGAGCCCCCTCGGACGCAGACGCAGCGACCCACAACTTCTGTAAAGGGGCGGCGATTCACATGCAGTGCCGCGCATCCGGAACAATCACTTCCGCGAGCGGAACTGCGCATTCCGAAACGCCGACGCTCGGGGTACGAACGGCGAGGAGCGGGGCGGGAAGATGGGGGTACGCGTATTGCTGCGCAGTCCGTAATTCGTGCGACGCTTAGATGCCAGCTCGGCGATCGCAGCCCGCGCTCGTCATCTGTCGAGGACGTGCAACCCTAAACCCATGAGCCCCACCGTCATGAAGACCTCGCGCATCACAAATCCAACGCGCCTCTTTGGTATTGGGCTCATCGGCATTTCACTGTTGCCCGCGTGCGGGAGCGACGCGCCAAGCGCCACGCTGGGTGGAGGGGCCGACGCCTCCACGGGGCGTGATGGCGGGTCGGGATCGACCTTGCCGGGTGCGGGTGCCGACGGGGGCGGGGGCGTAGGGTCGCCCGACACGGGCACCGCCGGCCCCCCGGCTGTGAACGCGCCGCCCCTGCACCCGCAGCTTCTCCTTGCCACGTACGTCGGTGGAGCCGGGGACCAGTTCATCCAGGAGGTTGGCTTCACGGCAACGGGAGACGTCTACGCCAAAGGGGGCGCCACGACGTTGACCTTTGACGTGAACGCGATGAAGGCGACCGTCGCCGGCGACACGTCGGCCGCGATGGACATCACCGGTTTTCGGACGACGGCTCCGCTGCCGGGCGGCGGTCTCACCACGAACAAGCTTCAGGATCCCCGAAACGGCCAGACCTATACATGGGGCACGCACCCGAACATCGCTCACTCCGGCGTCCTTTGCCCGGCGGGCTGCACGGGGCTGTGCACGGCGGGGCAGGAGGTGACGCCGCTCATGCAGATGTCGTTCGTCAAGTCGAGCGCGGGCTGGAAGGACTGGGACTTCACCTGGGAGCAGAACGTCGGCACCTGCGTCGTCGCCGACTCGCGCGGCTACGATCTTTGGCTCAGCGCGAATGGTGAAGTCGCCGGCATGTCCTGGACGGACGGGGGAGACTCGCCCCTCGTCCGCGATCCAAGGGACGTGAACAAGCACGACCCGGCGTTCCTCGCGGGGAGCTTTGGCACCGATCCGGGCGGCATGGGGACCCTCTTCTTCCGTCTCGATCCGACGACGGGCACCGTGCTTTCTGGCACGTGGCTCGCCACGCACACGGTGTTTCACGCCCACGACGATTGGGGTCGCGTCTATTTGAACAAGGCGCTCTCCAAACGCTACGGCGAGTCG
>JANXMC010000137.1 GCA_025354825.1 Myxococcales bacterium
AAAATCTGAGCGGCGACGAGGCCAACGGCGATGCCAACGGCCTCGAGGACCAAGTAGAGCAGGCTCGTCGGCGCGACCACGCGCGTCCCCAAGCTCACCGCGCGGCCGCTGAACGTCAGATGGGTGAGGTAAAGCGAATACGAGAGCGTCCCCACCCACGCCATGAAGCGGAGTGGGCGATAGGCCACGATCGCCTGATCGAACGGCGCGGCCGTCAGCATGACGAATGCGCAGAGCGCGGCGAACGGCAGAACGGCGTCGGGCGGATGGGGGAGGAGCTGCCCCGCCATTGCGAATGCGGCAATCACGAAAGCCGCGAGAAGCGCGAGACCTCGTCGCGATGCGCGCCACGCTTCGATCGCGACGAAGACGGCCGCTCCGCAGACGAACTCGGGCCAATAGCCGATGAATTCGACGCGAAGCCGAACCTCGGCCGGGAGCGCAACGGCCCCTACGCCGAGCCCTAACCCAACCATCAGCGCCGTTCGCCACGACGTGTAGCGGGCCACGAGAAGCAGCACGCCGACGACGGCGTAAAAGCCCAATTCGACGACGAGGGACCAATACACCACGTTCGCGTAGTTGGCATTCACATACGGCTGAATCAAAAACAAGTTGCCAATCCAGCCGGTAACGCCGTGAGGGAGGCTCTTTTCGAGAGGCCCGTGGCTGATAGGCCAAAGGAGCGCATCGGCGACGAGCGTCGTTGCGAGAGCCGCCCAGTAGACCGGGAAGATCCGGTAGAAGCGGTCGCGCGCAAAGTGAACGACGCCTCGGCGCGTGTCGTGAATGCGCCGCGCGCTCGCCGTGATGCAGTATCCGCTCACGACGAAGAACAGGTGCACGCCCATCCAGCCGGGCGCGGCAATCACGCGGAGCGCGGCGACCACCGGGTGCACCGAAACGTCGTACGTCGCGTAAAAGCCGTGGAAGAGAAGAACCCAGAGCACCGCGACGGCCCGGAAGTGGTCCATGCTCTCGAAGCGGAACGGCGGACTCGGCATCGTGCGAGGGGCTTGGGTGGAGTCCGCCATGGTTCTTCGAATACCCGTGACGCGCCGAGCGCACCAGCCGACCAGACGCGGGGGCAGCGCGATCTCGAAGGCGCGTCGCGTGTGCCATGGCACAGCGGACGGAGTCGAAACAGCAGAATTCGGCGGCTTTCGCGCGGCGCAGGACGTTGGTGCGAGGGTTGCAAAACCCGAATGTCATGAGCTCTTACCGTCGCCTTCGTCATCTGTTTCAGGGGATTACGTCACTCACCGTCGCCTCGGCCGCGGCGGCCTGCGGGGGTGGCGCCGAACCCGGCGCCGCAATCGACCGGAGCGCGTACACCCTTAACGTCTGCGACGGCGACGCCTACGCCCCCCTTGCCGCGGTCACTCCGGGACGACCAACGGACTACTTCGACTATCGCATCGACTCCGATGAGTTTTCGTCAACTCCGGCACAGACCTCCGTACGCGTCGATGCGAGCGAAGGCGTCGCGTGCAAGACCGCAACGCTCGAGAGCGACTGCAAGAGCAAGCTCACGGCAGTCGCGTCGACGGTCGGTTGGACCGAGCCCTACACGACGTTTCACGAGTTTCGGTATTTGGCATACACGCGTGGAGATAGCGTAGACACCGTGACCTCCCTCGACGCCCTCAGCACGTTCCTCGCGCCCATCGAGAACGCGAAAGACGCGGCGTTCCTCGCATCCCAACGCGGCCACCGTTTCAACTGCGCGGAGCCGCAAGCCCGGGCCACGGCCCTGGGCTTCGAGCTCATCACCGAGACCGGCTACACATGCGGCGCGGGCACGCACACGGACGCGAACGTCGTGTCCGTTTCGAGCGCGGGCGTGGTCACGATCACGAAGACCGTGCGAATCGCCGACGGTGACCCCAAGTGCGCGGTCGGGCGGCGCCCCAACGGTTTCGAGCTCGTTGGGTGCGATGCCCCATCGCCCCTCGGAGCCTACTTTGGCACGGTCGCCGAGCTCGAGGCTGCGTCTGTCTATGCGTTCGAAGATCTCGCGCGCGATCTCGCGACGCACGGCGCGCCCGAGTTGCTCGTCGCGAACGCCCGCGACGCCGCGTGGGACGAAGTTCGCCACGCGCGCATGACGATGAAGCTTGCGCAGCGCTTCGGCGCGACGGTCCGCGCGCCCGTGATCGAAGGGGCGAACGGCGACAGCCGCTCGCTCTTCGACATCGCCGTCGAGAACGCGACCGAAGGGTGCGTGCGCGAGACGTTCGGCGCGCTCCAAGCGACCTACCAGGCGCAGCACGCGATGGATCCTGCGATCGCCCGCACCATGCGCGTCATCGCCGAGGACGAAACGCGCCACGCCGCCCTCGCGTGGGACGTGGCCGCGTGGATAATGCCCCGCCTCACAGGCGACGAGCGCGCCCGTGTCGACGCCGCACGCGGGGACGCCGTCGCGCGCCTCGAGGCCGATCTCACGACGCCCATCGACGCCGACGTCTCGCGCACAGCGGGCGTGCCGGCCGACGCGCAGTCGGCGTGGCTGCTCGGCCAGGTGCGCGAGGTGCTCTGGAGCTGAGGGCGGCGACGGCGCCGGCACCACGGCGCCGCGCACTGCGCGACTTCTGCAGGCGGAGGCCCTATAGAGCGGGGCCATGGCTTACAGATCGCTTCGGGAAAGCGTCGACGATCTCGAGCGCACGGGCCAGCTCGTGCGCATTCGCGTCGAGGTCGACGCCGAGCTCGAAGCGGCCGAAATCCAGCGCCGCGTCTTTGCCGCAGGGGGCCCCGCCGTCTTCTACGAGCGAGTGCGCGGGTGCGCATTCCCCATGGTGTCGAACCTCTTCGGCACAATGGCGCGCGTGCGGTTTCTCTTCCGCGATTCGCTCGACGGCGTGCGCGCGCTAGTCGACGCGAAGGTCGACCCGAAAGACTTCGCGCTCCACGCGCGACGCGCCCTCAGTCTCCCCGGGGCCGCGCTTCACATGCTGCCGATACCCGTGCCGGCCTCGCGCGCGCCGGTGCTCGCGAACACGACGCGCATCTCGGCGCTGCCGCGGCTCGTCTCGTGGCCCGACGACGGCGGTCCGTTCATCACGCTGCCGCAAGTGTACACCGAGCACCCGGACAAGCCTGGCTTCGGCGCATCGAACCTCGGAATGTACCGCGTGCAGCTCGCAGGTAACGAGTATATCCAAGATAGCGAAATAGGTCTTCATTACCAAATTCATCGTGGCATCGGCGTGCACCACGCCGCGGCGATTGCGCGGGGCGAGCCGCTGCCCGTGAACGTCTTCGTTGGCGGGCCCCCCGCCATGGCCGTTGCGGCGGTGATGCCTCTCCCCGAGGGGCTCCCCGAGCTCGCGTTCGCCGGCGCGCTCAACCGCCGCGGCGTTCGCCTCGCCCGCCCCGATCGCGGCCCGGCGGTTCACGCCGACGCCGACTTTTGCATTCGCGGCTTCGTAAACCCCCGCGAGACCAAGCGCGAAGGCCCCTTCGGCGACCACCTCGGCTACTACGCGCGCGCCCACGATTTTCCGGTTCTCCACGTGACCCACGTGCACCATCGCGACGGCGCCATCTGGCCCTTCACGACGGTCGGGCGGCCTCCCCAAGAAGACACGATGTTCGGCGAGCTGATTCACGAGCTCACGGGCCCCCTCGTGCCGACGGTACTCCCCGGCGTGCGCGCCGTGCACGCCGTCGACGCCGCGGGCGTACACCCGCTGCTCCTCGCGAAGGGGAGCGAGCGGTACGTCCCCTACGCGCGCGAGCGCCGGCCCATGGAGCTGCTCACGCAAGCGAGCGCCATTTTGGGACAAGGGCAAATGTCCCTCGCGAAGTACCTATTCATCATTGCCGACGAAGACGCTCCGAATCTCGCTATTTCGGATATTGGCGCGTTCTTCCGCCACGTGCTCGAGCGCATCGACCCCACACGCGATCTCCACTTCGTTACGAATACGACGATGGACACCCTCGACTATTCGGGTACTGGGCTGAACCAGGGGTCGAAGGTCGTCGTCGCCGCCGCGGGCGAGGGGCGCCGCAAGCTTCCGACGTCGGTGCCCTCTGGCCTCTCGCTGCCGGCGGGGTTCCATTCCCCCCGCGTTTGCATGCCGGGCGTGCTCGCGGTGGAGGCTCCGCCGTTCAGGGACGGCGCCACAGGCATCGCAGCGGCCGAAGCGTTCGCGGCGGCCTTTCGTGCGAGCGATCCGATATCGGCATTCCCCCTCGTCGTCCTCGCCGACGAGAGCGAGCTCGTCGCGCGGTCGCTCCGCGATTTCCTCTGGGTCACCTTCACGCGGTCGAACCCCGCGGTCGACGTCCACGGCATCGAGTCGTTCGTCGCCCACAAGGCTTGGGGGTGCAAAGGGTCGGTCGTCATCGACGCGCGCGGCAAGCCGCACCACGCGCCGCCCCTCGTCGAAGACCCCGCCATCACACGCAAGGTCGACGCCCTCGCCGCAGCGGGCGGCCCGCTTCACGGTATTCTCTAGCTCGCTATGCTCACACTCCACGAACACATCGCGAACGACGGCGCGCGCACCCGCACGTGCGTCCACGTCGAAGACGGCGCGCTCACAATTACCGTCGGCGAGCGCGTCGAAGGGGCGCTCGGCTTCGACGCCCTCACGACGATCCTCGAGCGCTACGGCAAGCCGCTCGCAGACGGCATGTTGCTCGACGGCTGCCCTTCCCTCGCCCTCGACGCTCTCGAGCCCGGCGCGCGCCTCTGCATCTTGCGTCACCGCGCGCTCTACGACGTCATTGCCCGCGATTTCGTCGTCCTCGTGCGGCGCGATCAAGAGCCCTTCGCCGAGCTCGCGACGATGATCGCCGCCGCCGTGACGCACATCGCGCGAGCCACTTCGCAGGCTTAGTCACGCGTTGATCGCCACACGCCGCCGGGCGTGTGGGTGGTGGACCGACCATTGCATCGTACACGAGCATCGGCACGCCGAACACGGCGGCCGAGACGTGGACGCACCGCGCGATGATGGATCCCTCAGACGACAAGACGCTTCCAGGACCGAGCGAAAGCGCTCGGGTCCGCGACGTCACGCTCGCCACGCTCGACGGCGGAGGCGGCGGTGTCGTCGTCGGCGGGCGTTACCTGGTGCACGAGCGCATCGCTTCGAGCGGCATGGCGACGATCCACCTCGGCACGTCGACGGGCGCCGAAGGGTTCATGCGCGTTGTGGCGGTGAAGCGCCTCCTCCCCGAGCTATGCACCGACCCCGAGATGGTCGCGATGTTCATCGACGAGGCGCGCATCGGAGCGGCGGTGCGCCACACGAACGTCGTCGCGACGATCGATCTCGTGCGCGACCGCACCGACGTCTCCCTTGTCATGGAGCACGTCGACGGGGCCTCTCTCCTCGCGCTCCTGCGCGCGGGGCAGCTTCGCGGCGAGCGCGTCCCACGCGGAATCGCCGTCGCCGTGGTCGTCGATCTCCTTCGCGGTCTCCACGCCGCGCACACCGCCGTCAATGCCTTCGGCGTGCCGCTCGAGATCGTCCACCGCGACGTGTCGCCGTCGAACGTGCTCGTCGGTGCGGACGGCACGACGCGCGTGATCGACTTCGGAATCGCCGCCGCGCGTGGTCGCCTCCACGAGACGCGCGCCCACGAGACCGGCGTGAAGGGGAAGCTCGTTTACCTCGCGCCGGAGCAAATCCTGGGCGAACGCGCCGATGCACGAACCGACGTTTATGCGGCGGGCGTCGTCCTTTGGGAGCTCGTCACGGGGGAACGTCTCTTTCACGGCGAGAACGATTTGGCGATCGCCGCGAAGATTCTCGCGGGCGAGATCGCGATGCCGAGCACGCTGCACACGGCGCTCGCCCCCTTCGACGAGGTTCTCCGTCATGCCGTCGCGAAAGAGCGGGACGACCGCTTTCCAAACGCCCTCGAGATGGCCCGCGCCGTCGAACGGTGCGGCGTCTCGGCGTCCCGCGACGACGTCGCCGCGTGGCTCGAGCACCTGCTCGTCGACGCCGCGAGCGTGACCGACGCGCACGACACGCACGGACGGTCGATGCGAGCGTCACGCGACGAGGCGCGTGCGAAGGACGCCGCCGCTCACTTCCGTTCGGCGCTGCGAACGCTCGTCGAACGCTCGCTCGCAGCGCGCGAGCAAGCCGAAGGTCTCGCGAGCGACGCCGCGTCGGTGGCGTCGCGTCTTG
>JANXMC010000526.1 GCA_025354825.1 Myxococcales bacterium
GCAGCACTTACGCTCCGCGAACCTTCGGCACAACGTTCGCGCGCATCACCTCGAGATAAGACGGCCCTCATGAACGCGTCGTCCCAGTGCGTGCACTTGGTCACCGCCGCGCGCGCGCTCGCCGCCTCGACTGCCGACCGACGGCGGGATTCGACAGCGCGAAGATCGACGCGGCGTTCCTGGAAGAGACGACCTGAAAATCGTTCTTGCTCGTGAACCTCGGGTACGGCAACCCGGCAAAGGTCTTCCGAGAAACCCGCGACCAACTTCCGCGATTGCGCGCGTCGGGCGTATCCTCCGTGACCGATGGCTCGCCGCGCGACTGCGAAGAAGACGCGTCCGACGAAGCGCGCGCCCAGGCTTCCCGCCGGTGCCGATGCGCTCTTCGCACTTCCGCTCCCCGAGTTCGTCGCGGCGCGAACGGCCCTCGAGAAGCGGCTTCGCAAGTCGGGCAAGGTCGCAGCGGCGGCCGACGTGAAAGCGCTCGCCAAGCCGTCGCTCTCGGCGTGGCTCGTGAACCAGCTTTGGCGCGTGGCGCGCGCGGATTTCGACAATCTGTTCGAGACGCGCGACGCGCTTCAACGCGCGTCGCGAGCAGGCGATTCGCGTGCGTTGCGGGAGGCCGGTCGCGTGCAGAGCACGACGATCGCGCGCCTGCGCACACGTGCGAGCGCCATCGCCCACGAGGCGAAGCCCGACGGCGGCGGCGCGAACCTCGCGCTCCTCACGCGCGTGACGACGTCGCTCCGCGCGCTCGCCGCGAAAGGGGGATTTGCGCCTTCGCCGGCCGGAGCGCTCACGGCGGACGTCGATGCGTCCGGCTTCGACGCCTTCTCGGAAATGGCGGGGGCGCCCTTTCCCCGGTCGAAGAAGGCGCGAGCCCCGGAGCCGAACCTCGAGGCCGCGCCGGTCTACGTTGCGAACGACGTGCGCGAGGTGCGCCCGGCCAAAAAGCGAGCGCCGAAGAGTGCAGCGAAACGGCTCGCGGCGGCAGCTCGTGAACGCGCGAAGGCCCGCGCGGTGGCGGCGAAAGCGCGCGACGAGGCACGGGCCGCCGCGTCGAAAAAGCGGCTCGAAACCGAGCTCGCGGCCGCCGAACGGGCGCTCGACGCCGCTTCGCGCCGCGTTCATGCGCTTCAGGCACGACTTCAATCGTTGGCGTAGCGATAGCGCCAGGTGTGGATAGAGCCGCACGGCATCGCTTGCTACGGGAGGCCCACATGACGACGGCGCGGCTCCGTGTGAGCCTTCCGCAGCACAGCGCATTCAGAACCACGACCAAGTTGGCAATCGCGCGTTCGGTTCGCGCCTCAACCACGACGTCTCTCTCGACGCCTATGCCGCCGTCTCAATGCTGCTCCTCTTTTTGCCCCAGACGCCGATGCTCTTCATGGGGCAAGAGTGGGCGGCAACGAGCCCGTTTCTCTACTTCACGGACCACGGGTCGGACCTCGGCGAACGCGTTTCGAAAGGTCGCCGCGAAGAGTTCGAGCACTTTACGGACTTCGCCGACGACGACGCCGGCGCGCGCGTTCCCGATCCGCAAGCCGCGGACACGTTCGCGCGATCGAAGCTCGCGTGGGACGAGCGGGAGCGCCCCGAGCACGCGCGCATCGTAGGGCTCTATGCCAAAATGCTCGCCCTGCGAACGGGCGACGCAGTGCTCTCGAACGCCGCGAGCGCGCATCGCCGCGCGACGTCGGTGACGCCCCTCGAGGGCGGCGTTCTCGAGGCGCGTCGATCGGACGGCGACCAGACTCGAACGCTTTACGTGAACTTCACGAAGGCGCCCGTGCCCGTTGCGGCGCTCGCCGGTGACGCGGTGACGTTGATTTGCGCGAGTCGGGAAGGCGCCTTGAACGACGGGATCCTTGCGGGCGAGAGCGCCGTGCTCGTCGCGATGTGATGGCGTCGCGCTACGTCGGCGGAGTGGACTTCGGCTTCGACGAAGTCCCTACGCAGCTGGCTGCGCGATCGAGGAGAAGCGTACGTTCGCGCGCATTTCGTGTGAGCGACGCCGCGCGCTCCAATGCGCCCCGCGCCTCGCCGAGGCGACCGAGCTTCACCAGGAGATCGCCGCGAACGCCGTAGAGCAGATGGTATTCGTCGAGCTCGCCGTCGGCGACGAGGCGGTCGACCACCTCGAGCCCCGCTGCGGGGCCGAAGGCCATCGAGAGCGCGACGGCCCGATTGAGCTCGATTACGGGCGAGGGGGCGCGGGCCGCGAGCTCGCCGTAGAGCGACGCGATGCGCGCCCAATCGGTCTCCGAAACCGTTCGCGCGCGCGCGTGGCACGCCGCGATCGACGCTTGCATCGCATACGTGCCGAGGGTTCCGAGGGCCGTCGCCTCGGCCCGCGCGAGGGCCGCGAGGCCGCGACGAATCAAGAGTTGATCCCAACGCCCGCGGTTCTGATCCGGCAGCAAAATGGGCTCGCCCTTGGGGCCGGTGCGCGCGCCAAGGCGCGACGCTTGAATTTCCATCAGCGCCACGAGACCGTGAACTTCGGATTCGCGCGGCGCGAGCTCGGCGAGAATACGCCCCAGTCTCAATGCGTCTTCGCACAGCCCGGGGCGCATCCAGTCGTCGCCCGCCGTCGCCGAATACCCCTCGTTGAAAATGAGATAGACCACTTCGAGAACCGACGAGAGGCGCGCCTCGAGCTCGGCGCCACGCGGCACTTCGAACGGCACCTGCTTGTCGGCGAGCGTCTTTTTGGCGCGAACGATGCGTGCGGCGACGGTCGGTACCGGGACGAGAAACGCGCGCGCGATTTCCTCCGTCGTGAGGCCGCCGAGCAGACGCAAGGTGAGTGCGACGCGCGACTCGGTCGAGAGCACCGGGTGGCATGACGTGAACACGAGGCGCAGGAGATCGTCGCCCACGTCGTCGTCGAGGAGCGCTTCGATGTCCGGCGTCGCCGCATCGCGCTGCGCGTCGAGCTCGTGACCAAGCTGCTCGTGCTTCTGTTCGAGCCGTTTCCCCCGGCGAAGGCCGTCGATCGCGCGGTTCTTCGCAATGGCCATGAGCCACGCGCCGGGGTTGTCGGGGACGCCGGTGGTCGGCCATTTTTCGAGCGCGAGAACCAGCGCGTCGTGGGCGAGCTCTTCGGCGACGCCAACGTCGCGGACCATGCGCGCGAGCCCTGCGATGAGCTTCGGCGATTCGATGCGGAAGACCGCGTCGATGGCGCGGTGAGTCGCGGAGCTCTGCGCAGAATCGGCGGCGGGGCGAGGCGCGTCGGAGTCGGTCACGGCCCTCGACTACAGCAGCTTCCCTCGAGCGCGCAAGCGTCCCCCGTTTGGTACCGTATCGGCCAAGCCATGAAGTTCGAACAGCTCGACCGCCGCATGCGCGTCTACGAGACGGCCCACGATCACTGCGTCTTGCCGGGTATTCACATGGTCGCCCGGATCGACGGGCGCTCGTTCTCGCAGCTCACGCGCGTCACCGAGGCGTTCGACGCCCCCTACGACACGCGCTTCCGCGACTGCATGGTCGCGACCCTCGAGCACCTCGTCACATCCGCCGGCTTCTCGGTGCTCTTTGGCTATACGCAGAGCGACGAGATGTCGCTGCTCTTTCGCAGGGACGAATCGCTCTTCGGGCGGAAGCTACGAAAGTACCTCTCGGTCTTGGCAGGCGAAGCGAGCGCGAAGTTTTCTCTCGCCCTCGGAGCGCTCGGCGCGTTCGATGCGCGGATATCGCAATTTCCCGATGTCGACGGCGTCGTCGATTACTTTCGATGGCGCCATGAAGACGCGCACCGCAACGCGCTGAATGGCCACTCGTACTGGCTTCTTCGCAGGCGCGGCATGGACGACCGCGCCGCGACGGAGGCGTTGAAGGGCGTCTCCGTCGCAGAACGGAACGAGATGCTCTTCAAAGCGGGCATCAACTTCAACGACGTCCCCGCCTGGCAAAAACGGGGCATCGGCGTTCTCTGGGAAGACGAAGCCCACGAAGGGGTCGATCCGCGGACGGGACTGCCCGTGGCGTCGACGCGGCGGCGCGCCGTCGTTCGATACGACCTTCCGATGAAAACCGAATTCGACGCGATGGTCCGCACGATGGCCGAGCGCCAGTAGCCTAGTTGGCAATGCCCTCTTCGAGCATTGCGAGAAGCGTCGCGGGCGGGTAGACGGGAATGCCGATCGCCGCGGGATAGTCGCGGAGGTTTCCCGTGACGATCGCATCGGCCGCGCCGGCGAGGGCGACCTCGATGAACATGCGGTCGTCGCCGTCCGTGAGCGCCCCTTCGTAGGGCGATACGGCTTGGAGCTTCACGCCGCGGGCGGAAAGCTCGGCGAAGAAGGCGTCGATGTCGGCGCGCTCGATCGCCTTGAATTTGGGGCGAAAGAGCACCGAGCGGTACTCGATCTCGATGCGGTCGTCGTAAAGAGGTGTCGCGCCTCGCGCCCAAATGGCGGCGAGCGCGCGCCCGGGCACGCTCCGCGGTTTGAGGAGCGCCGAGATGAGCACGTTCGTATCGAGGACAACGCGCACCACGCTCACGTCTCATCAAAGCCGAAGAGAAATCCTCCGAGTGCCGCGGTGGCGGCGAGGAGCGTGACGTAGGCGACGTTCACGCCGCCGCTCGTAGAGGTCGATTCGGCGCGCCCGTCGCTCTCGTCGGTCATGGGCGCGAGAGTCGCACTCATGTAGGCCAATGTCTCCCGCGACCGAGAGCGCGCGTCCCCGCGAACGAATCCGAGGAATCGCGCGGCGCGTTGCGCCGCATTGGATCGCCGCCGAACGCGCGTTTTTTCGGGATATCTGCGCGATCGGAGCGTTCGGTAAGAAGGGCACGGTCGTTGCGAAAGCCCTGGACGAACCGGCCGAAACGCGCGGCGTCCCGTGGCGATCGAAGCCTGCATCTCCATCTGGGAAGGACTCCCGAATGACCTCACGCACCTTCACGAGAGCGCCGCTCTTCACGTTCACGACGGGCCTCGCTCTCGCCTCCTTTGCGCTCGCCGCCGCCTGCTCGGCCCCGAGTGACGACCCCCAACCGTCGCCCGTCGACGTGACGTCGGCGATCGCATCGGCCGATTACGCCCTCGTGTCGACGTACACGGGAAAGTATCTCGATATCTTTGGTTCGCTCACGGACAACGGCTCGGCGGCGGGGCAGTGGACCTACACGGGAATGGCCAATCAAGTTTGGTCGATTAAAGACGCTGGCAATGGCGGCTATACGCTCGTCGCCAAGCACAGTGGCAAGTGCCTCGATCTCCTCGGCTACAACGCCGCCGACGGCGCGCCAGTTGGGCAATGGGATTGCAACGGCAAGGCGAACCAGACGTGGAAGCTTGTCGCGTCGGGCTCGGCGTACCAGATCGTCAGCGCGTGGAACGGCAAGTGTCTCGACGTCCTCGATTGGAGCACCGCCAACGGGGCGCCGATTGGCGTTTGGGCGTGCAAAGGGGCTGAAAATCAGACCTATGCGCTCAAGCCGGCGTCGGCGTCGGGAGGGACGAGCGCGGGCGGCACCACCGGCTCGACCACGCCTCCGCCCAGCGGCGGGACGACCGGGGGCGGCACGACGGGAGGCGGCACGACGACGCCGACCGCGGCGAAGCGCGCGCAGATCCTGAGCTATCTCTCGAGCATCTCGGGGAGCAAGACGCTCGTCGGCATCGAGAACAAGAACGCCGGCACGCCCTCGAGCGACAGCACGACGATTACGGGGATTACCGGAAAAGGGTCGTCGTTCTGGGGCGGCGACTTCGGATTCGGAAGCGCCGTGGACAATCGCTCGAAGACGATTGCCGAGGCGAAGGCGCAATTCCAAAAAGGGGCCCTCGTCGGGCTGATGTACCATGCGTGCTCGCCGATCCGCGACGAGTCCTGCACGTGGGCCGACATCGGCGCCGCCAACC
>JANXMC010000248.1 GCA_025354825.1 Myxococcales bacterium
CCATCACGCCGATGCGCTCGGTGAGAAACCTGTCGTAGGACATGCTCGTGGCCATTTTCGCGTCCGGGAAGCGCACCGGATCGCGGTCGTAGATGCCTTCGACTTTGGTCGCTTTGGCGACACACTCGGCGTGGATCTCCATCGCGCGCAACGCCGCGGCAGTGTCCGTCGAAAAGTACGGGTTGCCCGTACCGCCTGCGAAGATCACGAAACGCCCTTTTTCCAAGTGGCGAATCGCGCGGCGGCGAATGTACGGCTCGGCCATCTGCCGAATCTCGATGGGCGTCTGCACGCGCGTCGGCACACCCGCTTGCTCGAGGGCGTCTTGCAATGCGAGGGCGTTGATGACCGTCGCGAGCATGCCCATGTAGTCGCCCTGGGCGCGGTCCATCCCTTGGCTCACGGCTTTGAGGCCGCGGAAGATATTGCCGCCGCCAACGACGATGCCGACTTGCACACCCAGCTTGTGAACCTCGGCGAGCTCTTCGGCCGTCGCCTTGAGAACCGCCGCGTCGATGCCGAAGCCGCCGGTGGTGCCGCAAAGAGCTTCGCCGCTCAGCTTGAGGATGATACGTCGGTACCGCAGCGCCGGATGCGGGGGCGGGGGGACCATGGTTACGTCGTCGCGTTCTTCATCGGGGAGGGGCCGCATATTAAGAGGCGCCTCTTACCCCCGGCCCGCACGGACTGCAATGCGGCGCGCATGCTGCGGATGCGGCGCTCGCAACGAAAGCGCGCACGTAGTAATCGAGAAGGCACGATGGCTTTCGAGCGCACGGCGCGAACCGCTCAGTCTGCGTGGCTTGCTGCGTGGCTTGGACTTTTGCTCGCTAGCGCGTGCGCTGCCGGCTGCAACGAGAAGGCCCTCGACGTCGCGTCGACCGCGAACGATGCCGGCGCCCATGCGACGAGCGCGTCGCTGACGGCCGAGCAGTCGAGCAAGGTGCTGGCGAAGGTCGGCGAGAAGACGATCACGCTGGGCGATTACGTCGCGGCCATTGAGCACATGGACCAGTTCGATCGCATTCGGTACCAGTCGGCCGAGCGGCGAAAAGAGCTGCTGAACGAGATCATCAACGTTGAGCTCTTGGCTCAAGAGGCTACGGCAAAGGGTTACGACAAGGACCCCCTCGCGCAGCAAGAGCTTCGGTCGATCCTCCGCGACGCGATGCTGTCCGAGGCGCGCAAAGGTGCGCCCACGCCCGCCGAGATTCCCGAGGCGGACGTGCGCGCGTACTACGAAGCGCACAGGGCCGATCACCACGACCCCGAGCGGCGTCGTCTGTCCATCATCATCGTCAAAGACGAGGCGACGGCGAAAGAGGCGCTCGAGGCCGCGAAGAAGGCGACGACGCCGGCGCAGTGGGGAGAGCTCGTTCGGAACAAATCCAGCGACGCGCAGGCGAAGGCGAACGTGCCGGTCGATCTCGCGGGCGATTTCGGCTTCGTGAGCCCGCCCGGCGATCCGAAAAACGAGAACGCGCGCGTGCCCGAGGACGTGCGCATCGCGGCCTACGAGATTCCGAAAGTCGGCGACGTGCTCGGCCGGTACGTCAAGGTTGGCGCGCGCTTCTTCCTCGTGCGCCTCACGCAAAAGTCCGACTCCCGTGAGCGCACGCTCGAGGAGGCGCAGCGGTCCATTCGCGTGCAGCTTGCACAAGATCGCATTCACGCGAAGGAGCAAGAGGTCCTCACGCAGCTTCGCGCCGAAGTGCCCGTGCAGATCGACGAAGCCGCCCTCGCCAAGGTCAAAGTCGAGCTGCCCGACAGCGGCCTCGCGGCCATCGCCGACGCCGGCCCGCTCCTCACGAAACCGCCGGAGTCGGGCGGGCATCAGCACTAACGTGGTCCCGAGGCGCTTCACCCACGTCGAGGAAACGCGCGAGCGCTTCGGCGATCGCACGGACAGGCTCGGCGCGTATCTTCGCGTCGGCGATCCGTTGGCCGATGCCGTCGCCGATGCGATGGCCGCCATGTCCCACGCAGATCGCGCGCGGATGATCGACACCGCGCTCGACCGCGGCATCGAAGCCGTGAACGACGCGCCGCCCGCCCTCGTCGCGCTTTTCGCGAGCCTCGATCGCGTTCCGTTTTGGGTCGACTTCGATCGCGCCGACCGCGGAGGCAGCGCGTTTCTCGCGTCGGGCTGGTTCGGCGGCATCGTCTTAGCCCTCGAGTCGCTCATCCTCGGCTACTGCTCGCCCGCGGGAAATAAGCCCCTCGCGTTCTCAGGTCGCTTGAAAGAGAACGCGCCGCGGAGGCTCGCCGAGACGAGCCGCTTCGTGCAGGCCGTGTCGCTCCCAGGCGGCATGCGAAGGTTCGGCGACGGCTTCAAGATCACGGTGAAGGTTCGGCTGATGCACGCGCAGATTCGCCGCATGCTCAGCGCGTCGCCCGAGTGGGAGCACGACGAGTGGGGCGTGCCGATCAACCAAGCCGACATGGCGGGGACGGCGCTGCTCTTCTCGCTCCTCGTCATCGACGGCCTCGCGAAGCTCGGCGTTGCCCTGGCCGACGACGACGCGGAAGATCTCATGCACTTGTGGCGCTACGCCGGCCACGTGATCGGCGTCCACCAAGACCTCTTGTGTGCGTCTAGGGCCGAGGGCGCAGTCCTCTGGGACGTCCTCGGCAGCACGCAAGACGTGCCCGATGGCGACGCGCGGGATCTCGCCGCCGCGCTCATCGACACGACCGGCGCGAAGGCACAAAACCTCGAGGAAAAAGCCCGTTTCGTCGCGTTCGCCTACGGCGTCTCGCGCTACTTGATCGGCGATCGCCTGGCCGATGGCCTCGCGTTTCCGAGATCCGGCTGGAAGCTCGTTCTCCCCGCCGTGCGCCCTGCGATCCGCGCGGTTCACGGCGTCGCGCAGAAGACGATGCTCGGCCGCAAGCTCGCGTCGAAGCTCGGGATGCGCCACTGGTCGGTCGTTGTCGAGACCGGCCTCGCCGGAATGCCGGCGACCTTCCCGATGCCCGAGACTCTCGCCGCCGAGTGAAAAGCTGCTAAGCCACCGGCGCCATGCCGGAAGCCTCGAAGATTGCGCTCGTCCCGACATCGAGCCTCACGCGGCGCCCCGCGAAGAAGAGCCCGAAGCGGCCGCAAGATTGGCATTGGCAAATACGTAATGCAGTAACGAACCTCCCGGCCCTCGACGCCGCGCTGAAGCTCACCGACGGCGAGCGCCGCGGCGCCGCGCGCGCCGCCGACGCGGGGCTGCCGATGAGCATCACGCCGTACTACCTGTCACTGTGCGACCCGCACGATCCAACGTGCCCGGTGCGCATGCAGTGCGTCCCCGACATTCGCGAAGGGGACGAGGTCGCAGGCGATCTGAAAGACCCGCTGGGCGAAGAAGATCACGAGGTCGCGCCGCATCTCGTGCAGCGGTACCCCGATCGCGCGCTCCTCCTCGCGACCGATCGCTGTGCGGTCTACTGCCGCTTCTGTACGCGCTCTCGCATGGTCGGCGATGGCGGCGGCGCGGTCTCTCTCGAAGCGCTTGGGCCTGCGCTCGCCTACTTACGCTCGCACCCCGAAGTTCGCGACGTGATCATCAGCGGTGGCGACCCGCTGGCGATGGCGACCGACCGGCTCGTGCGGCTCCTGCGCGCGGTGCGCGAGATCCCCAGCGTCGAGACCATTCGCCTCGCGACGCGCGTGCCGGTCACGCTGCCGATGCGCATCACCGGCGAGCTGCTTCGCGCGCTCCGGCCGATGCATCCGATCTTCATCATGACCCACTTCAATCACCCGAAAGAGCTGACCCCGGCGTCCCGTAGAGCGTGCACGCGTCTCGCCGACGCAGGCTTTCCGGTGATGAACCAGACCGTGCTCCTCGCGGGGATCAACGATTCGGCCGACACGCTTGCGGCGCTCTTTCGCGGCCTCGTACGCGTCCGCGTGCGCCCGTATTACCTTCTGCAGACCGATCCCGTGCGCGGCACTGGGCACCTGCGCACGCCGCTCTCGCGCGGCCTCGAGATCGTCGAAGCGCTTCAGGGCCGCCTCACGGGGATCGCGCTCCCCAAGTTCATTTGCGATACGCCCGGTGGTCGCGGCAAGGTCCCACTCTTGCCCAACTACGTCGTCGCGCGGGGCGAAGGGACGACGACGCTTCGCACGTTCCGTGGTGAAGAGGTCACATACGTTGACCCACCCGCGCGATCGCACGCGAACGAGCCCGCGCCTACGTTCGCCGCCGAATAGCGCGCTCGCAACGGCGATCGTTCGCGCGATTTCGCGCCGCCCGTCGTCGTCGTGATCCCATCGCGCGCGCTTTCGTTCACAAGATTCGCTCACACAAATCCACGCGAGGTCGCTACTCTGGAAAGAGCCTATCCAAGGCCCTTGGGAGAGCAGCCGGGCTCCCGACTTCCTCGCACCCTGGGGGTAAGCTCGCTTGAACCCGCTTCGCCCGATTTCGAATCGCACCGAGTTTCATCACGGCTCCAACGCCGCACCGCGCGTGCTCCGCGTGAGCGCGCTGGCGCTCTCTCTCGGCATCGCCGCGAGCGTTGTGGCGCCATCGTTAGCCTATGCGCAAGCCGCACCCGCTGCCGCGCCGGCCGCGCCCTCCGGCGACGCCAAGGCGAGCCTCGCCGCGGGCGACAAGGCCGCGAAAGCGAAGGAGTGGGACGCCGCGCTCAAAGAGTTCACGGCGGCGAACAGCGCGTCGCCAAGCGTGACCGCGCAGACCGGCGTTGCCAACGCGCTCTACCAGCTGCGTCGCATGCCAGAGGCGTTCGACGCCTACGACGAGCTCGTGAAGACCTACGGCAAGACGCTGAGCAAGGCTGCGCGCACGGCGGCCGATGCGCGCATCAAAGAGATCGGCGCCGTGACCGGGTACCTCTCGTTGCGTGTCAATGAGTCCGGCGCCGCAGTGAACGTCGACGGCAAGCCCGTGGGCACCACGCCCGTCGCCGCGCTCATGCGCGTGACGGCGGGGGCGCACAAAGTCGTCGTCAGCAAAGACGGCTTTTTGCCCTACGAACAGGGGGCCGACGTCGGCGCGAACGGCAAGGCGATTGTCGACGTGACGCTTCAGCGCGAGCCGAAAACCGGCCACGTGAGCGTCAAAGAGAAGACCGGGCAGGCGATTCGCGTTTCCATCGACGGCGTCGACGTGGGGCCG
This sequence comes from Myxococcales bacterium, assembly GCA_025354825.1. Taxonomy (GTDB): domain Bacteria; phylum Myxococcota_A; class Polyangia; order Polyangiales; family Polyangiaceae; genus JANXMC01. Next base: position 5,139 of record JANXMC010000248.1, read on the forward strand.
ACGCCTTACGAAGGCGACGTCGAGCCGGGCAGCCACGAGGTCGGCGGCAAGAGCGCGTCGCTCACCGCGCCCAAGGCGGTCGTCGAGGTCGCGCGCGGAAAGACCGCCGACGTCGAGCTCGTCGCGAGCGCGTTCATCGCGCGCCTCGAAGTGCGCACGAGCGACAACAAAGGGTTCGTGCTTCTCGACGGCAAGCCGATGGCCGAAGGGTCGTTCGCGGGCGAGGTCTCGGTCGGCCCCCACGTCGTCGCGGTCACGCGCGAGGGGTACGAGCGGTACGAGAAGCGCGTGAACCTCGCCGACAAGCAGACGCTCGTCGAGACCGTGACGCTGAAGCAGACCGGGAGCACTCTCGAAGGGAGCGGCAAGGTCGAAGCCGAGCGCTCGTTCGAAGGCGTTTACGGCGGGTTCAACCTCGCGTTCTACCTCATGCCCGGCGGCTCGAAAAACTCGGTCGAGTCGTCGTGCGATACCCTCGGCGCGACGAGCTGCGACGCGCCCACGCCCATCGGCGCCGGCCTCAATGCGTTCGTCGGCTACTCGTTCAACCCCATCGGCTTCGAGCTGTTCTTCGGCGGTATGGGCGACATCGTCTCGCCCAAGGCGACGTTCGACGGCGTGAAGGGGTCGGCGATCAACCCGCTCATCGCGGCGCCGGCGCGCGAAGAGAAGTTTCGGTTCCTACGCGGCGGCGGCCTCGGCGCCATCCGCGCGCGCGTCGCGTTTCAAAGCGCCAAGGTCCGTGTAGCCGCGGCGGCGGGCGTGGGCCTCGCCTACAAAACGATCGCGATGCAGCGCACGACGGACGCGACCGACCGCTCTGGCGCCCGCAACATCACCGTGTCCGACGCGAAGGGGTACGTCTCGCCGGGCATCTCGGTCGACCTCTCGCTGCAATACCGAGTAACGCCCGCGATCGCGATCGCGCTCGGCGCCGTGATGTGGCTCGAGAACGCCGGCACGAGCGCCAAGACGCAGTCGAGCGACGAGCGCTTAGGCAGCGTCGACCCGGCGAATCCGCAGGTGCCGAGCCCGCTGGCGACACCGCAATACGATATGGCAAATGGGTCGCAGGTATTTATCGGCCCATATCTGGGAATGCAGTTCGGGCCCTGAAAACAGGGAATCCGCGAGCCCCTCTGGGTGCCTCGCGGATTGCGGTGCTGGCGATTCGAGCGCGCTCTACCCGATGGGATAGAGCGCGTTTCTCATTTCACATCACTCGCACGGACGGTTCACGCGAATCGCGATTCCCGGTGAGCTGGTGGGAGGCGTCGCGACGGCGGCGAACGTCGACGTCGCGAGGAGCGCGTCGCGGAGCGCCGAGCACGTCGTGCCGCAGATGCGGATGCGGTTGTCAGTGGGGTCTACGTTCCAACCCGTTTCGGTGGCTTGCGTCGCCTCCGCGCAGTTCGCGTTGAACGCCAGGTCGACCTTCTCGCTCGTGAAGCTCGTGCCGTCGAATGCGAAGTTTTGATACGACAGGTTGTACGACGCGAGCTTGTTCGTCGCTTTCGCGTTCGTGAGCTCGGTGACGTCTTGGTACAGGCAGCTCGAGAGATCGTTCACGACCGTCGAGAGTGCCTCAAAGCCCTTCTCGGGTTTCTCGGTCGCGTCGAACACCGATGTTCCGCCGGCCGTCGCGAGCGCATCGGCCGCTGCCACCACCGCCGTCTGGTCGGCTTTCGTGTCATCGGACGTGTCGGCCGGCGTACCCTTATCGTCGATTCGGCCGAGGACGACCGCGTAGGTCGCGATCTTCGCGGGGCCTGCGAGCGCTGCTGCGGCGAAGTCCGCCGGGCTCTGCCCCGCGCCCGCGCCCGCGCACTGCGTGGCGAAGTCGCGGTTGCCGATGACGAGCACGGCTTGGCGATTGAAACGCGTCGGCGTCGCTTGCCCCGCCGGCTGGCGCGCGTCGAGGAGCGCTTGGTACGCGCCGCCATTTCGCAACGCCGCGTCGAGATACACGGGGCCGTCGGCGGTGAGCAGGTTAGCCGCGTTGCCAACCTTCGTCGCGATCGCCTGGCGCGCGGGCTCCGCATCTTGAAACGGAATGTCCCCCGGCGCAGTGAGCGCGGCGAACGGGTTGGGCGCGGTCTGCGTCGACGAACAGTCGGCCGCCGCGGCCGGGACGAACTTGAAGCCGATCTTCGTCGAGAGCAGCGACGGATCCTGCAGCGACAGCTCGAGAACCTGGTTTAGACCTTTGGCTCCGAAGAACGGGCTCATGCTTTTCGAGCGGTCCATCACGACGTAGAGCATGCTCGGCGCGGGCGTGAGCGATGCATCGGCGAAGCAGGCGGTGTTGGGCTTCGTCGAGTCGCCCGTGCCGGTCTCTTGAATGACGGACAAGTCGTCGTCGCAGATCGGCTGCAGCGCCGTCTTCGAGCGGCAGAACACGCTCGTTTGAACGTTGATGATTTTCGGCGGAATGCGCGTCGCGCCGCTTCCACTGCCGTTGATCAACTCACACAAGTTGGGCGCTATCTGAAACTCGAACGGCTTGGCCGCGTCGGGGATCGAGAACCCCTCTTTGTCGTCGGTGTTCTGATCCATCGGCTCGAGGTCGAGCACCTCGGTGTTGAAGTTCGCGTGCGTGATGCGAACGTTCAACCCCTTGAGCGTGACCCCCGCGGGCAGCGGATCGGGCAGCGGTACTTTGTATTTGCACGTCGCCTTGTCGACGACCTGCGCGGGGAGCGTGCCCACTTTGGGGAAGCACGGAACCGCGCCGCGCGCCTGCTGCGCCGCGCTCTCGACGGCCGTGAAACAGGTGTTCGTATTGCCGAAAATGAGCCCGTCGTTGTAGTCGACGAGCTTCGTCGGATCGATATCCATCGAGACGCACTTGCCTGCCTTGCAGGTCTTGTCGTCCTCGCACTTCACGTCGGTGCACGCCTGCTTGAGCGGCATCGGCATGTAGAGAATGCGGCTGTCGACGTAGGGCGTGCGCGCGCGGCGAAGAATGACGACCTCGTTCTGCGAGCCGTCCGTCGTGGGGCCTGCGGTGAGGCTCTTCGGGTTGGCGAGGCAGTCGGTCTCGAAGCTGTCGCTGGGCAGGATCTTGAAGCCCAAGATCGAAATCGTAACCGGCACTTTCGCGTCGACGGCGGGCTCCGTCGCGAGCGTTCGCGGCAGCGTGACGAACCCCTGATCGCCGCGCACTTCGACTTGGTACGAGTGGCACTGCGGTGGGCCGCCGTTTCGCTGCACGATGAAGCCGATGGCCTTTAGATCCTTCGGGACCTGCATCTGCGTCGTAATGCCCGAGACGAGCTCGGTCGGCTTCGTGCTCGAACAGCCGACGTAGAGCGCGGCGGGGATGCAAATGAGCGCGATGCCGACCTTGGCGAAGAGATTACGGGCGTGTCGCATTCGAGGTTCCCTCGTTCTAAGTGGCTGCCGCGCGGGCGTGCGCAGCGAGTGAAGCGGAGTCTGCGGAGTCTGCGGAGTCTGCGGAGTGGGCTCCCTGCAGAAGGGCTCAGTACCGGAAGTGGGCGGCGTACACGGGAATCTGCGGATCGATCGTGCCGCTGACCTTCGCAGTCTCGCTCGGCTTGAGAATGAAGTAGCTCGCGACGGCGCCGCCGCCGATGACGGCGAGCGTGCCGGCCGTCCACCAGACCCAACCCTGGCCGCGCGTTTCAGCCTGGAGCGGCACCGTGACGCTGCGCACCTGGTCGTCGCTCAGCGCGATGTCCGTCGAATACGTCTGGTAGCCCGGCTTGCGCACGACGAGCTGGTGACCGCCCGACGGCAGCACGCCCTCCCACGCGCCGGAGCCGACGATCTTCCCGTCGATCTCGATGGTCGCGCTGCTCTCGTTGACCGACACCTTCACTTTGCCTTCGTGCCGCTCTTGCGACACGTTGAGCGTGAGATCGAGAGGCTCTTTGTAGACGACCTCGCTCGTCTGCCGCGCCGTCACGTAGCCGCCCGCGCGCGCTTCGAAGGTGTGGCGACCCGCCGCGATTTCGCCCTTGAACGGCGCGAGCCCCATGTCGATGCCGTCGATGATTACGTTCGCGCCGGGCGCGCCCGCGACCTGAATGCTGACGAGGCTCTTCTTGAGCGCCGGCTCGATCTTGAACGACGCCTTCTTCGGCTGCCCGCTGCTGATGTCCATGACTTCGCTCTTCTCGAGGAAGCCGTCTTTGCGAAGGGCGAGCGTGTGGCGGCCGACGTCGATCGGCACCGGGGCTTTGAACGGCGTCGTGCCGGTCTCGAGGTTGTCGATGAAGAGCGTCGCGCCGTCTTCGTTGGCGGTGATCTCGACGGTCGACACGAACGACTGCACCGTCGAGATCGCGTCGCGGATGTCGCGCTCCTCCTCGAAGGTCATCTTGCCCGCCGACTCGACGAGCTGCTGGTTCCACCGCGCGCTCGCCCGCGCGTAGTGCTTCAGCGATTTTTCGGCCACGCCGACGTTGAACAGCACCCGCGGGTTCTTCGAGAGCTCGTAGGCACGCGTGTATTCTACAAGCGCGCCCGCGTAGTCGTTGGCCTCGAAGAGCTCTTTCGCGGAGTCCCACGCCTTGCGCGCCGGGTCGGGGAGCTCGTCACGAATGGGCTTCTTTTTCGCGGCCACGGCCGGCTTCTTCGGCTGCGCGGAGGCCTCCGGCGCCGAGAGCGTTGCGGATGCTGCGACGAGGACGAGGAGAGCGCTCGGAAAGGCTAGTCGACGGTGCATAAGGACCTTTTCCCGCGAAGTCGTGCCGCAATCTCGAAGGTGAGAACGCGATGCGCGATGCGCAGTCACTCCTGAATGGTGATGCCGCCGAGGCGCGGCTTCTTCGGTTCGGTTTCAGAAGGCGCCGAGGTGTGCGCGCCGGTCGTGGCGGGAGACTTCGGAACACGTATTTGAGGGCCCGCAGCGCTCGCGAGCGGTAGCGCGGGGGCGGCGGACCCAGACGCGCTTGCGCTGGGCGCCGCGGCATTGACGATGATTGCGGACGGCGCCGCGGGCGGCTCGATCGGCACGACCAGCGGAGGCGCGATGGCGGCCGTATCGTTGGGCGCTGTGATCGTCGCGGGCGTTTGCGAGGCAGGCTTCGAGCGGTACACGCCGACGGCCGCGATGGCGCCGAGGACGAGGACGGCGGGTGCGATGAAGATCGCGATGGGCGTCTTCGGCGCCATCGTGCCGGTTGGGCGCGCGCCGTCGGCGATCGTGTCGTTGCTCGCGCTCATCGCGGTGCGATCGGCGCCGCCCGCGCCCGCGCTCACGTTCGCCGTGTCGCCGCCGACCTGCGAGAGCCCCGGCGCGCTGGGCACGCTGCTGTAGCGCGTGTTGGCGAGGGCCTCGGCCGGCGTGAGCTTGCCAGAGCCGTGGACCGCCCCCGAACCGGCGTAGGGCGTAATCACCGCGCGCGGGCCGGCCGCCATCGACTGGTTCGTCGACTGTGAGCCGAGCTCGGACAGCGGCACGTTCGTCGGCCGCCCCTGGTTGGCCGCGCGGTGCCGAATGCGCGTGACGACCTGGCGGCTCCGCTCGTCCGCCCAAGGCACGAGCGCTTCGGCCATGTCCGCGGCGTCGACGTAGCGATCGCCCGGCTCGCGCGCGAGGCCCTTCATGATCGCCGCGGCCAACCCATCGGGCAGGTCCGGGCGGAGGGTTTTGACGTCGGGCGGCTCGGTCGTGAAAATCTTGAAGAGGATCTCGGTGAACTCGCCGCTCTCGGAAAAGAACGGCGTGCGCCCGGTGAGCAGCTCGTAAAGGATGATCGAGCACGAATAGAGGTCGCTTCGCAGATCGACGTGGCGCGCGCTCTTCGCCTGCTCGGGCGACATGTACAGCGGCGTGCCGAGCGCCGAGTTCGTCTGCGTGAGATGCCCGCCGCCCTGCTGCTTGACCTTGCTGATGCCGAAGTCGAGCAGCTTCACGAAGTCGGGCTCGCCGTCTTTCTGAATCACGAAGCAGTTCGACGGCTTCATGTCGCGGTGGATGATCCCCGCGTCGTGGGCGACCTGCAGACCGCGCAGCGCTTGAATCACAAAATGCACGGAGCGCTCGATGTCGGCGAGGCCCGGGCGCCCTTCGCGTTGCAGTAGCTCGGACAGGTCTTGCCCGTCCAGACACTCCATCACGAGGTACGGCGCGCCGTTGGCGAGGCGGCCGACGTCGAAGACTTTGACGACGTTCTCGCTATCTATCTGCGACGCCGCCACGCCTTCGTTGAGGAACCGCTCGACCGCGCCCGACACGGCCATCACGTGCGGGCTCATGAACTTGAGCGCCACCGGCGCCTTGCGAAGAAGGTGCGTCGCGCGCGCAACCGCACCCATGCCGCCTTCGCCGAGAAGGCGCTCGACCTGGTACTTGCCGTCGATCACCTCCCCACTCTGGGGATAGGCCGGCATGGTCATCGAGTGCTGGTTCATGGCGTAAACCGAGAGAGCGGCAAGAGACCTCAAGACCAGCTTACCAGAGCTTTTTCGGGGGGTCGTTGGCGAACGTCATCCGCACGGCGTGTGCGGCCATGCCGTGAAATAGGCGCGGACGCGCGAGCCGCGTACGGCGTCGCGCCTGCCACGGCGCCGTGCTCCTGTTCGCGTCGGGCGCGCGCGCGGAGCCACTTGCGTAAACGCGTAGCTCTGGCGCGAATTATCCCACGGCTCACGTGATCACGGCGCGGACGTTACGTAAGACACGGGCACATGAAAGACCTCGCGGTCTCCCTTTTGGCACTCCCATTTCGCAGCACCGACAGGCGACCGGTCTTCACCGATGTTCTCGCCGCGCTCCGAAATGCCTTTGGCGTCGACGCCGTTGCTCTCTACCGGCCCACGCTCGCAGCGTCGGTCGACGTGCTCGCCGTCGATGCGGCGTCGCCCGCGCTCGCGACCCGCATTCGCGCCGGGTTGAAGCGCTTTGCTGCCACCTCCAACGATGCGAGCGACGACGCGCTCGTGGCCGACGTGTACGACGACGCCTACGCGGCCAACGGCGAAGGGGCGCTCGCCAGCGTGCGCCTCACCGATGGGCCGGCGCTGGTCGCGGTGGTGGTGGTGTTCGACGCGAAGCCGCTCGCGACCACGGCGTTGAAGCGCCTCGCCGCCCTCGCGCCGACGCTCACACGAAGGCTCGCGGCCGAGCACGCGATCCACGACGGCAGCTCGGCGGCCGGCGGTGCGGCGGCGCTGCTCGATGCGATGCCCGCGGCCGGGTTTCTCGCCGACGACGACGGCGCGGTGCTCCACGCCAACGCCGCGGGGCACGCGGCCCTCGTCGCGGGAGGCGCGGCCCTCGCCAAACGGATCACGGCCGCAGCCGTCGCCGGCAGCGGTCGTGGTCTCAACGTCGTCCCGCTTGCCGAGCCCAGCGACTCGAAACGGCGCACCCTCCGCGCCGTGCTCGTCGCCGAGAAACGCGCCGTCGCGCCCCTTGCACGGCTCGAGTCGTTCGCCCACGAAAACGAGCTCACGCCCCGGCAAATCGAGGTGCTTCGTGAGCTCTTGCGCGGCTCGTCGAACCGGGTCATCGCCGAGAGCCTCGCGTGCGCCGAGGTCACGGTCGAAGTCCACGTGAGCGCGCTCCTTCGCAAAGGAAAGGTGAAGAGCCGCGCCGCACTGCTCGCGAAGCTCTGGGCGGGCGGGTAATTGGTGCGATATAAGGGCGCTCAATCACATGTCGAGCGCCTCGAGACCGCCGGGCCCGCAGCTTCAAACCCTCGATGAGTTGAACGCGAAAGCGCTCCTCGGAGGGGGTGCCGATCGAATCAAAAAGCAGCACGAGGGTGGCAAGCTCACCGCGCGCGAGCGAATCGATCTGCTCCTCGATCCGGGCTCGTTCATCGAGTTCGATAGGTTCGTCACGCACCGCTGCAACGACTTCGGGATGGACGCCCAGAAGTTCCTCGGCGACGGCGTCGTGACCGGCCACGGTCTCGTGGACGGCCGCAAGGTCTTCGTCTTCGCGCAAGACTTCACCGTCTTCGGCGGGTCGCTCTCGGGCGCCTACGCCCAGAAGATCTGCAAGGTGATGGACATGGCCATGAAGGTCGGAGCGCCCGTGATTGGGCTCAACGACTCGGGCGGCGCGCGCATTCAAGAGGGCGTCGAGTCGCTCGCGGGCTACGCCGACATCTTCCTCCGCAACACGCTCGCGAGCGGCGTCATCCCGCAAATCAGCGCGATCCTCGGCCCCTGCGCCGGAGGCGCCGTGTACTCGCCCGCCATCACGGACTTCATCCTGATGGTCGAAGGCACGAGCTACATGTTCATCACGGGGCCCGACGTCATCAAGGCGGTGACCCACGAAGAGGTCACGAAAGAAGACCTCGGCGGCGCCAACGCCCACGCGACGAAGAGCGGCGTGTGTCATCTGACGTCGCCCGACGACAAGACGTGCATCGGGCAGATCCGCGAGATGCTCTCGTTCATCCCGTCGAACAACCACGAGGATCCGCCGTTCAAGCCCACGAGCGATCCGGCGACGCGTGAGGTACCCGAGCTCGATGCGATGATCCCCGCCGAGTCGAACAAGCCATATGACGTGAAAGAGGTCGTGCGCGCCGTCGTCGACGACGGGCACCTCTTCGAGATCGCCGAGCTCTACGCGATGAACATCGTCGTTGGCTTCGCGCGCATCGGCGGGCGTGCGGTCGGTGTGGTTGCCAACCAGCCGCAGGTGCTCGCCGGCGTGCTCGACATCGACGCATCGATGAAGGCCGCGCGCTTCGTCCGCTTCTGCGACTGCTTCAACATCCCGATCGTCACCTTCGTCGACGTGCCCGGCTTCTTGCCCGGTACGGATCAAGAGTACGGCGGCATCATCAAGCACGGCGCGAAGCTGCTGTTCGCGTTCGCCGAAGCGACCGTCCCCAAGGTTACGATCATCCTTCGCAAAGCCTACGGCGGCGCCTACGACGTCATGGCGTCGAAGCACATTCGCGCCGACATCAACCTCGCATTCCCAACCGCCGAGATCGCGGTCATGGGCGCCGAGGGCGCGGTCAACATCGTGCGCCGCAACGAGATTCTCAAGTCGGCCGACCCCGAGAAGACGCGCGCGGCGTTCGTTGCAGAGTACAAAGAGAAGTTCGCGAACCCCTACAAGGCGGCCGAGCTCGGCTTCATCGACGAAGTCATCTACCCGCGCACGCTTCGCGCACGTCTCGCGCGCTCCCTCGACATGCTCAAAGACAAGCGCGACTCGAACCCGCCGAAGAAACACTCGAACATCCCGCTCTAACCTATCGAAGCCCGAAGAGAGTAATTCGACGGGGAGGCGGGGAGGCAAGGAGGGAGATGAGGTAAGAGATTTTTATGGGTGCATTCTGCATCCACAAAGAAAATCCCTTCTTCCTCCTTGCCTCCCCGCCTCCTCGTTAGATTTTTTCTGTGAGAGTCATGCGGGGGGTGCGGTCGGCGGCGAGCTCGGCTCGAGTAGGAATCGTGGCCGGTCGACCTTCGACGCGACCGGCTCGAGGCGCGGCTCGGCGTCGATGAAGGTGAGCAGGCCGCGGGCAAGGTCGACATAGCGCGCGCGATCGATGACGCCGCGTAGAAGCTGCGTGCGGAGGAAGATTGCTGCCGTCTGCGCAACGTCGCAGAGGCAGTACGCATTCACCTCGTCGAGGCGCCCCGCGTGCACCATGGGCGCGACTTGCGATCCGTCGACGCCGACCTTGCCGGGGAAGCCAACGAGCTTTGCGTAGACGTCGAGCTTGCCCGATTTCGCGGCGCCGAAGTCGGCGAGGAAATCCATGAGATCGAAGTGGCCGTCGGGCGTGAAGCGGTAGCGCGTATTGCGATCGGAGAACCACCACGGCATCGACACGCCGTGGCGCAGCGCGCGGCTCGTGATGACGGGCATGTCGAAGCCGCGGCCGTTCCACGTGACCACGCAGGGCCTCGCCTTATCGAGCCACGCGGCGAAGTCGGTGAGAATGGCGATCTCGTTTTTCCCTTCGCCGACGCAGCCGATGCGCATGGGAAGGTAGTCCTCGAGCAGCATGCAGCCGACGGTCACGATCTGGTTGAAGGGCGGAGGCGGCACCTTGTCGGAGTCGTCCGCGCGGGGCAGCTCCGGATCGGGAATCGTCTCGATGTCGAGGATGAGATGAGTCGTCATTTCGCGTTAGACAACTTATCGAAGTAGCGCGAAATCGCGTGGAAATTCTCGCGTGCGCGTGCTCGCGAAAACTTGGCCCCGATTCCAGCTCACGGCTATCGCGGAAGGACAGCACCGCCATCTACACGACGCGCTCCTCCTCGAAGTGAGCGCCCGTATTCCACCGCCCGTGGAGGGACTCATGCGAAGCGAAGACGTGCGCCACGATAGCCAGGACTCGACTGATTCTGCCTCGGACACGAGGCGCGCGGCGACGCGTATGCCCTTCGAAGGGCTCGTCGAAGTCGGCGGCGCCGTTGGGCCGGCCTTCGAGGCGCAGGCCATCGACGTGTCCGACGAAGGGATGCACCTTCGCACGGCTTACTTGCCCGACCTAGGTCAACGCCTGTCGTGCAGGTTCGACGCAGGCCCCGGAGGCTCGGTGCTCGCATCGGCCGAAGTGATCTGGCGTCGTGAAGAGGGGCGCGGCGGCGAGTTCGGTCTACGCTTCGACGAGATCGACGAAGAGAGCGCGCAGGCGCTTCGGCACCTCACGGGCGCGACGAATCCGAACGGCGGCCACGGTATCGGGATCGACATCGACATGGGCGCAACGGGCCGAGATGCCCTTCCGCCGCAGCGTATCGCCCACGAGCCCGGCTCGAAGGTCCGCCTCCATATCGAAGGCCTCGGCTCGCCGATGCGCGCCAAGGTGAAGGCCTCGAAGGAGAGCGCGGTCGCCGTTGCGAGCGAGCTCGGCTTCCTGCGCGTGGGCAAAGAGCTCGACATCGAGGACGCGACCACCGGCGACAAGCGCGCCGTGCGGATCGATCGCGTGCAGGTCGAAGTCGACGACAGCTCGAAGATCCCGAACCTCATCGTCACGCTCAAATATACCGACCTTCTCGACGCGAGCGTTGCCGCGAGCGACGGGGAGAAAGACTGCACGCCGGCGCCCAGCGCGACCGATTCGCGCGCGACGCGCCCGTCGGTGTCGCTTGCCGGCTCGACCTCGTCGAAGAGCAAGTCGTCGAGCATGTCGTCGTCGAGCACGTCGAGCTCTGCGAAGAGCAAGAGTGCGGTGTCTGCGAAGAGCGCGAGCGACGACGACGATCTCGAGGCGATCAAGCGCGCGTCGGGCGGCGTGAAGGGCGCGTTCGCGCGCGGCGCCGCGGAAGTGATGCCGGCGATTACCAAGTTCGCGAAGCGCGCGCAGGTCACAGTGGCGCTCCTTGCGGCCAAGGCGAAGGGCGACGCGAAAGACGAGACGACGGCGCCCGTGCGTCGCACCACGGCCCCCGCGCCGGGCGGCGGCCTCCACACGAGCGGCCGCAAGGTCGTGCGCGGTGCCAGTGAAGTGAGCGCGAGCGAGATCGACGACGGCTTCGCCATCCCGAAGTCGAGGATCGATATTCGCAAGGTCGGTCTCGGCGTCGCCATCGGCGCGGCCGTGCTCTTGGTCGGCGTCGCGATGCGCAAACCGTCGGCCTCCACCACCGCGAGCACGGCGCCGGCCGAGGGCGCGTCCGCCACGCCCGCAGGCCCGCCCGCCCTCGACCCCACGACGCTCGCGCAAGCGGGCACGCCGGGGATGATTCCGCCCGGCCTCACCGCCGCGCCGATGGCGATGCCGCCGGCGACGATTACGCCGTCGTCCTCCTTCGCGTCCAACGAGTCGCCTGACGACGGAACGGAAGGGGCCGATGGGCAGGGGCACAAGAAGCACCGCCTCGTGGTCGCGCCGTTCACGAACGGTCCCGTGTCCCACGGCAACGTGCTCAAGCTGAAGATGGACGGCCCCATCGAGAAGATCCAAGGCGCGTCGCAGCCCACGGGCTTCACGATCGTCATTCCGAACCGCCGTTCCCTCGAGGCCGCTGGGCCGCTCGCCGCACGCGACGCGCGCATCGGATCGATTCGCGTGACCAACGACGGCAACGGCGCCGAGCTCTCGGTCGCCTTCAAAGACGGCGTACCCAACTACCTCGTTCGCGCCAAGGGCGACGTTCTCGAGATCGCCCTCGCCACCATGGGAGCCCTCGCCGACGACGCGCACGAGAAGGCCTCGGCCTCGAGCCACATGCCCGGCAAGCACGCCGACGCAAAGGCGACCGGCGCGAAGAAGCACCACGTGAAGGCGCACTGAGCCGCACCAGAGACGTTCGCCGAAGGCCTTTCAAAAGCCTCCGGCGGGCCTGCTTCGAACCGTGAGCCGGGCAACCTTTGGGTTCCCGGCTCACTGTCTATTTACGAACTGAACGGAACTCACTAGAACATGTTTCGCGCGGCGACCGGGCCGCGCGTTTCACTTTCCTGGGAGGGGTTCCATGGCTTTTTCAAATTCGATGAAGGCTTCGTTGGCAGTCGTCGCGAGCGTTTCGCTCTTTGCCTTCGGCTGCGCCTCTGCGCCCAAGCCCGCGCCGATGACGCCGCTCGAAGAGGCCCTCGCGGCCCCGCCGTCGAGCGACTCGCGCGCGAACGATCCGGCGTACAACCCGCCGGGCGAAGACCAGTTCACCGTGTCGGACCGCGCTCTCGAGCCGACGGCGCCGCGCTCGGCGGCACCCGGTACGTCGGCCCGTGCCGACGGCGCCGCAAAAACGGCGAAGCAGAAAATTCACCCCGCCGCGCCGTGAGCGCTCGACGCGCCTCGCGTCGCGAGAGATTCACGCGAGGCCCGTCTTCTTAATTTTCCCCGTCGTGGTCTTCGGCAGCTCGCCGAGGAACACGACGTATTTGGGGACCATGAAGCTCTCGAGGCGCGCTTGGCACTCGCGCAAAATGTCTTTCTCGGTGAGCGCGACGCCCTCTTCGAGAACGACGAACGCCTTCACGGCGGCGCCGAAGATCTCGTCGGGCACACCGATCACGGCGGCTTCTTTCACGCCGTGGATGTTCATGATCGCCCCCTCGACCTCTTTCGGCGCCACCTTCTCGCCGCGCGATTTGATGATGTCGTCCATTCGCCCGACGAAATAGAGGTACCCCTCGTCGTCCAGGCGGCAGAAGTCGCCCGTGTACAAAACCTGCTCGCCGGGCACAGGGCCCGGGCGCAGCTTTTGGGCGGTCTGCTCGGGTTTCTCCCAATACCCCTTCATCACCGTGGCGCCGCGAATGACCAGTTGGCCAACCTCGCCCGGGCCAACCCGTTTGTCGCTCTCGTCGACGATCCACAGCTCGGTATTGGGGATTGCGATGCCGACGCTCGTCGGCTTTCGATCGATGTCCGCGGGTGGCAGGTACGTGCACCGCTTGCACTCGGTGAGCCCGTACATCGAGTAGATCTGCGCGCCTGGGAAGAGATCCTTCAGCATCAAAATGTGCTTCACGGGGAGCGCCGCCGCCGTGTTCGATGCGTAGCGAATTTTGCTGAAATCGTAGGACTTCAGCGTCTTCATCTCGGCCATGATGGCGTAAATCGTCGGCACGCCAGGGAAGCCCGTGACCCCTTCCTCGACCACGGTCTTGAGCACCTGCGCGGGGAAGCTGAACGACCGCTCGAGAACGAGGCGCGCGCCCATTCGAAACGCCATGATCATCTGGTAAAGGCCGTAGTCGAACGCTAATGGCAATACGCCGAGAATGACGTCGTCTTC